>CACBYE010000001.1 GCA_902543375.1 uncultured Pelagibacteraceae bacterium
GGTAACAAACCTGTTGTATCATTTAATTTAAAATTTATTTGAGTTCCGATTATTGGTTGAGATCCAGATTTAGATAATTTTTCAGCAAACTCTAATGCACCACATAGATTAGAAGTATCACATAATCCTAGAGCTTTGAGTTTATTATTTTTAGAGATATCTTTCAAATCATCTATCTTTATTGCTCCTTCGCAAATAGAAAATTGAGAATGTATTTTTAGATGATTAAAATTTTCAGTATTAGACTCTTGCATTAATCGTATTTATATTACCATTAACTATTTCCAACATGCAATCTGACTTTTTAGCAAAAAATCTATTATGAGTTGCAAAGATTATCAGTCGGTTTGAATTTATTTGTTTTTTTAAAAGATCAAAAACACTTTTTGCAGTTACTAGATCTAAACTTCCTGTTGGCTCATCTGCTAAAATAACTTGGGGATCGTTAATCAAAGCTCTAGCTATTGATACTCTTTGTTTTTCACCTCCAGAAAGCTCAGCGGGATAGTGGTAGATTCGATTTGACAAACCAACTTTTTTTAAAAGTTGTTTTGATTTCATTACAGAAATATCTTTATTTCTCTCTATTGCAAGATTTGCAAAGTATACGTTTTCTAAAGCTGTGAAATCTGGAAGTAAATTATCTTGTTGGTATATAATTCCAATTTTATTAGCTCTCAAAATGTCATTATCGTTGGAATTTTTGAAATCAATTTGTTTATTTCCATATTTCATTGTACCACCTGATGGTCTATCAATTAATGATAACAAGTTTAATAATGTTGATTTTCCTGAACCAGAGGGTCCCATTAAAGAATAAATTTTTCCAAGTTTAAAATTATATGTAAGTTTTTTTAAAACCCTTAAATTTTTTTGGTGGGTAAAAGACTTTGAAATATTTGAAAGTTTAATAAAATTACTCATATTTTAATGCTTTAACAGGATCTAGTTTTGCTGCTTTTAAGGCAGGGAAAATTGAAACAACAATTGTAATAATTATTGAGCATAGGGAGATTAATAAAATTGATGGTGGGTTTATTTCTGAGGGCATCGTGCTCAAGAAATATATTTCCTCAGGAAACAAACTTATATTAAAAAGCGTGCTTAAAAATTGTCTTAAATTTTCAACATAGATTGAAAAAGTTACACCAAGAATAATCCCAAAAATTGTAGCAGAGGTTCCTATTATTACTCCAACAAGAAAAAATATCTTTATAATTGATTTGTTAAGTACACCAATCGATTTTAATATCGCAATATCTTTTGTTTTGTTTTTGACTAATATTGTTAAACCAGAAATTATATTAAAAGCAGCTACAATAATAATTAAAGACAATATTATAAACATTACATTTCTCTCAACTTTAAGGGCTGAAAAAAGAGCGCTATTCATATCTGACCAAGAATATACGAATTCATTTCTAAAAATTTTCTGTACTATTACTTTTTGATCTTCAATTTTTTGGGGATTTTTAAGATAAATTTCTAAATTTCTATCATCTTTATCTAGATTAAAGAATTCTTCTAGCGTTGATAAGTTGATAAAGGCTATATTGTTGTCAAAATCTACAAGCCCACTTTCAAAAATTGATATAACTGTAAAAGTTTTTTGTTTAGGTATATTGCCAATTAATGTCTCAATTCCACTTGATGACATTATTGTAATATCATCCCCAATATCAAGATTAAGAGTAAAACTAAGCTCTTTTCCAATTGAAATAAAATTTTTACTTAAATTTTTTTTATTACCTAAAAAATTTTTATTTTTTACTAATTCTAGTTTGGAGAAATCATCATTTGCATAACCCCTTAGCACTATTCCTTTTGAGTTCTCACTTTTAATTATTATAGCTTCACCTGAATTACTTAAAATCAATTCGTTAGAAATAAGTTTTAAATTATTTTGTTTTAATTTTTCAATTTCAATTATATTTTCATATGGTTTAACAGTTATATGTGCATTAAATCCAACAATCTTATTGATCAATTCCGTCCGAAAACCATTCATTACAGACATAACGATGATTAAAACAGCAACGCCAAGACTAATACCAATGAATGAAAAAATTGAGATAACATTTAGAAAACCATCTTTTTTTCTGGCTTTCAAAAATCTAAATGTAATTTCTTTTTCTAAAGTAGAAATCAATTTTTTTCTTTTTTTTCTTTAATTTTTTTTATTATTTCAGCTATCTTTAATTTTTGAGTTTCTGTTCCAACCTCTTTAAATTCTAATAAATCGCCATCAGTTTGTTTACCTATAATTATTTGATATGGAGCACCTATTAAATTCATCTTCTTAATTTTTGATGAAAAGTTTTCATCAGTGTCATCAATTATCGCATCAATGTTATTTTTTTCAAATTCAGAATTAATCTTATTTGCTTTTTCTAAAGCTGAATTATCGTTTTTATTTATCATTGGTATTATTCCAATATCATATGGTGCAACAGATATTGGCCATTTCATGATTTCATTTTTCTCATCGTATTTTGCCTCTATTATGGCCCCAACTAACCTTGAAACTCCTATGCCGTATGAACCCATTTTAACAAAATCTTTTTTACCACCAGGAAGATCTACTGATGCTCCCATTGGTTTTGAATATTTATCACCAAAATAAAATATATGACCAACCTCAATACCTTTAGTTTTTAATCTATTAGTTTCTGAAACTTTTTTTTCAAACTCATCCTTATTAAATTTTTCGTCAGTAACTGAATAAAATTCTTCATACTTTTTTCTCAAATCTTCTAAAGATTTTTTTTCTAATTTTGTGCCTTCACTTTTCAAATCAAAAATTCTTTTATCTGTAAAAATTTTACTTTCACCAGTTTCAGCTAAAATAATAAACTCATGAGAAAGATTACCTCCTATAGGTCCAGTATCAGCAGCCATTGGGATTGCGGTAAGATCTAATCTTTTAAAAGTTTTTAAATATGACAAAAAAAATTTATTATAAGAAAATAAAGCTTCCTCATCAGAAATATCAAATGAGTAGGCATCTTTCATATAAAACTCTCTGCATCTCATTATTCCAAATCGTGGTCTAATCTCATCTCTAAATTTCCATTGAATATGATATAAAAGTTGTGGAAGAGATTTATAAGATTTAACTGAAGCTCTAAATATATCAGTTACAAGTTCTTCATTAGTTGGGCCATAAAGCATTTCACGATCTTGACGATCTTTAATTCTAAGCATTTCTTCTCCATAATCCTCGTACCGCCCACTCTCTTTCCATATTTCACTTGATTGTATCGTTGGCATTAAAATTTCTTGAGCTCCAATTTTGTTTTGTTCTTCTCTAACAATTTGTTCAATTTTTTTCATCACCTTGAAACCTAATGGTAACCACGAGTAAATTCCTGATGATGACTGTTTAATCATCCCAACTCTCAACATTAACTGATGTGATTTTATTTTAGCTTCTGAGGGATTGTTTTTTAAAATTGGAATAAATGATTGTGAAATATACATTCTAAGTGATTATATTTCTTAAATTTAAATATTCAAATTTCATAAGTAAGTAAATGATTATAAACAAAATTGTTGTTATTCCAGTACAATAAACAAATTTCTTAAGCATTTTTGGATTTTCTGGGGAACCTGGATCCTCTCCTTCAATTTTAATTACTTTATTTCTCTCTACATCTATCGGTAGAATTGCAAAAAAAACTATCCACCAAATAATTATATAGATTATTGCTAATCCTGTAGGGCTCATTAAATCTTCACCAAGTTAATGTTAGCAAAAGGTTTTTTTCCAGTTTTTTCTTTCGTAAACTTACGGCTAGCAATTTTAAGTGCATCTATTAAATTGTATTCTTGCTGTTTATTACCAAGTTTAAATTTTCTTGTTATTTTTTCAATTTCATACTCTAATCCATATAAAAAATCGTCTTTTTCATAAACGGGTAATCCCCTGTAGGAGATTATTGGGCTATTATGGATATTTCCCTTTGGAGTGATTAAAATTGTTATTTCCAAATATCCATTACTACTTAAATTTCTTCTGTCTTTAATAGACTGTGAATCCTCCTCAACACTAATATTACCATCCAAATATAACCTTCCACTAGGTGCTTTATCGTAAACTTCTGGTTTATCTCCAGGATACAACTTTACAATATCTCCATTTTCAACCTGTACAGGGTGAGGGACCTGCATTTCTTTTGCAAAATTTATATGCTCAATCATATGCCTATGTTCTCCATGAACCGGTATAACACACTGTGGTTTAACCCATTGATACATATCTTTAAGATCCTCTCGATTTGGGTGCCCGGATACATGAATAAACTCAGTTTCCTCTGAAACTACCTCTATACCATCCTTCACTAATTGGTTATGAAGTTTATAAAGTTTTTTCTCATTACCTGGAATAATTTTTGACGAAAAAATAACAGTATCACCTTTTTCAATAAATACATCTGGATGAATGTATTTAGCAATTCTCATCATTGCTCCCATTGGTTCACCTTGACTGCCTGTACACAAATAAAGAATTTTCTCTCTAGGAAAATTTTTTGCATCTCTAGGATCAATAGGCTCGATAGTATTTTTCAAATATCCGCATTGTTTTGCAGCCTTATAGATTCTATGCATTGATCTTCCAACTAAAGATATCTGTCTTCCTGATTTTTCTGCACAATAAAAAGCTGTTTCCATTCTTGCAACATTAGACGCAAAAGAAGTAATGATTACTCTTTTTTTTAATCTATTGACAATATTAAGTAAATTTTTTCTTACATCTAATTCTGATCCAGACCTTCCGGCGCTAAAAACATTAGTTGAGTCACAAATCATAGCTAAAACACCCTCGTTACCTATTTCTTTTAATCTTTTAGAATTGGTTTCATCACCAATTAATGGATTTGGATCAACTTTCCAATCTCCTGTATGTAAAATTACTCCAACTGGAGTTTTAATTCTTAGACCATTCGGTTCTAATATTGAATGAGTTAAAGTAATGTATTCAATTTCAAACTTTTCTAATGAAATATTTCCATTTAATTCAACAATTTCCAAATCTTTAGTAATATCAATATGCTTCTCTTTAAATTTTTCCTTTATCAAAACAGCAGTAAAAGGTGTGGCGTATATCTTGCATTGAAGTTTTGGCCATAAATGAGCAATTGCACCTATATGATCTTCATGAGCGTGTGTTAAAACAATACCTAATAAATTATCTTTACGCTCGACAATAAACCCAGGATCTGGATAAATTAAATCAATGCCTGGAATAGTATCATCAGCAAATGTTACACCTATATCAACCATGATCCATTTATGATCACCTGGTTGACCATAACCAAATAGATTCATGTTCATGCCAATTTCACCAGATCCACCAAGTGGACAAAATAATAATTCTTCTTTCATTTAATTTATTAACTTAGAGATCTTAATGAGACCCTTGATTGTAATATCTTTACTTTCAATTACTTTAGCCTTTATGGATTCTTTAAATAAGTTAGAAAACCCACCTGTAATAATTACCTTGTAATTTTTTCTAGTTTCTTTCTTAATCAAATTAATAATATTGTCAATTAAACCTGCATAGCCCCAAAAAAAACCTGATCTTACAGCTGTATTAGTGTCTATTCCAATTACCTTCCTTGCCTTTTTTAAATTAATCTTTGGAATTAAAGAGGCCCTATCAGACAGAGTATTTAATGAAATGTTAACACCAGGAGCGATTACACCTCCATTGTATGTTTTTCCTGTAATGACATCAAATGTAGTAGCAGTCCCAAAATCTAATATTATAAAATTGTCTTTATTATTCATCAAACTGATAGCGTTAGCGAGTCTATCAGAACCTACTTGTTTGAAATTTGCATTTATTTTTATAACAGACTTTAAATTAAGTTCTTTTATTTCATAACACTTAATTTTAGTTTTTTTAGATATAAATTTCTTAATTAATTGAAAATTTTTAGGAACAACACTGCAAAATAATATTTTTTTTATATTCCTAAAATCAGTTGTTAATATCTTAAATTTTTTATTCAAAATTAATTTTGTTATACCCCTTGAAGACAAATTAGTTTTTTTCACAATTTTACCTTCTGGATTTACTAAAAATATTTTAGTTTCAGAATTGCCTATATCACCTAAAATTAGCATATTTTATATATATTTCTTTCTAAGAAATTTTTTTAAATTATTTTCAAAAATTTTTTTTAATTTAATCTCTATTTTTTTTTTTGGAATCTTTTTATTAATAAGCTGACTAAGATGAGTTGTTGGATAATTCTTTATAACTGGACTTTTAACTAAATTTATTCCAATTCCGACTATCAAATATTTATTATTAAGTTTATTTACCGTTTCTTGTAATATGCCGCAAATTTTTTTTTTTTTGATCATTAAATCATTAGGACTTTTAAAATAAATTTTGCTTTTGTAATAATCAGAAATACATTTTTTAACTATTAGGCAATTTACTTTAGTTAATTTATTTAAAGAAATATTAAAATTCTTAAGATTATAAAAAAAACTTACGAACAAGTTTCCATTATATGAAATCCATTTTTTTCCATATTGACCTCGCCCATTGATCTGAGAATTTGATAAGATCATTCCATACTCATGATTATAGTTTTTGATAATTCTAATAGCGGTATTGTTTGTGCTTTTTACTTTATTAAACCTAAACACTTTAAACTTCATTAAATTATATTGATTTTTGAAACAGCATCAATCAGTTGACTTGGGAAAATAAAGTAAATCAAAATAATTAATGTTGAAACACTTAAAGAAAATTTAAGCCATAAACTGTGATCTTTGTCATAGCTTTCCTTTTCTTCATCAAAATACATAATCTTAATAATTCGTAAATAATAAAATGCTGCAACCACTGTTGATAATAATCCAACTATAGCTAAAAAATACATAGATTGTTCAATAACAGATTTAAAAATATAAAATTTTGCAAAAAAACCAGCAAGAGGAGGAATGCCTGCTAGAGAAAATAAAATTACAAGCAATGAAAGAGATAATAGAGGATGATTTTTTGATAATCCTGATAAATCCTCAATTTTTTCATAATAAACATTGTTTCTTTTCATCATTAATAAACATGAAAAAAAACCAAGATTCATAACAATATAAATAGTTATATAAATAACCGAACTTTGTATTCCATCATTTGATCCCGTAGCTAAGCCAGCCAAAGCATACCCAATATGACTAATCGAGCTATAAGCTATAAGCCTTTTAAGATTTTTTTGCCCTATCGCCGCTATAGCACCAAAAAGCATGGAAGCAATAGATAAAAAAACTAAAATCATTTGCCATTGATCAATAAGATTCAAAAAGGGAACATAAAGAAATCTTATAAAAACTGTTAGTGCAGCTATTTTGGGCACCATAGTAAAAAATAATGTTACGGATGTTGGTGAACCTTCATAAACATCTGGAGCCCACATATGAAATGGTACAGCTGAAATTTTAAATGCCAAACCTACCAAAATAAAAACTATCCCAAAGGTTAAAGCATATTCGTTGGTATTAAATTGGCTAGCAATTAAATTAAAGTTAGTTGAACCTGTAAAGCCATAAATGAGTGAACAACCATATAATAACAATCCTGATGATAATGCGCTTAAAACAAAATATTTCAATCCTGCCTCTGATGACTGTAATTGATCTCGATTAAATGTTGCTAAAACATATAAAGCTAAAGATTGAAGCTCTAAACCCATATAAAAAACAATTAAATCATTTGAGCTAATCATCACCATCATACCTAGTACAGAACTTAAAATTAGAATTGGATATTCAATTTTAAAAATTTTAAATGTCTTTAGGTAACTTGATGAAATTAACAAAACCACAAAGGCAGCTATTAAAGTAATTATTTTCATAAATGAGGATAAGTAATCTATGACAATACTTTCATTAAATAAAATTCTTTGGCCGACGCCAATAGTTTCGTTAAATGTAATAACTGCTGTAATTAATAAAACTAATAATGAAATATTATGAACTATTATTGAGCCATTTTTTTTAAAAACTCCTAAGATAAGTAAAAACATTATTGATAATGAAATAAAAATCTCTGGAAATATCAACTCAATATTATTCATTATTTGCTCGCTACATTATAGTTATATTTATTAATCAAATCATTTATTGAAACTTCAATAGTATTTATTAATGGTTCAGGATAAAAACCAAAATATAAAGTTGGAATAGCTAAACAAGTAAGTGTAAATGCTTCTGATCTATTCAAATCAATCATTTTTTTTAATTCTGTATTAATTAACTTTCCAAATATAACTCTTTTATATAGCCAAAGCATATATGCTGCTCCGATAATAACTCCCAAACTGGCTAATACTGCCACTAAAAAATTGTCTTTAAAGGCTGCCATTAAAATCAAAAATTCACCAACGAAACCACTTGTGCCTGGTAACCCTAATGCAGCTAAAGTAAACAACATAAATAAAACTGCATATTTTGGAATAATAGTTACAATACCTCCATAAGTTGTAATTAGTCTCGAATGCATTCTGTCATAGACTACACCTACACATAAAAATAAAGCGGCGGACACAAGGCCATGGCTTATCATTTGAATTATACTGCCTTCAATACCTTGTTGTTGAATGGTAAAAATTCCCAAAGTAACAAACCCCATATGAGCAACGGAAGAATAGGCAATTAATTTTTTCATGTCCTCCTGCATCAAAGCAATTAATGATGTAAAAATAATTGCTATCACACTTAATGTATAAATTAAGGGAGTAAAAACTTCTGAAGCAGACGGAAAAAGGCCTAATGAAAATCTTATAAAGCCATAACCTGCCATTTTAAGCAAGATGGCTGCTAATAAAACTGACCCTGCAGTTGGAGCTTCAACATGTGCATCTGGTAACCAGGTATGGACCGGCCACATTGGTGTTTTTACTGCAAAAGAACTAAAGAAAGCAAGCCATAAAAGGTTTTGATATTTAACATCGATACCTAGATCATAAAGTTGAGTTACATCTGTAGTTCCAGTAATCCAGTAAATCGAAATTATAGCTACCAACATTAAAACTGAACCTAAAAGAGTGAATAAAAAAAACTTAAAAGCAGAGTAAACTCTTCTAGAACCGCCCCAAATTCCTATAATTAAAAACATTGGAATTAATCCAGCCTCAAAAAATAAATAAAAAACTACAAGATCTAATGAACAAAAAACTCCAATCATGAAAGTTTCCATGATTAAAATAGCTATTAAGAATTCATTTAGTCTACTTTTGATAGAATTATTTACTGAGATTATACATAATGGAGTAATAAATGTTGTAAGAATTATAAAAAGTATTGAAATTCCGTCAACTCCTACTTTGTAATTGATTAAATCTTTAATCCAAACCCTATCCTCTACAAATTGAAATTCTGATATTGTTTGATCAAATAAAATCCATAAATAAAGCGAAAGAAAAAAAGTAACAAGAGATGTAAATAAAGCAACATATTTAACAGTAATTTTATTGTCATTACTACTTCGTGTAAAAAATAAAAATAACGCTCCAATAAAAGGTAGAAGTATTAATGATGACAGAATTGGAAAGTTCATGATCTTATAATTAAGAATGTTAAAAAAGCAGAAAAACCAAGTAACATTATGAATGCATACTGATAAATATATCCACTTTGAAATTTATTAGCTTTAAAAGAAAATTTCTTTATCATACTCGCTATCCCATCAGGACCAAGACCATCAATGAGCTTTAAATCGAAAAATTTCCATAGAAAAAGACCAATTTTTTTTGAGGGATTTACAATCAAAACATCATAAATTTCATCAAAGTACCATTTATTTAACAAAAATTCGTGTAAAGGCTTATTTATACTTGCCATTTGATTTGGTAAATTTTTATTTTTTACAAACAAATAGTAGGCTAATGGTATCGATAAAATCACTAATGTTGGGGTTAATAATAAAAACCATAACGGTGGGTGATCTGCACTTAATGGTTCTAAAAAGAATATTGACTCTTTCCAAAAATTATTAACTCCCTCGTAACCTATAAATAAATCTTTGAAAACAAACCCAGCAAAAATTGCTCCTATAGATAATATCACCAAAGGTATTATCATAACTAATGGTGACTCATGCGTCTCATCAATCTTAATTTCCTTGTTGTTATACTGTCCATGAAAAGTTTTAAACATCAGTCTCCAGGAATAGATTGAGGTCAAAAAAGCTGTAAATATACCTATTCCAGCAGCATAGTAACCAGTAGTAGTACCACTTAAATATGCGAATTCTATAATTGCATCCTTAGAATAAAAACCAGACAACAAAGGAAAGCCTGTTAAAGCTAAAGTTCCTATTATCATTAATGTGTAAGTATACGGTAATCTTCTCCACACTCCGCCCATATTATTTATATTTTGCTCATCTTTAAATGCATGTATTACAGATCCAGATCCTAAAAATAACAATGCTTTAAAAAATGCATGTGTGAATAAATGAAACATCGCAACGTTATATGCACCTACGCCAGCTGCAAAAAACATATAACCTAACTGACTACATGTGGAATAAGCTATAATCTTTTTTATATCTGTTTGAACTAAAGCTACGCTCGCTGCAAAAAAAGCAGTACTCATACCAATTATAGTAACAATGTTTAGTGCTAAATCTGAATATTCATATATCGGTGAACATCTTACTACTAAAAAAACTCCAGCTGTAACCATTGTAGCTGCATGAATCAAGGCTGAAACAGGTGTTGGACCCTCCATTGCGTCTGGTAACCAGGTATGTAAAAAGATTTGAGCCGATTTACCCATAGCGCCAATGAACAATAGTATACAAATTAAATCTATGGCATTAATTCGAATGCCTAAAAAATTAAGTTTTTCATCTATAATTGTTGGGATTTGATCAAAAACTTCTGTGTAGTTAACTGTGCCAAATAAATAAAAAATCAAAAATATACCTAAGGCAAAACCAAAATCTCCGACTCTGTTGACAACAAACGCTTTGATTGCTGCTGCATTTGCAGTTTCTTTTTTAAACCAGAAACCAATCAAAAAGTACGAGCAAAGACCTACCCCTTCCCAACCAAAAAATAATTGAATAAAATTATCAGCCGTCACTAGCATCAACATAGCAAACGTAAAGAGCGATAAGTAAGCCATGAATCTTGGTTTGTGAGGGTCATGGGACATATAACCAATTGAATAAATATGAACTAATGCAGAAATGAGGGTTACAACAACTAACATTACTGCGGATAATGCATCTATTTTCATAGACCAATTTACCTCTAGTGATCCAGAATTAATCCATTTGGCAATTATTATATTTTCTTCATATTGATTAACAATTACTTCATACAGAACTAGAACTGAAAGAATCGCTGATATAGATACCAATAAACTAGTAACAATCTCGGAATTTCTATCACCTATAAGCTTACCAAAGAAACCAGATACTATTGCTGCGATTAAGGGCAACGCTATTATTGAAATTTCCATTTTATCCTTTTAAATTATCTATTTCTTCAACCCTAATAGTTCCTGCGTTTCGGTAATAGACGACTATTATTGCAAGACCTATTGCAGCTTCTGCGGCAGCAACAGTTAAAATAAACAATGTAAAAACTTGACCAGTTAAATCGTCAAGATAAATTGAAAACGATACTAGATTGATATTTACAGCTAAAAGAATTAACTCAATACTCATCAAAATCACTATAATATTTTTTCGGTTTAAAAAAATTCCAATAACTCCAATACTAAAGATTACTGCTCCTAATGTTAGGTAATGTCCTAAACCTATATCAGTCATCGATCTTCACTCCCTTGTTAGATGCCACTTCCAAAACCTCAATACCGTCTGATCTTTCCCTAGAAATTTGTTTCAAGTAGCTTTGTTTCTTAACTCCCTCTCTTTGTCTAAAAGTTAGAACAATTGCACCTATCATCGCAATCAATAGAACCATTCCACTTATTTGAAAAATATGAATATAATCTGTATACAGTACTTGACCTAATGAGTGAGTATTACTAATTTCATTAGAAACTTGTGAAATGGTAGGACTTAACAATTCAGGTTTGTATTTCCATCCACCCACAACAATTATTAGTTCAAAAAATATTATTGTACTTATTATTAAGCCTATAGGAATATGACCAGAATTTTCTTTAGAAATAAACCATTGATTTTTTTGTTGAGCAACGTTCAACATCATCACAACAAATAAGAATAATACAGCAACTGCACCAACATAGACGATCAGCATTATCATTCCTAGAAACTCTGCTCCAATCATTATGAAAAGACATGAAATACTTATGAAATCTAAAATTAAAAAAAAAACTGAATGAACAGTATTTTTTGAGACTGTAACCATGATAGCCGAAATAACTGCAATAATTGAAAAAGCATAAAAAAATATTGCATGTGCCATCATAAATTTATCTATATGGATTATCTGATTTTATGTTTGCCTCTAAAATATTTTCCCATCTATCACCGTTGTCTAGTAATTTTTCTTTAGTATAATAAAGCTCTTCTCTTGTCTCTGTAGAAAATTCGAAATTTGGACCTTGCACTATTGCATCTACAGGGCAAGACTCTTCACATAATCCACAATAAATGCATTTCATCATATCGATATCGTACCTAGTGGTTTTTCTACTACCATCTGACCTTTCGGCTGATTCGATTGTAATGGCTTGTGCTGGACATACAGCCTCACACAGCTTGCATGCAATACATCTTTCCTCACCATTTGGATATCGTCTTAATGCGTGTTCACCTCTAAATCTTGGACTAATTTTCCCTTTTTCGAAAGGATAATTTATTGTTTTTTTTGACTTAAACATTTCTTTAATCGCAATTATTAAACCAGTAACGAAATCGACCATAAATATTGTTTTAAAAAATCTTGTAATTTTCATCTAAATTGTAGGTAAAAGGTTAAAATAAAATAAATAGCTCGCAGTCAAAACTACATAAATCAAAGATAATGGAAGAAATATTTTCCAGCCCAATCTCATCAATTGATCATATCTATATCTTGGTACAACTGCTTTTACCAGAGCAAACAATATAAATAGCAATAATATTTTAAAAATTAACCATATAGCTCCTGGTATTAAATTAAATGGATATATATCGATAGGTGAAAGCCATCCCCCCAAAAATAAAATTGAGCCTAAAGCACACATAAGTAAAATATTTGCATATTCCCCTAACCAAAACATTGCATACATCATTCCAGAATATTCAGTTTGATATCCAGCAACTAATTCGGCTTCTGCCTCAGGTAAATCAAATGGTGGTCGGTTCGTTTCAGCTAAGGAAGAGATGAAAAAGATTACAAACATTGGAAACAAAGGAATGATGAACCACATATTCTCTTGAGCGAGCACAATGTCACTTAAATTTAATGATCCTACACATAACAAAACGTTTATAATAATTATCCCTATAGAGACTTCATAAGAAACCATCTGCGCGGCAGATCTTATTGAACCTAAAAATGGATATTTTGAATTGGACGCCCAACCCCCCATAATAATTCCATAAACACCAAGAGAAGATACAGCAAAAATATATAGAATTCCCACATTTATATTAGCTAAAACTTGGTCTTTTCCAAACGGTATGACTGACCATGCGATTAAAGCCAAAGTCATTGTGATGATAGGAGCTAAAATAAAAATAATCTTATTCGAGCTAGCTGGGATTATAATTTCTTTAAAAATATATTTTAAAGCATCTGCTACTGATTGTAACAAACCAAATGGGCCAACAACATTTGGGCCTTGTCTTTTTTGAACAAATGCCCAGACTCTTCTATCTAACCAGACTATCATTGCAACTGAAACTAAGACCGGAATTAAAAGAAAAAGAATTTTATATACTTCTCCAAAAACTAAGTTTATATAATCCATCCTTTAGCCTTCCGTACCAGTTCCTTTAAATTCAAATTTAGAATTATTACAATTCAACATAGTTTTAGATGAACGAGCAATAACATTAGAAAAATAATAATCTTTAAAAATTATCTTTAAAAATTCATCCTCAAAATTACTTGCACTAATTTTAGTATTATAAAGGTTCTTTTGTTTTTCTTTTTTTAGATTAACATAATTTAACATACTACTTTCCAACTCATCTTTATCATTAAAAAGTTTTCTATTATTCATGAATTCTGCAAGATCATTTATAATTTTCCAATCCTCTTTGGCGTCTCCTGGTGGATATGAAGCTTTATACCCTTTTTGTATTTTGCCCTCTAAATTAGTGTAATGTCCTGACTGTTCAGTATAAGCCGCACCTGGTAGAATTATATCAGCTAACTCAGCACCTTTATCTCCATGACTTCCAATATAAATAACAAACTCATCTTTTTTGTTAAATTTTAAATTATCTTGCCCTAGAAGAAAAATTAAATCAAATTTATTTTCATTTAAATTTTTAATCACCTCATTTTTTGTATCTATTAAATCAAGATCTAAATTTCCAACTGTCGCAGCGTCTGAAACTAAAACATTTATAGGATTCCAATCCTCAGAAAATTTATTATTATTTAATAAAAATTCTTTAAATGAATTAAATAAAAAGTCTGCCGACTTAGACCTTAAAAAAGACTCTCCGAAAATTATCATTGGTTTTTGGGATTCGACAATACTTTTTGACAATTGGTTATTATTTTCAAATACATTTTTAATTGTTTGTGTCTTTCCATCTAATTTCTCATAAGGGTAAGTCAAATCACCTACATCATTTAAAGAAATAATTTTGACCTTATTATTGAGATATGCTTTTCTTATTCTAGCATTAAGCATAGTAGCCTCAAATCTTGGGTTAGTACCGATTAAGAAGATTAAATCTGCATCCTCTATTCCGTTTATCTTTGAATTAAAGAGATAATTTTCTCTCCTAGAATTATCAAAAAACATATTAACATTTCTTGACTCATAATTTTTTGTGTCAATTGTTCTTTCAAGAAATTCTTTAAATATAAAGGCAGCTTCCATATTTATTAAATCACCAACAAAACCTCCTACTTTGTCTTTGTCTGTATTTTTAATTTTTGACGAAATAATTTTATAAGCCTCTTTCCATGTAGCTTTTTCAAATTTATTGTTATATTTAATATACGGAGTATCCAATCTTTGATTTAATAAACCATCACATGCATATCTTGTTTTATCAGATATCCATTCTTCATTAATATCCTCATTGTTTATTGGTAAAACTCTTTTTACTTCCCAGTCATATGTATCAACTCTTATATTTGAGCCTACAGCGTCCATGACATCAACTGTTTCTGTTTTTTTTAACTCCCATGGTCTAGCTTCAAATACGTAAGGTTTAGATGTCAAAGCCCCAACAGGACATAAATCAATAACATTACCTGACAATTCTGATTGAACTGATTTTTCTAGATATGTTGTAATTTGCATGTCCTCACCTCTGCCAATTGCTCCGAGTTCGGGAACACCTGCAATTTCAGTCGCAAATCTTATGCATCTAGTGCAATGAATACATCGTGTCATTTGTGTTTTAATTAATGGACCCATATTTTTATCAGGAACAGCTCTTTTATTCTCTTTAAATCTTGATTTATCAATTCCATAAAACATTGACTGATCTTGAAGATCGCATTCTCCACCTTGATCACAAACAGGACAATCTAAAGGATGATTGGCTAATAAAAATTCCATTACACCCTTTCTAGATTTTTCTATTTTGGCAGTATTTGTTTTTATTACCATGCCCTCAGCAGCAGGCATTGCACAAGAGGCTATTGGTTTTGGAGATTTTTCCATTTCAACTAGGCACATTCTGCAGTTTCCAGCGATTGATAGTTTTTCGTGATAACAAAATCTCGGGATTTCTACTCCGGCTTTCTCGCACGCTTGTAAAACGGTAAGACCTTCCTCAACTTCAACTTCTATATCATTTACTTTTAATTTAAGCATTTTTATCTAATAAATGTTGATCTACTAAATAAGGAATATTTTGAGACTCTTTTACAATTGGATCAAAATTATTTCTTTTTTTTATTTCATCTTTGAAGTGTCTTAACAAACCTTGAACAGGCCAAGAAGATCCCTCTCCAAAGGCACAGATTGTGTGACCTTCAATTTGCTTTGTTACATCACCAAGCATATCTATTTCATCTTTTGACGCTTCTCCTCTTGCCATTCTCTCAAGCATTCTCCACATCCATCCTGAACCTTCTCTGCAAGGTGTGCACTGACCACAGCTCTCATGTTTATAAAATCGAGCAATTCTGGCCATACATTTGATTATGTCTTGATCTTTATTAATTACAACTACACCAGCTGTGCCTAAACCACTTTTTTCAGCTGCTAATGAATCAAAATCCATTGTAAGTGTTTCGCATTTATCTTTAGGAATAAGTGGCATTGAAGATCCTCCAGGTATTACTGCCTGTAGATTATCCCATCCACCTACTACACCTCCTGCATGAACCTCAATTAATTCTTTTAACGGTATGTTCATTTCTTCCTCAACATTACAAGGATTATTAACATTTCCAGATATACAAAATATTTTAGTTCCAGTATTTTTTTCTCTACCCAAGGACGCAAACCATTTACCACCTCTACGTAAAATTGTTGGAACAACAGCTATTGTCTCGACATTGTTAATTATTGTTGGACAACCATATAGACCAATTAGTGCTGGAAATGGTGGTTTTAATCTTGGTTGACCTTTGTTTCCTTCAATACTTTCAAGTAGTGCTGTTTCTTCACCACATATATAAGCTCCTGCTCCATAGTGAATATAAATGTCTAAATCCCATCCTGTTCCAGCTGAGTTTTTTCCAATTAATTTTTTTTCGTAAGCTTCGTCAATTGCAGCTTGAAGTTTTTGTCCGTCAACAAAATATTCACCTCTTATATAAATATAACAAACGTGAGCTTGAACTGCGTACGAAGCTATCAAGCATCCTTCAATCAACTTATGAGGTTCAAATCTTAATATATCTCTATCTTTACAAGTTCCTGGTTCTGACTCATCTCCGTTGATCACCAGGTAGTGGGGTCTAGATCCAACTTCTTTAGGTGCAAATGACCATTTAAGACCTGTCGGAAAACCAGCTCCACCTCTACCTCTAAGTTGCGAGTCTTTAATCTCATTTATTATCCAGTCTCTACCTTTATCAGTTATTTCTTTTGTATTTACCCAATCACCCCTTTTTTGAGATGAAGCTAAATCTGAGCCTAAATCATTATATAAATTTTGAAAAATTCTATCTTGATCTTTAAGCATTTTTTAATTCCATAAGTGTTTTTCTATTATTCTCAGGTTCATTATTTATTCTTCCCCTATACGAACCAGATTTTGGAGTTTCATCTTTTAAAATCTTATCCAAAATCTCTAAAGTTTTTTCTTTATCTAAATCCTCGTAATAATCATTATTAATTTGCATCATTGGAGCAGTTACGCAAGCACCCAAACATTCTACTTCAACCCATGAACAATTTTTGTCAGTTGACAATTCAGATTGATGTTTTGAAATCTTTTCTTTGCAGGCTTCAATTAACTTATTAGCTCCTCTAATCATACATGGTGTCGTAGTACAAACTTGTACAAAATATTTTCCTACAGGTGACAAGTTAAACATACTATAAAAAGTCGCAACTTCGTAAACTTTTATATAGGGCATGTCTAAAAATTTTGCCACATATTTCATTGCAACCAAAGGTATCCAATTATTATTTTGTTTTTGAGCTATGTATAATAATGCCATGACTGCACTTTGCTTTTTTTCTTTTGGATACTGAGAAATAATTTTATTAGCTGCATCTAAGGAAGATGAATTAAATTCAAAGCTTTGTGGTTGATCTTTTGCAGGTCTTTTTAAACTCATCTATCAACCTCACCAAAAACTATATCTAAAGATCCAAGAACAGCTGGAACATCAGCCAACATATGTCCTTTGATTAAATAATCCATTGATTGTAAATGTGAAAATCCAGGTGCTCTTATTTTACATTTGTATGGTTTATTTGAACCATCTGAAATCAAAAAAACTCCAAATTCTCCTTTGGGTGCCTCTACTGCAGTATAAATTTCATCTTTAGGAACACGATAACCCTCAGTAAATAATTTAAAATGATGTATTAAGGCTTCCATAGACTGTTTGATTTCTTTTTTTGATGGAGGTGTTATTTTTCCATCGTAAGTTTTCACGGGACCTTTTTCCATTTTTGCCAAGCATTGTTTTATAATTGAAACACTTTCTTTCATCTCTTCAATCCTACATAAATATCGATCATAACAATCACCGTTCTTACCAACAGGAATTTTAAATTCTAATTGATTATAACAATCATATGGTTGAGACTTCCTTAAATCCCAAGGAACACCAGACCCCCTAATCATAACGCCGCTAAAGGAATAATCGAGAGCATCCTCTTTTGTGACAATACCAATATCCACATTTCTCTGTTTAAATATTCTATTATCAGTCAATAAGTTCTCTAAATCATTTATTATTTTTGGAAAAGTTTCACAAAATTTTGCTATGTCATTTTCTAGTCCTGCAGGTAAGTCCTGATGGACTCCACCAGCTCTAAAGTAGTTAGCATGTAATCTTGAACCAGACGCACGCTCATAAAATGTCATTAATGTTTCCCTCTCCTCAAATCCCCATAATGATGGAGTTAAAGCTCCAACATCTAAGGCTTGGGTTGTTACATTGAGAATATGACTTAAAATTCTACCAATTTCACAAAACATCACTCTGATAAATTGAGCTCTTACAGGAACTTCAATATTCATAATTTTTTCTATTGCTAATGCAAAAGCATGTTCTTGATTCATGGGGGCCACATAATCGAGACGATCAAAATAAGGTACTGCTTGCATATAAGTTTTATTTTCTATCAACTTTTCAGTCCCTCGATGTAGCAAACCTATATGAGGATCAGCTTTTTCAACAACTTCACCATCTAATTCTAATATAAGTCTCAACACACCATGAGCAGCTGGATGTTGAGGTCCAAAATTTAAGTTTAGATTTTTAATTTTTTTTGTCATTATTATCGGTTTGTTCTTTAATATATTTTGTTCCTTCCCAAGGGCTTTCATAATCAAAATTTCTATAATTTTGCTCTAATTTAACAGGTTCATTAATTACTTTTTTTTTATCTTCGCTATACCTCACTTCTGTGTGGCCAGTTAATGGAAAATCTTTTCTAAGAGGATGTCCCTCGAAGCCGTAGTCTGTGAGAATTCTTCTTAAGTCTGGATGATCCTTAAAATTTACACCATACATATCGAAAACTTCTCTTTCCATCCAATTAGCAGACGGAAAAATAGAAGTTAATGATGGAATAACTTCGTTTTCAGTTATGCTGTAAGTTATAATTGATCTTTGATTAAATTCATGACTTAAAAATAAATACACAAGTTTAAACCTAAGAGTCTCTTCTGGATAATCAACAACAGTTATATCGATTAATTGTCTAAACTTTGTATCTTTGTTTGTTTTAAAAAATAAAGTTACATCAATTAAATCTTCCTTATCAATTTCAACATAAATTTGATTATGCTTAATTTTAGTACTATTAATTTTAGTTCCTAACTCAGAATTAATCTTTTTTTCTAAATCTATTAGATTATTCATATTATCTACTAAATGATCCTTTATTTCGTATTTTTTTTTGTAATTGCATTATTCCATATAATAAAGATTCAGCTGAAGGTGGACATCCAGGGACATAAACATCAACCGGGACTATACGATCACACCCTCTAACAACTGAATAAGAATAGTGATAGTATCCTCCACCATTTGCACAACTACCCATAGATATTACATATCTTGGTTCAGGCATTTGATCATAAACTTTTCTTAAAGCAGGAGCCATTTTATTTGTAAGTGTGCCTGCTACAATCATAACGTCTGATTGTCTTGGAGAACCTCTTGGAGCAGCACCAAATCTTTCTAAATCATATCTTGGCATTGCAGTTTGCATCATTTCCACTGCACAACAGGCAAGTCCAAATGTCATCCAATGTAATGAACCTGATCTAGACCAATTCACTAAATTTTCTAATGAAGTGGTTATAAAACCATTTTTACTGAAATCATCAGCAATTTGTTTAAATTCCTCAGGTATTTGATCTATTTTGTTAGTCATTCAAAAATATTATTCCCAGTCTAGTGCACCCTTTTTCCACTCATAAATAAAACCTATAGTAAGTATAAATAGGAAAATCATCATTGACATAAAACCTAAAATTCCAATGTTACCTAGAGAGATTGCCCACGGAAATAAAAATGCAATTTCAAGATCAAAAATTATAAAAAGTATTGCAACAAGATAGAAACGAACATCAAATTCCATTCGTGAGTCTTGAAATGGCTCAAATCCACATTCATAAGCTGATAATTTTTCTGGATCTGGATTTTTAGGGGATAAGATAAAATTTATAACTATAAATGCACAACTTAATCCAAATGCAATTATTAAAAATAATATAATCGGTAAGTAATCCTTTAAAAAATCTGCAGTCATAGAGCTAATAGTATTAATTTTCGAATAAGAAAATTCTGATAAGATTCATAGTATAGTTATTTATTTTAATATTTAAAGTTTTTATATCTCAGTTAAATTGGTGTTTTTTATAGATATTTCTATACTTATTAATAGTGTAAATTAGTCACGTATTTTACGGCTAATTCATTAATTAAAGTTTGAAATTGATAATTATTATCACTAAATGGCGGGAGTGAAGGGACTCGAACCCTCGACCTATCGCGTGACAGGCGATCGCTCTAACCAACTGAGCTACACCCCCACAAGTGATACATTTGGTGGGCAGTAAAGGACTCGAACCTTTGACCCCCTCGGTGTAAACGAGATGCTCTACCAACTGAGCTAACCGCCCTTAACCAAAATAGAGTGATTTATATCTTTTGGGATAATTACGTCAAGTTCTATTAGTTGTTAAAAGTGGCTAAAAATTTATTTTTTTAATTAATCTTTTGGCTAACAAAGATACTCTAGAGCTTTTAGTAATCCACCTTTTTTATATGGTATCTTTGATTTCATTAAACCCATTTCAACACCTGCTAAAGTACCTGCTAGCATAAGTTCGTTAAAATCACCAAGATGTCCAATTCTAAATATCTTACCAGCAACTTTTGCTAATCCAGTTCCCAATGACATATTGTAATGATCTAAAATTATTTTTCTTAATGAATCTGCATCATGACCGTCAGGAACCATAACTGCTGTTAATGAGTCAGAATACTCATCAGGATTTTTACATAGTATTTCCAGTCCCCAAGAATTAACTGCAAGTCTTGTTGCTTCTGCAAACCTTTTGTGTCTTTTAAAAACATTTTCTAATCCTTCTTCGGTAAGCATATTTATTGCCTCATCTAGTCCATAGAATAAATTTGTAGCTGGTGTGTAAGGGAAATAACCTTTTTTATTATTTTCTAGCATTGGTCCCCAATCCCAGTATGATTTTGGCAATTCAGATGTCTTATATGATGACAGTGCTTTTGAACTTATTGCATTAAAGGACAATCCTGGCGGTAATAGTAAACCTTTTTGTGATCCACCAACTGTTACATCCACTTTCCATTCTTCATGTCTATAATCAATTGATCCAAGCGATGATATAGTGTCAACAAATAATAAAGCAGGATGTTTTGCATTATCCATAGCTTTTCTAATTTCTCCAATTCTACTTGTAACACCAGTTGAAGTTTCATTATGAACAGCACAAACTGCTTTTATTTTATTTTCTTTATCTTCTTTTAGTTTTTGTTCAACAGTATTAGGGTCTACACCTGTTCTCCAGTCACCTCTAACAAAGTCAACTTCAATTTTAAATTTTTGAGCAATATCCCACCAAAGAGTCGAAAAGTGCCCAGTTTCAAACATCAAAATCTTATCTCCTGCACTAAGAGTATTTACAATTGCAGCTTCCCAAGCACCTGTACCAGAAGCTGGAAATATAATCACGGGTTCAGAAGTTTTAAAAATTAATTTAATTCTATCTAAAACTCTTAATCCAAGTTCTGCAAAATCAGGTCCTCTATGATCTATCGTAGGATAGTCCATAGCTCTTAAAACTCTATCAGGAACATTTGTTGGCCCTGGTATTTGTAGAAAATGACGACCAGGTCTTATATTATTTGAAATTGTCATTCTGCTGTATATGCTAAAGAAATTATATAATCAAACTTATTATGTATGACAAAAAGTAGTAATTTAATAGATAGCTTAGAAGTTTATATTTTAAATAATCCTAAAGAAGTAAAACCACATTGGGTAAGTCATTTTATAGTACCAACTGCCAACGAATTACTAATAAAAATCAAAAATAAAAATGGCAATTCAGGCTTTGGTTTAGCCACAAGTTACACAGATATAAAACCTATAATCAAACCTTTTTCAAATGGATTACAAGATTTAATAATTGGTGAAGATCCCTTTTGTCCAGAAAAATTATACGAAAAAATTTTTAAATTAACAGATACGCGTCTAAGCAATGAAAAAGGTTGGAGCAGAGAGTCTCTAATCAAAATTTCTGCAGCTTTAGATATCGCTTGCTGGGATTTGATAGGTAAAGCCTCAAAAGTTCCCTTATATAAGTTGTTTGGAGGATACAGAAATAAGATCCCTGTATATGTTACATGTGCTTATTACAGAGACGGTAAAGATGATAATGAACTTAGGGAAGAATTACAAAAATTAATTAAAATTGGTCATCAGAGTTTTAAAGTTAAAGTGGGTGGATTAAGTATTAAAGAAGACACAAAAAGATTAGAAATAATAAGAGCAGAGATCGGTGATGATAAAGACTTAATGATTGACGTAAATAGAGCGTGGGACTTAAAAACAGCTATTGAAGGAGTTAAGGAATTTGAGAAATTTAATCCAACTTGGATAGAAGAGCCAGTAAGATGGGAAGATGATAGAAGAAATTTAAAACTTTTATCACAACAAACAAAAATCCCCTTATCTGGTGGAGAAAGTGAAATTACAATTTATGGATGTAGATCTATGATAGAAGAAAATGCAATCCAAATTTTACAATTTGATTGTACTATGTTTGGAGGTTTCACTAATGGTAAAAAACTATCTGCTTTATGTGAGTTAAATCATTTAGATATTGCCCCACATCATGATTGTTATATTCACGCTCCTTTAGTTGCATCATCACCATCCGGGAGAATTGTTGAGTCATTCGATGATGAAAGAGATCCACTTCAAGCAGAATTGTATAATAATCCACATAAAATGAGTAATGGATGGATATATTTAAATGAAAATCCTGGTTTAGGATTAGAAATTTCTGAAACCGCGTTAAAAAAGTTCGGTAAATTAGTTTACAAAAACAAATAAATCTTTAATTTTAATTCATGCGGTTTAATCAAGAACAATTACAAAAAATTGGTAAAGAAATAAGTAACAAAGTTGAAGGTAAAACTTTGTTTGATGAATTTTCACGAGGAAGATACAGCACTGATGCATCTGTTTACCAAATTAAACCTCTTGGAGTAGTTCTGCCAAAGGATACTAATGACGTTCTAAATATAATGGACTATTCTCAAAAAAACTCTATTCCTTTATTGGCTAGAGGTGGTGGTAGTTCACAATGTGGTCAAACTGTAGGGGAAAGTATAGTCCTGGATTACTCAAAGCACCAAAATAAAATTTTAGAAATTAACGTTGAAGAAAAATATGTATGGGTCCAGCCCGGTGTTGTATTGGATCATTTAAATTCATATTTAAAACCTTACGGTCTATGGTTTCCTGTAGATGTATCTACAAGTAGTAGAGCAACTATTGGAGGTATGTCAGCAAATAATTCATGTGGATCAAGATCTTTGTATTATGGAAACATGGTCCATAATGTATTAGCAATTGAGGCTATTTTAGATGACGGCTCTTTACATACATTTAATGAAATTAATAAAAATTATCTTAAAACAACTAACAACCAAGATCGCTTTTATAAAATTATTGATAAGTTTTTACATTTAAGACAAAAAGTAAATAAAGACATTGATGATAATTGGCCAACTACTCAAAGAAGAGTTGGTGGATACAATATCGACTTAATAGATCCAAAGGGATTTAATTCATCTCATCTTTTAGTTGGTTCAGAAGGAACATTGTCACTTTTTAATAAAATTAAATTAAAATTGTCTGAAATACCTAAAAACAAAGTTTTAGGTGTTTGTTATTTTGATAATTTTCACCAAGCAATGGAATTAACGAAAGAAATCGTAAAATTAAAACCTACTTGTGTTGAATTAATGGATCAAAATTTATTAAATTTAGCAAAAGAAATACCAATGTACGCGGGTGGTATTAAAAAATATATTAAGGGTAATCCAGAAGCAGTTCTAATGGTTGAATTTATAGATATAGATCAAAGTGTATATGAAAAAAAAATAAATGATCTTGAATATTTAGTTTTAAATCAAAATAGGAAAAATAAATTTTCTTATTTTACTAACTTATCTGAACAAAAAGAAGTTTTTGAAATTAGAAAAGCTGGATTGAATATCTTAATGTCAATGAAGGGTGATAAAAAGCCAGTAGCATTTATTGAGGATTGCGCTGTATCCTTAGATCACTTAGCAGAATACACATCAAGATTGAATGAAATATTCAAAAAATACAATACTAGTGGAATGTTTTATGCTCATGCATCGGTAGGAACACTTCACGTGAGACCAGTTTTGAACATGAAGTCTGATCAGGATATTAAAAATATGAGATCTATTTCTGAAGAGGCTTTTGAAATGGTAAAAGATTACAAAGGTTCTCATTCTGGTGAACATGGGGATGGGATAGTTAGATCAGAATTCCACGAAATGATGTTTGGAAAAAATATTACTAATGCATTTGAAGAAATTAAAGATACTTTTGATAATAAAAATTTATTAAATCCAGGTAAAATTGTTAGGCCTTTTAAATCAAATGATAGATCATTGATGAGGTACAAATCAGATTATCGAACAGAAAATATAAGCACACATTATGATTGGTCCAATTGGGGTCAATTTTCTGATGCTATTGAAATGTGTAATAATAATGGTGCATGTAGAAAATTAGACTCAGGTGTAATGTGCCCCTCATATAGAGTTACCAAAGAAGAAAAAGATTTAGTTAGAGGAAGAGCAAATACTCTTAGACTAGCACTTTCTAATCAGTTGCCTGAAGGATCTTTTGCATCAAAAGAGATGTATGAAACAATGGAGCTCTGTGTAAGTTGTAAAGCTTGTCAGAGAGAATGTCCAATGTCTGTTGATATGGCTAAAATGAAAAGTGAATTTTTATCACATTACTACAAAAAATTTAGCATGAGAATAAAAGATAGAATTATCTCAGATATGCCAAAACTAATTTGGTTATATAAAATTGTGAATCCAATAATTAATAAGATTAAAAATTATCCACTTATATGTAATATTATTAGAAAATTTGGTTTTGCAACTGAAAGAAGTCTACCTGAGGTTCAAAATCAAAAGGCTTTAAAAGATATTTATCAAAATCAAGAAATTTCAGAAAATAAAGTTATTTTGTTCGCTGATACATTCAATATTAATTTTGAAAATGAAAATTTAGTCTACACAATTAAAGTATTAAATAAATTTGGTTATCAAGCAATAATTCCAAGTTTTGACGATGATAAATTAAAAAGACCTCTTTGTTGTGGCAGAACATATATTTCTTATGGTCAATTGGATAAAGCTGCTGAGGAACTAAATAGGTTTAATAATTATATAATTAGAAATAATTATTTCGATTTACCGATTGTGGGAATTGAACCATCATGTTTGCTGACTTTTAGTGATGAGTATCAATCAATGAAAGGTGTGGTGAATAGGGATAAAATAAATAATAAATTCTATCTTCTTGAAGAATTTATTTTAGAACAAATTAAAAAAGATAAAAATGTAAAACCAAATATATTTAGTCAAAATGTTTTAATTCATGGACATTGTCATCAAAAATCTCAAGATAGAATGAAAGGACTCAAAAATCTTTTATCTGAATTAAACATTAACAATGAAATGATTGACTCGAGCTGTTGTGGAATGGCAGGGTCTTTTGGATATGATAGTAAAACTTATGAAACTTCAAAAAAAATGGCTAATCTTTCTTTAATACCTGCGATTAACGGTAGTAATGAAAATGATTTTATAGTTGCAAATGGTACTAGTTGTAGACATCAGATTTCTGATTTATCAAATAAAAAAGGTAAACATGTTTCAGAATTATTATTTAAGATTTTTGAAACAGTAAACTAAAGTATTATTTTCCTATTATAAAATTCATCTATCTGTTCATCTTTATAACCAAAATTTTGCATTATTGCTCTTGTATGCTCACCTAGATCTGGGGCACCTTTAGATTTTTCAGTTTTGCTTTTTGAAAATTTGATTGGCATTCCAATAGCTTTACTTTTGCCAGCCTTTTTATTATTTACCTCAATAATCATCTCTCTTTCGATGGTTTGTGGGTCTTTAAACATGTCTATTATTGAATTAATAGGTCCACAAGGTAAACCATTTTCATCAAAAATTTTTAACCATTCCTCCGATGTTTTTTTTATCAACTCCTCATTTAATATTTCTACAAGCTCATTTAAATTCTTTTTTCTACTTGCATTAGATGAAAACTTTTCATTATCATTTAAATCCTCACGATTAATTGCTTTTAATAACATTAGCCATGTATTTTGATTTGATGCACCCACAGTTATCCATTTATCCTTTGTTTTAAACGCTTGATAAGGAGCAGTTAAAGGATGAGCAGATCCAAGTGGACCAGGAGATATACCAGTTGCACCAGCAATAGCTGATTGCCAATAAGTGTGAACAATTCCTGCCTCATATAAAGATGTATCTACTTTTTGACCCTCACCTGTTTTATTTCTGTGAATTAAAGCTGCTAAAATACCACTTGCTGCAAGCAATCCAGCAGTAATATCTGTGAGAGGTGCACCAACTTTCATTGGTGGTTTATTTTTATCCTCCCCTGTTATACTCATTAAGCCACTCATTCCTTGGGCAACTAAATCAAATCCACCTTTATCTGCATAAGGTCCTGTTCTTCCATAACCAGAAATTTCGCATAAAATAATTTTAGGATTAATTTTAGATATTACATCATAACCAATACCTAATTTTTCCAATGTTCCTTTTCTAAAATTCTCTAAAACTACATCAGAATTTTTGACCATAGTCTTAAAAATTTCAATACCTTCCTTATCTTTTAAATTCAAGGCAATGCCTTTTTTGTTTCTGTTCATCATCAAATAAGCAGCCGATACACCATTTACATCAGGCGGAAGAAAATTTCTTGTGTCATCTCCTCCTGGTGTCTTCTCAATTTTGATAACCTCCGCACCAAGATCAGCTAATAAAAGACCACATGTTGGGCCAGCCATAATTTGGGCCATTTCTAAAACCCGAACGCCTTTTAATGATGATGCCATTTAGTATTTATTTATTTTTAAATTTTGGCTTTGTTTTTTTTAAGAAAGACTGATAACCAATTTTGAAATCTTTAGTATCATAACATTTGTAACCTAAATTATTTATTTTTTCAGTTACTTTACCTTCTTTTAAAATATTTCTCGCGAATTGCTTATGCCATCTAGTAACTTTGGGTGCTCCCTCACATATAAGTTCAGCTGATTTATATGCTTCTTTTTTAACATCCTCATCATTTACAACTCTATTAATTAATCTTTTTTCTAATGCTTCCTCAGCGCTAAAAACTCTCCCCTCAAACAAAATTTCCATAGCTGTTGAATATGTAGTTGCATTTAAAAGTACTTCTAATTCTTTTGCAGCCATAGTTAAACCAAGTCTTTTAATTGGAATTCCAAACCTCGAACTTTTCCCACAAATTCTAATATCACAGCATGCAGCAATTTCTAAACCACCACCTACACAAATTCCTTCGATCATTGCTATAGTAGGTATTGGACAATTAAAAATTGCACCTAAAGTTCCATGTAAAAACTTTCCATAAGATTTAGCTAGTTTCGATGAGGATCTTTCCTTTTTAAATTCACCTATGTCATTTCCAGGTGAAAATGATTTACCGCCTTCACCTCGAATGATGATACATCTCAAATTTTTTTCTTTTGATATTTTTTTAAAAATCTTACCCAATTTAATCCACATGGGTTTAGTCATTGCATTTAACTTTTCTGGTCTATTAATAATTACCTCTGATAAATGATTACTTATTTTATTTAGTTTGATTAAATCACTCATCTAACTCCTATAAAAATATTCAACTAATGTCATTGGTATAGCTGGGACATAAGTTACCAAAAGTAATAATATTAACAACACACATATAAAAGATATATTAGATCTTGTAACATCCCAAATATCTGCCTTGGCAACAGAGCAAGCTGTGACTAATACACTTGCTACTGGTGGCGTTTGTTGTCCAATTGCTAAATTTAAAGTTACAATTATTCCAAAGTGAACAGGGTCAATACCTACAGCATTAACTAATGGCATAACTATTGGGACTGTTAAAATGATTGCTGCCACTGAATGCAAAAAGAAACCTATTATTAATAAAAATATATTTAATATTCCAAGAACAGCATATTTATTATTTGTAAAATCAATAATTGACTCGGCAACTTTCTGAGGAATTTGCTCAATTGTTAAAAATTCACCTAATAAAACTGAAGCTGCTACCAATAACATCACTGATGCCGTTTGAATCGCACCTTCAGTAGCTGACTCGTATAATCTTTTAAAATCTATTTCTTTATATATAAAACCAATTACTAGCGATGCAACAACTGCCAAGCCAGCTCCTTCTGTAGCAGTTACAACTCCACCGAAAATTCCCCCTAAAATAATTACCGGTAATAAGAATGCTAATGCCGCATCTTTTGCGGTCTTTTTAACATTCGGGATGTTGAATGTTTCTTCTACAGGAAAGTTTTTTCTTCTTGCTGTTACATAAGCGGCTAACATTAAAAAAAATCCACCAATCACTCCTGGAACAATTCCAGCTACAAATAATTGAACAACTGAACTTTGTGACATAACTGCATAAACAATCATTGGTATTGAGGGTGGAATAATAATTGCTAAAGATGCTGAGGATGAGGTGACAGCGGCAGCAAACGCACCTGGATATCCTTTTTTCTTCATTGCTGGAATTAAGATAGAACCTAATGCAGCAACATCTGCTACAGCTGATCCAGAAATTTCTGCAAAAAACATTGAGGTTGCAATATTTATCATGCTCAAACCACCTTTAATAAATCCAACAAGAGCAGAAGCAAAAGCTATTAACCTTCTTGAAATTCCAGCGCTATTCATAATAGACCCTGCTAAAATGAATAGTGGAATTGCAATTAATGGAAACTTCATTGAACCATCAAACATTACAATCGCCGTATCGATTAGAAAACTTGTGCCTGTCTTCATCACCATCGCTATAATAGTTGTTACTGCAAGTCCGATAGCAATAGGCACATTTATGGATAAAAGAAGCAATAAGACCATAAACATAGTAAGAATTATCATTAAATATCCCCTGTTTGCTCTTCACCTGTATTTTGAAGAACTAAATTTTTATAATCCTCTGGAATTCTTAAAGTTTCAGATAAAATAAATAAACATGATGCAATTGGTATAACTGATTGAACAAATGTTTGAGGAACCCATTCCAATGTAACAAGTGTTTCACCTGTAATTAAAGTTAAAACTAAATATCCGTAATAAGCTAATAATATCAAAAAACCATAAACAACAATTTTGGAAACTACAAAGAAGATCTTTCTAAGGGGTAGTGGAAATGCTTTAAAAATACTTGGTACACTTATATGAGAACCTTTTAATGCAGCATAGGCTGAACCATAGTATGTTATCCATGCAAGTTGGACTGCTGCGACTTCATCATACCAAACTAATGCACTACCAGCAAAGCGAAAGGTAACTCCAAGTAAAACCGTTACTGCTAATGCCACCATCATTATAAACAGTATTAGTTTGAGTATTTTTTCGTACGAATTAATAAAATTTTGTAGTTTCATATTATATTCAGGCCCTCTGGATGAGGGCCTGATTAGATTAACTAAATTATATTACTTTGCTAAAGATGATACTTTTTTAACTAAAGCACCACCAGTAGGAACTTCTGATCCAAATTGATCATAGATCCCTTTACTAGCTGCAATAAAAGCACCTTTGTCCGCATTATTAACTTGGACACCAGCATCTTTAATTACTTTTAATAAAGATTTTTCAAGTTTAGCAGCCTCTTTGTACACAAATTTTTGCGTATCTTTAGCAGCTTTTTCTAAAATATCTTGAACATCTGCAGGAAGTTTATTCCAGTGATCCTTATGAACAGTTACATAAGCAGGAGTATAAACGTGACCTGTAATTGATAAGTATTTTTGAACTTCTTGAAATTTAGCACTAGCTATTTGAGCATATGGGTTTTCTTGCCCATCCATTGTACCAGTTTTTAAAGCAGTAAAAACTTCAGAAAATGACATTGGAGTTGGGTTTGCGCCATATGATTGGAACATTTTAACTCTCCATTTTGATTTAGGAGTTCTTAATTTAATTCCTTTTAAATCACCTGGAGTATTAATTGGTCTAGTATTATTTGTTATATGTCTAAAACCATTTTCCCATACAGCAATAACTTTGTATCCTGTTTTATCTTCAAGATTTTTAAACATTCCTGGTAAAACATTTTTTTCAACTTTTGCCATGTGTTTTCTGTCTTTAATAATAAAAGGCATATCAAAAACACCAAACTCATCATGAATAGAAGCCATTACTGATGAAGGTAACCACATATTAACTGTGCCTAGTTTTAATTTTTGCATACCTTGTTTATCTTTTCCAAGTTGCGATGAACCAAAAACAGTTACTTTACCTTTGTTTCCTAATCTTTTATTTGCAAGTTTAGCAAATTCGTCAACAGAAGCAGAAAATAAAGACCCTGGTTTACCTACGTGTCCAAATTTTACTTCTACTGAATTTGCAGCAAAACTTAAAAATAAAGATGAGAACAATACAACGATTATTTTACTTAATTTATTCATATTATTTCCCTCTGGTTATTATTTATTTAAAATAGGTTACCTAAAATATGAATATAGTTCTAGTGAATAAATTAGCTTAGATAAAAAAAGATAATTAAAGAAAAATTAGAAGAAATCTATGCTTATTGAATACTAGCTTGCGATTTGTCATCTTTTTTAGACAAATCAACCTCAACCCACTCAGTCTTTTTTAACTCTTTAGTTAAAGCGATTTTTAGAACTTCATCAGCAAACTCGACCGGAGTAATTTTGATAGCGTCTATGATCTTTTTTGGTATATCAACAAGATCTTTTTCATTTTCCTTTGGTATTAAGACTTCTTTTATCCCAGCTCTATGAGCAGCTAATAATTTTTCCTTTAAACCACCAATTTGTAATACTTGACCAGTCAAAGTGACCTCACCAGTCATTGCTACATCTTTTCTAACAGGAATTTCAGTAATAGATGAAACTATTGAAGTGACCATACCTACTCCAGCTGATGGACCATCTTTTGGTGTTGCTCCCTCAGGAACATGAATATGAAAATCTTTTTTTTCAAATAATGGAGGAATAATTCCATATTCTAAACATTTTGATCTTACAAAAGATTTTGCTGCCTTAACCGACTCCTGCATAACATCGCCAAGTTTACCAGTAATTTGCATACGACCTTTACCAGGCATGGTAACAGTTTCTATTTTTAAAATTTCACCACCATACTCTGTCCAAGCTAAACCTGTAACTACACCTACTCTACTTTCGGTTTCTAATTCGCTTGATTTAAATTTAGGAACACCTAAAAAATCTGGTAAATTTTGTGTATCAATATCTATTTCTTTTTTCTCTCCCGATACAACCTTTTTAACCACTTTTCTTGCAATCTTAGAAATTTCTCTTTCAAGATTTCTTACACCAGACTCCCTAGTATAACTTCTTATAACTTCTTTAATAATATCATCACTTAAATTCATTTCTTTATCTTTTACACCGTTGTCTTTAATCTGTTTAGGAAGAAGATACTTATTTGCAATATTGATTTTTTCATCTTCGGTATAACCCGCTAACCTTATGACTTCCATTCTATCTAATAATGGAGGCAAAATATTAAGAGTATTTGCTGTTGTCACAAACATTACATCAGATAAATCATAATCAACCTCAAGATAATGATCATTAAACGTAGTATTCTGCTCTGGATCTAAAGCTTCTAACAACGCTGATGATGGATCACCTCTATAATCATTGCCAACTTTATCAATTTCGTCTAACAAAATAAGTGGATTTTTTGTTCCTGCTTTTTTCATCATTTGTATAATTTTACCTGGGAGTGAACCAATGTAAGTTCTTCTGTGTCCTCTTATTTCCGCTTCATCTCTCATGCCACCTACTGACATCCTTACAAACTCTCTGTTTGTTGCTTTAGCAATTGATTTACCCAAAGATGTTTTTCCTACGCCTGGAGGACCAACTAAACAAAGAATTGGGCCTTTAATTTTTTCCATTCTCTTTTGTACTGCTAAAAATTCAATTATTCTTTCTTTTACTTTTTCTAAACCGAAGTGATCTTTATCAAGAACATCTAAAGCTTTTTTTAAGTCTATTGCTACATCACTTTTTTTATGCCATGGAAGATCTATCATCCAATCTAAGTAATTTCTAACAACAGTTGCTTCTGCTGACATAGGGCTCATATTTTTTAATTTTTTTAATTCTTGAAGACACTTTTTTTCAACCTCTTTTGGCATTTTAGATTTAAGGATTGCTTTATTCAAGCTGGTGTTTTCATCTTTACCGTCTTCAATCTCACCTAATTCTTTTTGTATCGCTTTTAATTGTTCATTTAAATAATACTCTCTTTGAGTTTTTTCCATTTGAGTTTTAACTCTTCCTCTAATTCTTTTTTCAACTCCAATAATACTTGTCTCATTTTCCATTATTTTAATAATCGTATTTAATCTTTTTTTGACATCAATAGTTTCAAAAATTTGTTGCTTTTCAGAAATCGTTGCAGAAATGTGTGAAGCAATATTATCTGCTATTTGTGAAGGATCCTTTAATTGTTTTATTGTGCTTAGTGTTTCACCAGAAACCTTTTTGTTAACGGTTGATAATTTTTCCATTCGTCTCACTGCAGTTGCAGCAAGAGGATATAGATCTTCATTATCATCTATAATGTCATTATAAGGCGTATAATCACAATTTATAAATTTATCGTTATCTTTAAAGTCAACTATTTTTACTCTTCTAAGTCCTTCTACTAATACTTTTACAGTTCCATCTGGTAATTTCAAAAGTTGTAGAATGCTACCCTCACAGCCATACATAAATATGTCAGTTTTTTTTGGGTCGTCAATTTCAGAATTTTTTTGAGTAACTAAAATAATTTTTTTTTCTTTTTTCATTACTTCATTTAATGCTGAAATTGATTTATCTCTTCCTACAAATAAAGGAATCACCATGCTTGGAAACACAACAATATCTCTTAATGGTAATAATGGTAATGAGCTTTTAACTTCCATAAGGAGAATATGGATATTAAATCTGTTTTTGCAATACCTTTTTATGAGTTATTATGGTTATTAAGCCGCTGTTGTTTTGGAAGATTTTGATTTAGTCTCTTTTTTTGAATGTACTATAATGGGTTGAGATTGACCTCTTGCAGCGGAAGCATCAACAATTACTTCCTCAATATTTTCTTGACTAGGTAAGTCATACATCGTTTTTAAAAGTATATTTTCTAATATCGACCTTAGTCCTCTTGCTCCAGTTTTTTTATTAATTGCCTTAATTGCAATCTCTTTAAGGGCATTATCTTTAAATACCAGTTTTGCACCATCTAGTTTAAATAATTCTTGATATTGTTTTGTTAAAGAATTTTTTGGCTCTTCAAGGATTTTGATTAAAGATTTTTCGTCTAAATCCTCCAAGGTTGCAATCATTGGTAACCTTCCAACGAACTCAGGTATTAATCCGTACTTTAATAAATCCTCTGGCTCTAAGTTTTTCATCCACTCACCAGTTTTTTTGTCTTGCATATTTTTTACATCTGCTCCAAAACCAATTGAGGTACCTTTGTCTCTTTGAGAGATAATTTTATCTAATCCAGCAAATGCACCACCACAAATAAATAAAATGTTTGTGGTGTCAACTTGTAAAAATTCCTGTTGCGGATGTTTTCGACCACCTTGTGGAGGAACACTAGCAATAGTTCCTTCCATTATTTTTAACAAAGCTTGTTGAACACCCTCACCAGATACATCTCTAGTAATTGATGGATTTTCAGATTTTCTACTAATTTTATCGACCTCATCAATGTATACGATTCCTCTTTGAGCTTTTTCCACATTATAATCTGCAGCTTGAAGTAACTTTAAAATAATATTTTCTACATCTTCGCCAACATACCCTGCTTCGGTTAAAGTTGTTGCATCTGCCATTGTGAATGGAACATCTAAAATTCTCGCAAGAGTTTGTGCTAACAAAGTTTTTCCACAGCCTGTTGGACCAACTAAAAGGATATTTGATTTTGCAAGCTCAACATTTTTACTTGTTTTATTTTCATAATTTAGTCTTTTATAATGATTGTGTACTGCTACAGACAAAACTTTTTTTGCGTGAGACTGTCCAATTACATAATCATCTAGAACTGAACAAATTTCTTTAGGAGAAGGTAATCCGTCTTGGTGTTTAACAAATGTTTCCTTACTTTCTTCTTTAATAATATCCATACACAATTCAACACACTCATCACATATAAATACGGTTGGACCTGCTATAAGTTTACGAACTTCGTGTTGACTTTTACCGCAGAAAGAACAGTAAAGAATATTTTTGTTATTTGTGTTCATAAAATTTTAAACGAATCAATATTAATACTTTAATATAAGTGACTCATAATAATCAAGTTTTTGATCGACTTAAGCTATATGTGGTACTTTAAGATCTTTTTTCTACTACAGAGTCTATTAAACCAAAAGATTTAGCTGTGTCTGCAGTCATAAAATTATCTCTCTCTAAAGCAGATTTAATTTCTTCCACAGATTTACCAGTATGTTTTGAGTAAATCTCATTTAATCTTTTTTTTAAAGACAATACCTCGTTGGCGTGAATTTCTATGTCGGTCGCCTGCCCTTGAAAACCTGCAGATGGTTGGTGAACCATGATTCTTGAATTTGGAAGTGAGTATCTTTTTCCTTTAGTTCCTGCCGATAATAAAAAAGAACCCATAGACGCTGCTTGACCGATACATAAAGTTGAAATGTCTGGCTTTACGTATTGCATAGTATCATAAATTCCTAATCCAGCAGTTACAAGTCCGCCTGGACTGTTAATATATAAAAAAATTTCTTTTTTTGGATCCTCAGCTTCTAAAAATAAAAGTTGAGCAGTGACTAATGAAGCAACATTGTCATTTATTTGACCAGTTAAAAAGATTATTCTTTCCTTCAGCAATCTTGAATAAATATCGTAAGCTCTTTCACCTTTATTGGATTGCTCAACGACCATAGGAATTAAACTGCTCATATTTTCTGACAATTTATTATTCATAAGATTGATTCGTATTACTTATACAACTTGAGATTACTTTTTGCTAACTTTTTTTGTTTTTTTTGAGATAGTCTCGGATTTTTTGCTAGTTTTTTTTACCTCTTTTTTTTTGGTTTCAACTTTTTTCTTTGAATATTTTTTTACTTCTTTTTCAAGATTTAAATCTTGATTTTGAGATTGTTTTAATATTTTTTCAGCTTCATCTTTTGAAACCTCTTTTTTATTAGATTTAGCTTTTTGTTTAACAAGGTTTAGAATTTTTTCCTCATATACAGTACCCCTCAAGCTCGCAAGTGCGGATTGATTCTTTTGATAAAAATCCATTACCATTTTTTCTTGGCCTGGCATCATTCTGATTTGTTTTTGCACCTCAGCTTGCAACTCCTGTTCAGTTACTTTTATTTGATTTTTTTCTCCAAATTCATTTAGTATCAAACCAACCTTTATTCTTTTTTTAGCTATTTGTTCAAAATTATCTTTACTATTTTTTTTATCTTGTTCTGTCATTCCTTGAGAAAGAGCCTTTATCTCCTCATCCAATAAGTTTTGTGGTATTTCATCAACTTTAAATTTTTCTAATTCTTTTAGAATTTGATTTTTTGATAATCTATCTAAAGAATTTTTATATTCATCATTAATCTGTTTTGAAATAAGAGTTTTTAAATCTTTTAAATCCTTAGCGCCTAAGTTTTTTGCGAACTCATCATCAATTCTTACTTCTTCTGAAATTTTGACTGACAAAATTTTACAATTAAACTTTGCTTTTTTATTAATTAATTCTTTTTCAGGAAAATTCTCAGGTAACGTAGCCTCAACAATTTTTTGATCATCTTTTTTAACTCCTACTAATTGTTTATCAAAACCTTTTAAAAATAGATCTTTGCCTAGTGTTAATTGAGTATTCTTTCCTTCTCCCCCCTTAAAAGTTTTTTCATCAACAGTTGCTGTATAGTCAAATGATACTAGGTCACCCTCTTTTGACCTTGTTTCAGGTGGAGCATCTTTGAAACTTGGTGTGTTTTTAGCTATTTCTTTAATTCTTTTTTCAGTTTCACTTTCATCAATTTTAACAATGTATTCATCGAATTTGATATTTTCTATAGATTTCAACTCAACTTTAGGAAACTCTGTAACAGATATAATATATTCTAAATCTTTATCCTCACCATAGGTTTTAAGATCTAACTTTGGTTGTCCTGCTGGTTTAATTTTATTTTCCTCTAAAGCTTTGGTGGTGGTGTCTTTTAAAACTTTATCTAAAACCTCACTAAATACTGCTTTACCGAATTGTCTTTTTAGAACTTCTATTGGAACCTTTCCTGGTCTAAAGCCTTTTAAATTCACAGTGCCTTTTATTTCCTGATATTTTTCATCCATATAAGAGTTCATTGTCTTTTTATCGATGAAAACTTTAATGTCCTTATTCAGACCTTTTTTATTTTCTACAGTAACTTTCATAATATATTGTTGGTAGGGCGAAAAGGACTCGAACCTTCACAGATTGCTCTATCGGTTCCTAAGACCGACGCGTCTACCAATTCCGCCATCGCCCCACAAATTCAAGAGACTATATATATGATTGAAACTATTTGTCCAACGACAATTATTGTAAATTATATTATTTATACTCTATAATAATATTATGATTGTTTCTCCTTGTATAAGTATTTGTAAAACTGATCCAAAAACAGGGTATTGTTATGGTTGTGGAAGAAATAATCAAGAAAAAAAAACCTGGAAAGCTGAAGATACAACTGATGACTGGAAAAAAGAAAATCTTGGAATTATTCAAAAGAGATTAACTGGTTGGCAATTAGTAAGTTTCAAAGAGTCCTATACTTATAAAATTGAAAATGGTATCTCTCTTTTTAAAAAGAAATTATTAGATGAGTAAAACTACAGTCGTAATTATTGTATATGTTCTAGGTCTTATTTTTGGGGCTCTTTTTCTTGACTTATGGAGTGCTGACACCAGTATTATCAAAGGTTTGGTGGGGCTCGGTTGGACAGCTTTACTTTTAATTGGTTTATTTTTTGCCGAAAAAAATGAGAGAAATTAGATTTTTAATTTCTCTTTTATTAATAGTTCTACCCTTCCAACATCTTAAATCAGAAATAATCATTATGAGTGAATGTGATGATAAACAAGATGAATTTTTAAAGAATGAATATATCTTAAATCTTGATGAATTAATCATGACTCGAAATTATGTATATAAGGAAAAGACATATCAAAAGTATCGGCTAACTGACCTGAGTGTAAAAAAGTCAAACACTTACGTTAGAAACATATATCAAGAAAATGGGAAAATATTTACTCATAAACATGGTTATCCTCAATTTTATACTCAAATTTTATTTGAAATAGGAAAAACTGAAATTTTTATGAAAACAGTTTTAAATGACGAAGAAGGAATGTCAAAAATTTCAAATTGCAAAAAAATAGAAAAATTTAAAAAAGAAAGTTAGTCTTTTTTCTTTTTACTAAATAAATTTTTTTTATTCTTAGAAAATCTACTATTTGTAATGTTGCTTCTATGTTTAGCGTAAGCTTGTTTTTGTGCTTGTTTCATTGCTCTTTTTGAAGACATAATATTTTAAAAATCAATTTCTATACTTCCTATTATATTAAAATATTTGTCCGAAACAACTATTTCACCTGATGAAGGACCATAATTTAAAACCTCAGATATAAACACGTAGTGGGTTACTAAGATTAAATTTTTCTTACTTTTTAAATTTTTTATATAGTTATTAAATGCTTTAATCTGCTTTTCTTTATTTTTTGAAAATTTCGAACTGTAAAAAGAGTTTAAGAAACTATTTGTTGAATAATTTTTAAATGCAATTTTTGCAGTTTCTCTACATCTGCACCATTCACTAGATAGCACTTTGCCTATTTCGATCTTATTTTTATTAAAAAATTCACCAATGCGTTGAGCTTGTTTTCTTCCATCCTCACTCAAATTTCTTTGAGTAGAACAATCGTTTAAATTGAAACCAGCAGGATCACCATTTCCAGGTGCATATGCATGTCTAATAAATATTAATTTTTCTCCAACATCCAATTGATTTATTAAATTTTTGTATAAATCTGCTTTAATTGGTGTTGTTAAAGATATAAAAATTATAATAAAAAATCTTAATAATTTCATAATATGGATATTAGATTAAACGAATTAAACAAAACAATAATAAATTGTAAGAAATGTCCAAGACTAGTTAAATTCATAAAAAAAGTCAGTGAAAACAAAAGAAAACAAAATATCAATGAAATTTACTGGGGTAAACCTGTACCCGGTTTTGGAGAGTTAAATTCAAAAATTGCAATAATTGGACTAGCTCCAGCAGCACATGGTGGAACTAGAACAGGAAGAGCTTTTACAGGAGATAGATCTGGTGATTTTTTATTTAGATGTTTGCATGAGGTAGGAATTTCAAATTCACCATTTTCAAAAAATTTAAATGATAATTTGGAATTAAAATCTACTTACATCACAAATATTCTTAAATGTGTTCCACCAGAGGATAAACCACTTAGTAATGAAATTTCAAATTGTTCCGAGTTTTTTGATAAGGAAATATTAAGTTTAAAAAACCTAAAGGTAATTGTAACACTTGGCAAAGTTGCTTTCGATAATTGTATAAAACTGTATAAGCAAAAATTTGAAATCAAAAAAAAATTTGTTTTCAAACATGGTAAAACACAAATATTGCCAAACGGTTTGGTCATTCTATCAAGTTACCATCCAAGTCCAAGAAATGTTAACACGAAGTTAATTTCTAATAAAATGATGGTAAATTTATTTAAAAAGGCAAAAAAATTAGCTAAGTTTTAATAGAATCACAAAAATAAGGTTTAAATCTTGAATAAATTTCATCAGGTATTTTTACTGGTTTACCTAATTCATTAACAAAAACTAAATGAACTTGTGCTTCAACTAAAATGTCATCACCTTTAGTTATTATTTGATTCATAAAAAAAGATGTTTTAGTGATAGATTTAACAAAAGATCTTATGGTTAGTTCATCTTCAAGGCTGGCAGATTTCTTATATTCAATATTGCAAGCTTTTACTATGATTAATGAACCAAAATCTTTTTTCACTTTTTGGTTACTGTACCCAATTAAATGTAGCGCTTCTGTTCTTGCTCTCTCTAAAAACTTTAAATAATTAGCATAATATACCACACCTCCAGCATCAGTATCCTCATAATAAACTTTTAAAGTGTGAAAAAAATTTTCATGCATAATATGATTATACCAAAAAAGTAAACTATTTAATAGAAACTAAGGTATAATTATTTAATGAATATATTCGTAATTTGGTTAGTGATGGTTATCGCGTGGAACTTTGGCTATCCGCAAGCTGGTCCTTTAGAAGATGTTATTGTAGCTGTTATTCTATCTTTATTTAATATTTATCTAAAAAAATATCTTAAATTCTAATTATTGGGATGAAAAATATATATTTTGAAAATAAGCTACAGATTTCATCTTTGAATTATCAGTATCAGACATAAGTGCAAGTCCATCAAGCTCATTGACATCTATATTGTGTAACCTTTTAAAGTCTTCCTTAACATTGGCTTTGACTGTTACCCATTCATTTAAATTATCTTTTGTACTAGCTAAAACATTATCTATTGATTTTTTTGTATATGGGCTTGGAGAATTTGCCCCAACTTCATTATTACTTGAGAAAACATAATTAATAGCTCTATTTGATAGCGGTGTAGATCCAGTTTTTTTAATCACAAAAACTCTCGCAGCAAAATCATGCCCTTTTTTTGTATTTTCCAGAATTCCTGACAGATCTTTCTCAATTTTCCAAGTTATATTTATAAATGGGGTCTTATTTAAATCTATCTTAATCTCTTTTCCAAGGCCAGAGGCTGCATTATCAGCAACCGATTTCAAATAATTTCCATTATCATTAGTTCCAACGGTATAAAGTGTTTTATTATCAGCCCCTCTTACCTTTCTAACCTGAAGTTCTGCGAGCTCCGTTTCAGTAAAATTAAAGACTTGTAATTCATCTGCTGAAGACAAGTGAATAGATAAAATTGTGATGATTAAAATATTTAATAAAATTTTCATAAAAAATTAAAAAAAAACCTTAATACATTATTTAGACAAAATTTAAACATTCAAAATTCAACATTCAGTTCTATATATTTAATATGAAGACAATATCGACTTTTATACTATTAATTTACTGGTCTATAATAATTTTTGCACCAGTTATTTCGAAAGATATCAAGTTTAGTAGAGCTAAAACAAATAACATCAAAATATTTGAGCAAAAACCCAGAAGTTAATAAGTAGAACGACCACCACTAATATCAAAGACTGCTGCTGTTGAAAAAGTGTTTTCCTCAGAAGAAAGCCAACAAATTAGTGAGGTAAACTCTTCAACCTCTAAAAATCTTCCTCTAGGCACTTTTGACAGCATTTTTTGAACATGTTCTTTGGTCATTTGGTCTAGAATTCTAGTTCTTGCGCCCGCTGGTGTAACTGCATTTACAGCTATATTCTTATCTGCAAGCTCTTTACCTAATGATTTAGTTAAACCTATCGCGCCCGCTTTTCCTGCACTGTATGCACTAGCATTAGCATTTCCATCTTTTCCAGCTACAGAGGCTACATTTACAATTCTTCCATAATTATTTTTTATCATGTTTGGCACTATTGATCTGCAACAATTAAATGTTCCCATTAGATTGATTTCTACAACTTTTTTCCACATCTCAATATCATATTCCCACAAAGTTGCTGTCGGACCAGTTATGCCAGCGTTGTTAATCAAAATATCAATATTAGAATTTTTTGTAATTTCCTTAACATTTTTTTCTACTTCCTTATAATTAGATACATCAACCACATTAGAACTCAAATTTGGATTATCAATTTCTTTTATAGCTAATTCTATAGCTTTTGAATCGTTATCCCATATAATCACTTTTGCACCTGATTTTATAAAACGTTTCGTGATATCATAACCAAATCCCTGAGCACCTCCTGTTACAATTGCCGTTCTACTTTTAAAATCGAAAGTAATTTTTTCCATATTTTATTTTCGAGCTAATAAGTAATAAGTAAAAGCAGCTATAAAGGCTCCTATAATCCAAGAAAATGATTGAAGAAACATTAGATTAGTATTCCAAATAGTTGAGGCTGAGAAAATAAAACCTAAAATTACAGAGTAAACTGCCTTTATATGCCATCCGCCACTATAATAATAAATTCCACTATTCTCTAAAGAATAAATATCTTTATTATTTAATTCGCCCTTTTGTATATAGTAAAAATCGGAAATCATTATTCCAAAAAGAGGTCCAAAAAAAGCTCCTAATGTATCAATAAAAGATAAAGCACCAACTTGACTTAAAAATGTTAACCAAAATATTCCCACTATAAAACCTATGATAGTAATTATGAAACCTGCACTTTTAATTGATAGAGAAAAAGGTAAAAAATTAATCAAAGTATATTGAGATGGAATAAAGTTGACTATTAAATTTGTTGAAGCAGAAGCAATAATTATAAATATTAAAGCTAAACTAATTAGAAATAAATTATCCAATTTTCCAAGTATATCTGTAGGATTTGTAAGTATTCTATTTAAATTTTCTGGATCTTCTTTTAAAAAGGCATCCATACCTGAAACTATAAATAAAGCGGAGAGAGAAAAAATTATTAAATTTAATATTAAACTTAGATTTCCTTTTTTAAGCTGGCTTTCATTTTTTACATATCTTGAATAATCCCCAAAACTTAAAATTACTATTGAAAAATAAGCAAACACTGTACTCGTGACAGTTATTAATGGCCCAAAATTATTTTTATTCAGAAAATTTCCTGTATCTAATAAATTTAAAAACGCTTGTGAGGTTAATTTTACATCGCTAAGTAATACAGATAAAAAAAATAATAAAATTCCAAGATAAACTGTAATAGCTGAAAAAATAATAATCTTTTTATTCATATTCATTCCAAAGCTAAATAAAAACCCTTGGAAAATTATTGCTGTAACGATTGCAATCCAATCTATTAAATTCATTCCTAAAAAGAATATAAGAAATATTTGTTGATCGAGTATTGTGGAGTCTACAGAAAAAATTGCTATTCTTATTAAATAGCTAAAAGCTTTTGACAAAAAATATGTTTGAATACCAAATAAAAAAACACCAACTAAAAATCTTATTAAACCGAAGTATTTTGCCCCAATAATACCCAATGAGGATCTTAATAAAACAACAAAAGGTAGTCCGTGTTTTTGAGATGGTTTCCCTATCAAATTTGAAAAAAGATAAACTAGCAGTGCACCTAATATGGTTCCGAAAAATACAACAAAAGTATTTAGATTATAAATTATATATAAAGAAGTAATTAATGAAAAACCTATAATACTCTGAATATTTATCCCCCAAAAACAGAATAGAATTTTCCAATCCCAATTTTTATCATTTGGATTAACTGAAACTAAATCCCAATTAGTAAGGTTTTTTTTTAAATTTTGAGGACTCACTTAAACAATATAAAACTTAAACTTTCTACTGTCCATATAAGAGAGTTGGTAACCAAAGAGCAATTTTAGGAAATATTATAATTAATACTAACCCAATGACTTGTAAGACCATAAATTGCATCATTCCATAATAAATATCTTTAAGATCCCACTCAGGAACGACTCCTTTTAAAAAATATGCAGATAATGCTACTGGAGGTGATAACCAGGCAGTTTGAAGATTCACCGCAACTAATATTGCAAACCAAGTTAAATTAAATCCTAATGCTTCAACTAAAGGTAAAATAATTGGAACTATTATCATAACAATTGGAACCCATTCCAAAGGCCATCCTAATAGAAAAATCATAACCATAATCATTGCAAGAATTAAATACTTGTTCATTTCTAATCCTAATAAAAATTCAGTAAGCAAAGTTGGGGTTCCTAATCTTGCAAAAACTGCTCCAAAAAAATTTGATGCTGCAACTAAAACCATAATTAAAGCAGTTATTTCTAAAGTTTTTACTAATGCCTCTTGTAACTTTGGGAATGATAATTTTTTGTAAGCTAAAGATAATAGTAATGCACCCATCGCACCACATCCTGCTGCTTCTGTAGGAGTTGCAAATCCAAACAAAATACTTCCTAAAGCTGCAAAAACTAAAGCTGCAGGAGGAACTAGACCTAGAAAAAATTCAATCCAAACTTCTTTCATGCTAGCAGCTCTCATCTCTTCAGGTAATACTGGTCCTAATTTTGGATTAATTATGCATCTAATTGTTGTGTAGGCGGCATAAAGACTTGCAAGAAGAATTCCGGGTAATATTGCAGCTGCAAATAAATCTATCACTGGGATTTCCATTATAGGTCCCATCACAACAAGCATAATACTTGGAGGAATTAAAATTCCTAAAGTTCCTCCTGCTGTAATTGTACCTGCAGCAAGCCTTACGTCATAACCGGATCTATTCATTGATTTTGCTGCCATAATTCCAAGAATAGTGACTGATGCTCCCACAATACCTGTGGCCGCAGCAAAAATTACAGAAACAAACAAGACTGCGTAATAAAGTGAGCCCTTAACTTTTGCTAACATTAATTGAAAAGCTGAAAACAATCTTTCCATTAGTCCCGCTTGTTCCATCATTATTCCCATAAATACAAAGAGCGGTACGGCGGCAAGAGTTTGTTCAGTCATTACCATCGAAAACTGTAAGGTCATTAAATAGAAAACTAATTTTCCAAAGCCAAGATAGCCAAATACAAATCCTAAAAATATTAAAGTAAATGAAATAGGAAATCCTACAAAGATTGCAAAAAGCATTACACCAACAAGAATAAAACCTAATATCGCTGGATCTATTAACTCAGCTAACATTACTTATTTTCTTCTCCTGGCCACTCACCATTTTTAGCTGCCCAATAGCTTTTAAGTAATTCTGAGAAGCCTTGAATAAGCAAAAATATAATACCAACTAATAAACAAGTTTTTATAGGCCACATAAAAGGCATCCACGTAGTATCCATACCTCTTTCGCCTCTTCTAATAGACTCTTCTACAAATCCAATTGTCATGTATAGAAAAACTATTAGACCTGGAAAATAAAATATTAAATAAAGCCAAAAATCAATTATGCCTTGGGTCTTAGTCTTAAAATTTCTATATAAAAAATCTGCTCTTATATGTACACCCCTGGAAAGTGCATATCCAGCACCTAACATGAATAAAGCCCCATAAAGAAAACGACTTATGTCATAAGCCCAAATTGTTGGAGCTAAAAATAATTTTCTTGCAAGAACTTCATATGTCATTGCAAAAATTAGTGGCATCAATATCCAACAAACAATATTACCTATCCACTTACTAAATTTATCAATATTGACAATAGATTTTGCCATCCATAATGGCATATCGTTTGGCATTTTACCTGAGCCGCCTCGTCTTTCGGCAATCATTTCATCTGAAATATCTAATTTACCAGGTTCTTCTGCCATAAAATTCTAGTTAAAAAAATTAGAGCGGACTGTAAAAGTCCGCTCTAATAAATCAATATTAATTACTGATTACTTTAATGTTGCTGCGTGAGCCATTCCTAGCTTCGCATTAGACATTTGAGCACCACTCCAGAAAGGAACAGCAACATCAGCAAAGTTTTTCATTGAAGTGTAAACTTCATTGAAGAATTTATTCTTCGCTGCGTTTTTGTTCAATGTAGCTTTTGCAGCTGCCATATATTCTGTAAAGTAGTCTGAAGGAGTGTCTTCTAATTTAACTCCATGTTTAGTAGTAAGTTCTTGTAAAGCTTTTCCATTTTCATAGATTCTGTAACTTAAAGATTTAGCTAATGAAGCATTAGCAGCAACCTCAAGAGACTTCTTCTCATGATCACTCATAGCTTTATAAGTTTTTCCAGTAATGTAAAAGTCAGCATTTACGACAACTTGGTGTAAACCTTGTAGATAGTAATGCTTTAATACTTTTTGGAAACCAAATGTTAAATCTGGTTTTGGACAACACCACTCAGCAGCATCAATTGTACCTGCTTCAAGAGCTGGTAGAATGTCTCCACCACCCATTGCAACAGATGCTATACCAATGTCTTTATAAGTTTGTCCTGGAATTCCTGGAGGAGTTCTGAATTTATATTTTCTAAAGTCAGCCATATCCTTAATTGGTTTTGGAAACCAACCTAAAGCCTCTGGTCCAACTGGTTGAAGCATAAATCCTTTTATGTCTCTTCCCATTTCTTTCCATAATTGGTCATACAATTCTTTACCACCACCGTATTGGAACCATGATAAGAATGCTAAGTTGTCAATACCAACTCCACCACCAGCTACTGGCGAACCAAATAACATAGCAGCAGGGTGATCACCTGACCAATAGTGAGTCCATGCGAAACCACAATCAATCAAACCTTTATCGACAGCATCGAGAGTTTCTTTAACTCCTACAACAGCACCTGCAGGTAAAATTTCAAATTTTAACGAGCCAGCTGTTAATTCTGTAACAGTATCAGTAAAGTCCTTTAACATCTTAACTTCATCAGCTTTAGTGTTAAGAACTGTCTGACATTTTAGTGTTTTTGCAGCATTAGCACTAGATGCAAATCCAAGCACTAGAACAGTTGCAAACAACATTGAAATGATTTTTTTCATTATTATTCCTCTTGTTAGTTAAATTTAACTAAAACATTCAATCAGAAAAACAAAGCTCATACAAGTGACAATTGATTAATATGAGTGTAAAGATGATTAAATGAGAATTATAAAAAAAACTATTCAACTATAGATGGAAAATTTCGATTTTATAATTATTGGTGCTGGATCTGCTGGATGTGTTCTAGCTAATAGACTTTCAGAGGATCCAAAAAATAAAGTTTTATTAATGGAAGCTGGTGGTAAAGATAATTATCCTTGGATACATATTCCAGTTGGCTATTTTAAAACGATGCATAATCCCACTGTTGATTGGTGTTACAAAACTGAACCAGATGAAACGATGAACAATCGATCTATTAGATATCCTAGAGGAAAAACTCTTGGTGGTAGCTCCGCTATTAACGGCTTATTGTATATAAGAGGACAAAGTAGAGATTACGATATTTGGCGTCAATCAGGTAATACTGGTTGGGGCTGGGATGATGTTCTTCCCTATTTTATTAAAGCAGAAAACCAAGAACGTGGAAAAGACGATTATCATGGAGTTGGTGGTCCCTTATCTGTTTCTGACCAAAGAATTCAATTACCATTATTAGATGAATTTCAAAGTGCAGCTGAAGAATTTGGTATTCCTAAAACAAAAGATTTTAATACAGGTGACAATCACGGATGTGGGTATTTTCAAGTAACTGAAAAAGATGGTTTTAGATGCAGCACTGCAGTTGGTTACCTTAATCCAATCAAAAAAAGAAATAATCTAAAAATTATAACAAATGCACATGTAAAAAAAATAAATTTTGAGAATAAAACTGCCAAGAATGTTGAGTATTGGATAGGAAGTGAGCTTAAAAAAGTTTCAGCTAATAAAGAAGTTATACTTTCATCAGGATCCATTGGATCTCCCCAGATTCTACAAACATCAGGAATAGGTAATTCTAAAAATTTAAAAGATTTAGGAATCAAGATTGTGAACGATTTAAAAGGAGTTGGAGAAAATTTACAAGATCATTTAATGTTTAGACCAATTTATAAAGTTCATGGACTTAAGTCATTAAATAAGAAGGTTAATAGTTTACTTGGAAAACTAATGATTGGTTTAGAATATGTTTTTAACAGAAGTGGACCAATGACGATGGGTGCTAGTCAAATGTGTATGTTTGCTAAAAGTGATCCATCTTTAGAATTACCTGATTTACAGTGGCACGTTCAACCTATGAGTATGGATACTTTGGGTGCCACAAAAAATCATGATTTTCATGCATTCACACCTACTGTTTCAAATATTAGACCAACTAGTAGAGGTCACGTTAAGATTACAAATAAAGACTCAAGAATTTATGCAAAAGTAAAACTCAATTATCTTTCAACTGAACATGATCGAATGATTGCTGCGAAAGGTTTAAAACTTACAAGGAAAATTGTAATGGAGTCTGAGACTTTTAAAAAATACAAACCAGAGGAATATAGGCCTGGGATTAGTATAAATGATGATGAAGAACTTGTAAAAGCAGGATCAGATTACGCACAAACAATTTTTCATCCTGTTGGTACATGCAAAATGGGACAAGACGATATGGCAGTTGTTGATGAAACTCTTAAAGTAAAAGGTTTAAATAACTTAAGAGTAATTGATGCATCAATAATGCCTAACATTACTTCTGGTAACACCAATGCACCAACAATAATGATTGCAGAAAAAGGTGCTGATATGATACTGAGAGGTTGATGTTCACTGATCTTATTACTCCAGAACAAATCGCAATTTTAACACAAATCATCCTAATTGATCTAGTTTTAGCAGGGGACAATGCAATTATAATTGGAATGGTTGCATCAAAATTTCCATTAGAACAGAGAAAGAAAATTATCTTTTGGGGGATAGGTGGAGCTGTTATTTTAAGAATTATATTAACTCTTTTGACTGCATATCTATTGCAAATTACAGGTTTAAGATTAATTGGAGGTCTGCTTTTATTATACATAGTTTATAAACTTTATGTAGATGTCGTAAAAGGCTTTGAGAACGAAAGTGATATTAAAGTTGATAATTCAAGTTTCTTAAAAGCTATTTGGACAATTCTATTGGCTGATTTTACCATGAGTTTAGATAATGTTTTAGGAGTAGCTGGAGCAGCTGGAGACCACTATTATTTATTGATTTTTGGTCTTGTTTTATCAATTATATTAATGGCAACTGCAGCAACATTAATTTCTAATTGGATTAAAAAATATAAGTGGATAGCTTGGGCGGGTTTAATAGCTATTTTAATTGTTGCTATTGAATTGATTTATACAGATATTAAAATATTATTTCTATGATGTTCTTAAAAAACTATAACTTAAAAAATAGAACTGCAGTCGTAACAGGAGCTGGTAAAGGAATTGGTAGAGCGTGTGCTATTGCTCTAGCTGAGGCTGGCGCAAACTTAATTATAATAAGTAGAACTAAAAAAGATTTGGATGAAGTTTCAAAAAAAATAAAGAGGATTAAGGGTAAATGTAAATCTTATGTTTGTGATATTACTAATTACAAAGAGATTAAAGATATTATAAACAGACAATCGAAAATAGATATTCTAATCAATAACGCTGGTAATAATATTCCAGAACACTTCACAAAAGTAAAAACTAAAAATATGGAGTACTTGGTTAAGATAAATACAATGGCAACATTCAACCTAGCTCAATTATGTTCGCTTAAAATGATCAAGTCTAAAAGTAGAAAAAAAGTAGGTGGGGTAATTGTAAATATGTCGTCCCAAATGGGTCATGTGGGCGGTCCTATACGAAGTGTGTACAACATGACTAAATTTGGCTTAGAAGGTCTTACAAAAGGAATGTCAATTGACCTTGCTAAATATAACATTAGAGTAAATACTGTTTGTCCAACATTTGTTGTAACTCCTATGACACGTAAGTTTTTAAAAAGTAAAAAGTTTAAAAAAGAGGTTCTAGGGAATATTCCTTTAGGCAAATTTGCTGAACTATCAGATGTAGCGAGTGCAGCTGTATTTCTTGCTTCAGATGCAGCTTCAATGATTACAGGAACTTCCTTATTAGTTGATGGCGGATGGACAGCAAGATAGTAACTAGATTATTTTTTTTAATAGTTATCTTTTTACCAACTAATTTAATTGCAATCGAATTTAAAGGAAAATTTTTACAAGGTCATTATATTGTAGGAATAACTGATCCTTCTTCTCAAATAATTATAGATAAAAAAAAAGTTAGAGTTTCGAAAGATGGTTATTTTGTTTTTGGGATTGATCGAGATAGAAAATTTGATTTAACGATTACTAAAATTAGTAATGGAAAAAGTGAGAAAGTAATAAAAAAAGTTCTTAAAAGAAAATATAATATTCAAAGGATAGATGGCCTAGAGGAAAGTAAAGTAACACCCCCCGAGTCTGTTTACAAAAGAATTAGAGAGGAAAATAATAGAATCGGAAAGGCAAGATCAATAAATTCTGATTTACCCTTTTTTAAAAATCAATTCATTATGCCTGTTGAAGGGATAATAAGTGGAGTTTATGGAAGTCAGAGAATTTTAAATGGTAAACCAAAGTGGCCTCATTATGGGATTGATATTGCTGCAAAAAAAGGAACTATGATTAAGTCATCAGCTTCTGGTGTCGTAACGATGGCAGAAGATGATCTTTATTATACTGGTGGCACAATTATAATGGACCATGGACATGGAATTTCTACAATTTATTCACATCTTGAGAGTGTGATGGTTTCAGTTGGTGATCAAATAAATCAAGGACATATCATAGGAACAGTTGGATCTACTGGCAGATCAACTGGTCCACATTTAGATTTTAGAGTAAATTGGTTTCAAACTAGGCTCGATCCGATGTCGTTGTTAAATTAATAGAGTTTATTAAAATGATGACTAAGCTTAAAAATTTATTTTCAAAAAGTAAATGGGGCAAATATATTCTGGTTGGAGGATTTACTTTTTTTTTGATAAAAGGTTTGATTTGGTTAATAGTTTTCCTTATCGCTGGTTTTAGTTTGATAAACTTTGGATCATAAAATATAATTTAAAAAAAATAGATAAATAATATGAGCACACTAATAGAAAAAACCTCTAATAAATTGGTTAAAGCTTTTCTTAAAAACAAGATTATTGCGCCATTGCCAAGAAAATTTACCAAAAAACTAACTGAAGCCAATAAATTTAGAATGCTTTGTGAGAGTAAAGTTAAAAAACCAATTATAGGTTACAAAGCTGGAGGAACCGGAATTCCAGTGATGAAAAAATTAAAAGAAAAAGAACCATTTTATGCATCAGTTTATAAAGATAATTTTTTAAAAAGCGGTAGAAGTGTAAAGATTAGTAAAACCACTTTTGGCATTGAGTTGGAGGTTTGCTATTTAATTAAGAAATCTTTTTTTAATTCTAAATCAGTAGTTACAATGAAAAATATCACAAAATTTATATCTCATATGGCTCCTTGTATTGAGATTGTGGGTTATAGACAAAGAAAAAAAGGAATAACTTCATTTGGAGATCTAAGCAGTGATTTTGGAGCTAATGTTAAGTTTTTAATCGGTAAAAAAAAAAAGTATAAGAAAATCAATATTGGAAATTTAAAAACTAACATTTCAAACAAAAAAACCAAACAAAATATAAACGGTAATACCAGTGCAGTTTTTATTAATCCATTGAACTCATTAAGATTTGTTTTGAACAAAATTAGAAAAGACAAATTAAATTTAAATAAAAATTTTTATGTATTTACAGGGTCTACTGTGGGAGTTGTTCCAATAGGTAAAGGTCTTTATAAAGGAAAAATTGACAAACTTGGTTCGGTTAAAACAATAATAAGATAAAAAATGGAAACATTTATACTTTTAGTTTTAGTAATTGTAATAGGTTGGGTTCTATTTAGACCTTTTACTAAAAGAGAGCTTGACAGATATAATGATAAAAATTGGCCCGATTTAAATCTATAGAAAAGTGCGTTGCTATAAGATCTTTATTATTTAAAAATTGTAAAATCCAAAAATTATTAAAAGGTATCTTTTCAAAAAAGGTAGGATCACCTTGATTTCACTTAGATTACTTTTTTGATCAAAATATTTTGTCGAAATAAGAATTTCATTTATTACAAATCTTTTTTTTGAAACATAAATTAATAAATCTTGTTCGAAGAAAAAATCAGAACTTATAGATTTAAAATTTATCTTTGAAATAATATTATTCGGAAGAGATATGAAACCATTAACAACATCATTTAATTGTGAGTTTTTTGTAATAAATCTTATGATAAAAGTAATTATATTATTACCAATAAACCTTTTTAGTGGAATTTTAGTTTTTAAAAAGGACATTTCCCTTCTACCTTTAATCATTCTATTAGGATATTTTTTTTGATAATTTATAAATTTTCTAATAAATTTGGGGTCATGTTGACCATCTCCATCTATCTTAATAACTTGATTAGGTTTATATTTTTTTGCATGATTTAAACCAAGTTTAAAGGCACCACCCACACCTAAATTTTTTTTTGCATAAATAACCTTAATTTTTTTATCTTTAATTTTTTTTTCTACAAAACTTCCACTTTTTTGAGGGCAAAAATCATCCACGATTAAAATTTTATAAATATCTTTTAAATTTATATTTTTTATAACTTTTAAAATTTGATCTTTCACATTGTAGCAGGGAATAATTATAATGACCTTATACATTCAAAGATTCTTTAATAATGTTGAATATATAATGATTTTGAAATTTTTTTTTGATTTTTACATTCAAGTTCTTATGAAAAAAAAGGCCTCGATTTATGTGTGATCCAGTAGTTTTTATAAATTTGAATTCATTTAATAAATCATAATTTGGATTATTTTTTTTAGATTTTTTATATGTTCTATAATATTCAAACTTCCTCTTGAAATTTAGTTTATTTGATTTTTGATAATTTGACTTTATTCTAATCTTGTAAAAAAAACTTTTTTTATCAACCTTCTTTAAGTCAAAAAGATATAGATTTCCTAAGGTAAAATTTTTCATTTTATTATAGTAATATTTCTGTTTTTTTTCATTTTTGAAAAATAAAATTGCACCATTAGTCATATTTTGCTCAGATTTTAAAAAAGATATTTTCAATTTACTGAGTAAACTTTCAGGATCATATGGTTTAAGCAAATATTCTGGTTTTATTCTTTTTTGTGTAAAACCATTATAGATAATTGCAGATTCATAATTTAATAAATGATTATTCAATACAAAAAATAATTTATCTAAAAAAATAAAGTAATTTTTGTAATTTTTTTCGTCATCCCAATAATTATGTTGAAAATGTGCAATAGAATTTAAAAAAATAAATACACAGTCAGATCGATTTTTTTTTTCTAAATTTAATAAAATTAATAAAGAAATTATGTCAAAAATTGTAAAAAATTTAAAATTTAAAGGAATTTTTATAAAAAAAATATTTTTTAAATAGAAAAAAAAATTCGTTAAAAAATGCTTTAAAACCAAGCTACTTGTAAATATAATCTTAAATAGATAAACAGCATATTTAATAAAATCAAATATTCTTATATTTGTATAATTTTTTGCATAATAATTAGGTAATAAAAAAAGATTTTTGAGATTTTCTGGTTTAATTTTAGATGTAAAATTCCATGGATCAGGAAAAAATACTTTTATATTTTTATTATCTCTAAGTTGTGAATTCATTGATCCCCAGACTGAAACAGTAAATTTTTTTGAAATTAAATCCCATATTTGAACAATGTTTGAATTTAGCTTTTCTCCTAAATTTTTAATTTTGTGATTTTTTGAGTTTTTACCAGTATTTATTGAAACCTCCTGGACCCATGGATCCAAATTTTCATGTTGTATTTTGTCAAGGGTAAAAGTTTTTGATTTATTAAAATTATCAAAAAATTTAATTATATTTTTACATCTAAAAATTTTACTTTGCTTTAATAAAAAATCGTAATTGAACTCATTTATATTGACAACTAAAAGTTTTTGATTTTGCTTCATAAATGCAATAATTAAGTTATTGTTAATTAAATTTCAATGAAACAAAAGTATATCATTAATATTTTTATATTATTAATATTAATAATTTCATCATTTTTACTTTTGTATAAATTTAATAATCAAAATATTGTTGGTATTGACGAATTTAAATACATAGACTGGTCAATAAATATTTTTTCTGAAAAAGCAGTGCTGAATTATTTTAGACCTGTTTTCTACATTGTTTCAAATATATCAATAAATTTATTTGGATTTTCTTACAATACTTTAAAAATACCCAATTTTTTATTTTTTTTATTTAGTACTTTGCTACTAATAAAGATTAGTAAGAAATATTTTCAAAATGAATATTTTTTATTTATTCCGTTAATTTTTTTTATATTTAACCCAACGATTTTAAGAGAACATACTGTTTTAAGCCCTTTTTCTATTTCAAATTTCTTTATTCTTCTTAATGTTTTTTTAATCTTCAAGATTACTGAAAACAATAAAGATAAAAAATTATTTTTTATTTTAGGGGTTATAAATATATTGGGAAGTTTTTGTAGAGAAGAATTAATTTTCCTTTGCCTTTTAAATATTTTTTTCTTTCTAATTTCTAATAATATAAAATATCTTATTAGATATTATTTCTTAGGTTTGATTTTAACAATTATACCTTTTTTAATTTTATTTATAGAATTCATAGAAATTAAAAAATTAATAAGCATAGCTTTAAATGTTGTAGATAAAGAAATTAGTGGCCCTATTAGGAATACTTATTATAAAATTGATAATCAAGAAAACTTGAATTTTTTATTTATTTTACCAAAAAATTTAAATAGATTATTTTCTGAATTTTTTCTTATTAAAGAGTTATTTATCTTTATATTAATATTTTATGTCTATTTAATAATTTTTAATAAAGAGAATATAGGTTTAAAAACAAAATATCTATTAATTATAACTATCACATACCTAATTTTTTATTTTTATATAAGAGTTGGTAGTAGATTATTCATATTTTATGAATTTTTTTTCATAACTCTTTTAATAAAAAAAATGGAAGAATTTAAAATTAAAAAATTTCTAAATGATTTTAAAATTTTTGTTGTACTTATACTCATATCATTTATTCAAATTTATTATAACTTTAAAAATAATGAGTATTCAAACTTAATAAGTGTAAATAAAATTTTACATGATAAAATAATTCAAGAATATCAAGCTAATGACAAAATTTTTATTTCACCAACTTCAAATTCATTAATTCACTCACCTTTGAAATATTTTAATGGCGAGCCTAGTGAAAATTTTTCTTTAACATCTAAAATTTTTTTTGGAAAAAATGCCTTGCTGATTAACGATATTTTAGACTTAAATAATACTGACGATGAATATCTTAAAAACTTTATAACTAAATCAAATATAAAATTTTTAATTTTTGAAGCACATACCAAAAATTCATATCATATTTTGAAAAGAGAAAATGAAAAAAAATTTTTAAATATTTTAAATATTAATTTTAATGATAAAAATAAATATTTTAAATATGATATGTCGGAATATTTATATCTTAAAAAATACGGTGCTGATTTAAATGACTATTTTGTTATTAACAGCAACACTTTTAACAAATTATTAGTTTCAAAATTACAGACTAAACAAATATTTTTATTTAAAAATAATTTGTTAAGACGAATAAAGGAATATAAAGAGGAACCTGGTATTTATTTATTTTTTTTACGAAGTTAAAGAAGATTGTTTTTTCATATCCTCTTTTTTAATGCCAGCAACTCTCACTGGTTTTTTCATGGCGTCTCTTCTAAATGGTTCTCCTAGTTCTTGATTTAAAATTACTTCAATAAAAGTAGTAATTCCTTTTTTTTGATCCTCACAAGATTGCTTTATAGCTGCAGTGGTTTCATTCATTGTCTTTACTGTTACACCTTTTAACCCACATGCATCTGCTACTTTCGCATAACTTAATTCTGGATCTAGTTCAGTTCCGATGAAGTTATTATCAAACCATAGCGTGGTATTTCTTTTCTCTGCTCCCCATTGGTAATTCCTAAAAATAACCATGGTAATTGCAGGCCATTCTTCTCTAGCACAAGAGCTCATCTCATTCATACTAATTCCAAAAGCACCGTCTCCTGCAAAACCTATAACTGGTGTATCAGGGCAGCCAATTTTAGCACCTAAGATTGAGGGAAAACCATAACCACAAGGTCCAAATAAACCGGGAGCTAAGTATTTTCTTGGTTTCTCAAAAGTAGGGTAAGCATTTCCAATCGCACAATTATTTCCAATATCACTTGAGATTATTACATCCTCTGGCATTCCAGATTGTATAGCTCTCCATGCTTGTCGTGGAGACATTCTATCTTTATCTCTCTCTCTAGCCTCTTTATTCCAAACAGTCCCTTCATCATCCTCTTCATGATCTAAACTTGATAATTTTTGTAACCAAGCAGATTTTGTTTGATGAATTAAATCTTTTCTTTTTTGTCTATCTGTATCTCCCGCATTCGAAGTTAGTTTATCAAAAATTTGTTGAGCAACTAATTTTGCATCTCCACTTATTCCTACAGAAACTTTCTTAGTTAAACCAATTCTATCTGGATTAATATCAACCTGAATTATATTTGCATTTTTAGGCCAGTAATCTATCCCATAACCTGGTAAAGTCGAAAAGGGATTTAATCTAGTTCCTAAAGCTAAAACTACATCTGCTTTGGAAATTAACTCCATTGCAGCTTTTGATCCGTTATATCCTAAAGGTCCAACTGCTAAAGGATGACTACCTGGAAAACTATCATTGTGCTGGTAGCCAGAACAAACAGGTGAGTCTAGTTTCTCAGCAAGTTTTTTTGTCTCATCAATAGCACCACCTATAACAACACCTGCTCCTGACAAAATAACTGGAAATTTTGCTTTTGATAAAAGATCAGCAGCTTTCGAAATCGCATCCACACCTCCGCCTTGTCTTTCTAATCTTACAATTGGTGGAAGCTCAATATCAATAACTTGGGTCCAATAGTCTCTAGGAACATTTATTTGAGCTGGTGCAGATCCTCTAATGGCTTTTTCTATAACCCTGTTTAAAACCTCAGCCATTCTTGAAGGGTCTCTGACCTCCTCTTGATAACAAACCATATCTTTGAATAAATTCATTTGTTCAACTTCTTGGAAACCACCTTGTCCCATAGTTTTGTTTGCAGCCTGAGGTGTAACTAGTAATAAAGGTGTGTGATTCCAGTAAGCTGTTTTAATTGGTGTAACTAAACCAGTAATACCAGGTCCATTTTGTGCAATGACCATAGACATCTTTCCAGTAGATCTTGTATAACCATCCGCGATTAATCCGCCATTAGTTTCATGAGCGACGTCCCAAAAGGTTATGCCTGCATCAGGAAAAATATCTGAGATTGGCATAAACGCTGATCCAATAATTCCAAAAGCATGTTCTATGCCATGCATTTGTAAAACTTTTACAAAAGCTTCTTCTGTTGTCATTTTAGTCATTGTTAATCTTTCTTTATCAGCGTCTTTAATAATATATATAAAATTTAATTGTTAATTTTTGCGATTAATATATAAGATTTTAGAAATTTCAAATAAACAATTCGACACGATATGGCTACTGAAATTATAATCCACGACCAAAAAGACAATGTTGGTGTTGTGGTAATCGAAAAAATTACCCCAAAACAAGAGTGTACCTGCTGGATTATGGAGAATGATAGCTCAACAAATATTCAATCAAAGGATGAAATTCCTCTAGGACATAAAATAGCTATGAATGATCTAAATGAGGGTGATACGATTCTTAAATATGGACATGACATCGGCAAAGTGGTCAAACCAATCAAAAAAGGTGAACACGTTCATGTTCATAATGTGAAAACAAAAAAGTGGTAATTGATGGAAATTCCAAAAAGTTTTTTAGGCTATAAAAGAGAAAACGGGAGAGCTGGAACAAGAAATCATGTAATCATACTCCCTGTTGATGATATTTCAAATGCATGTGCAGAAGCAGTTTCAAATAATATAAAAGGTACAATCGCTCTACCTCATTCCTATGGACGACTTCAATTTGGAGCAGATTTAGAGTTACATTTTAGAACGATGATTGGAACTGGAAGTAACCCAAATGTTGCAGCAGTAATTGTGATTGGCATAGAGCCAAAGTGGACAAAAAAGATTGTTGATGGAATTGCTAAAACTGGAAAACCAGTTGAAGGTTTTCATATTGAACGAACTGGAGATATTGGAACAGTCATGAAAGCTTCAAAGAAAGCTCAAGAATTTGTGATGTGGGCCTCTGAAAAACAAAGAGAAGAATGTCCAATAAGTGATTTATGGATTTCAGTTAAGTGTGGTGAGTCTGATACTACATCAGGTTTAGCATCCAATCCAACAGTTGGAAATTTAATGGACAAGTTGGAACCATTGGGTGTCCACTTATGTTTTGGTGAGACATCAGAGCTTACTGGAGCTGAAAAAGTTTGCGCAACAAGAGGAGCTACAAAAGAAGCATCAGATAAATTTATGAAAACCTGGAGTGCATATAATGATTTTATTTTGAAAGAGGCAACAGATGATCTTTCTGAAAGTCAACCAACAGCAGGTAACATTGCTGGAGGTTTAACAACTATTGAGGAAAAAGCTTTTGGAAACTTTCAAAAAATTGGAAATTGTAAATTTGTAGATGTCCTTGAACCAGCAGAAGAGCCTAGAAAAGGTAAAGGATTATATTTTATGGATACTTCTTCTGCAGCGGCTGAGTGTGTAACACTACAAGCTGCAGCGGGGTTTAACATTCATTTATTTCCAACTGGTCAAGGCAATATTGTGGGAAACCCAATAGAACCTGTTGTTAAGTTGACAGCAAATCCATTAACTGCAAAAAGTATGAGTGAACATGTAGATTGTGATGTTTCAAAAATTCTTTCAAGAGAAATGAATTTATCAGAGGCAGGAGATAAACTTATTGAAACAACTTTAAGAGTTGCTAATGGAAGATTAACCTGTGCTGAAGCTTTAGGTCATAAAGAGTTTGTTATGACCAAACTTTATAGAAGCGCATAATTATTTTATTTAAGATGATAAACAAAAAATACTTGGTGGTAGTACCAGGTATAATTCTTGCATTTGTTCTTTATTCTCTTTCCCAAGGATTTAATAATATAATTGGCATCGAACTTTTAGAATATAACAAAAGTCCAATATCTACAGCTATGATAGCAATTTTATTAGGAATATTTTTTGGTAATTTTTTTAAAATCCGAGATACCTTTCAGAAGGGCTTAGATTTTACAAGAGACTATTTATTAAAACTTGGAATTATTTGTTTAGGTATCCAATTAAAGCCTTTTGAGTTTTTAGATTTTGGAAAAATTGCTATTCCATTAATATTAATTTGTATAATAAGTGTCTTAGTAGTTATTAAATTATTAATAAAAAAACTCAAAATACCTACCAGAATGGCTTACCTGATATCAATAGGTAGCACTGTTTGTGGAACCACTGCAATAATGGCTACAGCACCAGTAATAAGAGCTAATAAAAGTGAGGTGTCTTATGCGATTGCTAATATTACTTTATTTGGGATATTCTCTATGCTGTTATACCCATACTTTGCAAATTTTTATTTTCAGGGTAACTCTCTATTTGCAGGTCTATTTTTAGGTACTGCTATACACGAAACTTCTCAGGTGGCTGCAGCTGGTCTTATTTATGATCAACAATTTAATAGTCCTGAAACATTAAACATAGCAACTGTAACTAAGCTTATAAGAAATACGTCGCTAATAGTAATGATTCCACTTTTTGCTTTGCTTTATAATAGAGGTCAGGCAAATGAGAAAAATTATTCTATTTTAAATATATTTCCTTATTTTGTATTAGGTTTTGTTGGGATGATAATTGTAAGGAATGTAGGTGATCAAATTTTCTTAATTGATAACACTAGTAATTGGAATGAAATGATAAATTTTATAAAAACATGTTCTAAAATATTCTTAACTATGGCTATGGCAGCAATAGGCCTTTCAACAAATTTGAAGGATATCAAGAATATGGGGCATAAACCGTTTTTTGTCGGATTTGTTTCAATGTTAACCGTGGGGATTGTTAGTATCCTTACAATTGAAGCATATATAAAATTGTTTACTTAGATTGTTTTACCACTTTTTTAAAATATTTTTCTCTGAACTTTGAAATTGATCTTCTAATAAATGCGGCGGCAATCCCTAAAATAACAGCAAATAAAATTGAAAATAATCCATAAAAGAAAGGCATATCTTCTGAGAACTCTTTAATAAACTTAGAAAAAAAATTCATATCTGTTGACTTTACTGATTTTATTTCATTCTGAATATTTTCAGCAAAAAAAGTGTCATAAGCTATAACAATCCCAACGATTAGTAATAAAATCGCCAATAAAGCTTTCAATCCTGAACTGTCTATTTGCTCTCCAAGTTTTTGTCCTACTTGAACTCCTACTATTGATCCCACAACTAGCATTAATACTAGCATTAAATCTATAGAGCCATAGTTAATCGAATGCAGAAATGTAACTATCACACTCACAAAAATTGTGACAAACAAAGACGTTCCAGGAACTAATTTTGTTGGCATTTTGATAATATAAATCATAGCTGGTACTAATATAAAAGCACCACCGATACCCATAATTGCTGCTATAAATCCAACAGCTAAACCAATAATTATAGGAGTAAATATACTTTCGTATAATTTAGATTTAGGAAATCTCATCCTAAAAGGAAGCCCATGTATCCAATAATGAACATGTAATTTTTTTTTCTCTACAATATTTTTTTTGGCTTTGTCAATTTCCCCAAGACTTTCAACCAACATCAATGTTCCAATTATTGCAAGAATATACATGTAAGCTAGAGAAATTACTGTATCTATTTTTCCAATACCTTTAAAATAAGTAAATGTAAAAATACCTAAAGCTGTTCCTATGGATCCACCAATGACAATAATCAAACCCATTTTGTAATCTAAAGTATTTTTTAGCCAATGAGTGGTAGATCCCGATACAGACGTTGCTAAAATATTATTTGCCTCATTAGCAACTGCGTATGCTGGTGGAACTCCCATAAAAATTAAAAAAGGAGTCATTAAAAACCCACCTCCCACTCCAAATAAGCCTGAAAGAACACCAACTATAGCGCTTAACAAAAGTATTTCTACTGGATTAATAAAGACTTGGGCTATAGGTAAAAAAACTTCCATCTAATAATAAAAAAACTTAACTATTAATTATTTAAAAGTTATAAAAGTTCCTACTATTATAACACCCCAACAGGCAGCAATAGCAGAAAAAATTCCAGTTTTAATAAAAGTTGATTTTTTGCTAATTATCTTATTTAAAATTTTAAAATTTGAAAGATGCATTTAGACCTTGAATACACCTAGTAAAAAAATTGTCAAATCTTAATTAATAAATTGTTGCGCCAAAGATCTTGATCAAGTCATCCTCTACACCAAGTACTAATCTTCCTAAAAATTCTCCAGGAATTTCCTTATTAGTTTGCTTAATCAATACCGTGATATGGTCACCTCTTCTTAGAGTTCCAAAAGGTTCGTAAGTTTCATTCAAATTAGTAATTATTTTATTGTTAGCCCATTGTTTTCCAAGTTCTACTTCATTGGCTCCAAACAACATCTGAGTAGAAAAATCCTTGGTAAAACCTCCATAATCCTTCATATTTGAGGCTCTGACTAGATTTTCCCAAAAAGGTTTAGCAATTGCAAAAATCTCTTCATCTGATTTTGCTAAAAGATCCATTAAACTGTTTTAGATTTTTATGACGCCTTCTTTTTCTCTTTTTCATCCACAATGTGATAAACTGGAACTTTCTCCATTGAAAATTTTCCAGTCTTAGGATCTCTTCTTGAAACAGTTAAACAATGCCAGTTTTCATCATCAAGTTTCATATGATCTCCTCTATAATAATAACCTGGCCAACGAGTTTCTTCTCTAAAAAGTGTATGTTCTGTAACACATTGAGAAGTAAGAGTTCTATGCTTTAACTCCCAAGCTCTCATCAATTGATGATAATCCTCTGCACCAACATTTTCCAAATCTTCTTGAAGCCACACCAATAACTCTAAGGCTCTTTTAAGCATGTTGCCGTTCGTCATATAGTTTGCAGTTATTCCGCCAACATATTCATCCATAATTTTTTGAAGTCTTTGTAAACCTTGTATAGGAGAAATATAACTTGGAGATACTGTTCCTCCAGTAATTTCATTTTGAGCTACAGTATAATTATCAAGCGGTTTATAAACCTCTTTTTTAAAATTATCACACTGTTGGTCTGAAACTTTAATACCTGTAGCTTTTTGATCTTCAATATATTTTACTGCAGCTTTTGCAGCCAATCTTCCTTCTGTAAAAGATCCAGATGAAAATTTATGAGCACTTCCTCCAACAGTGTCTCCCGCACCAAACAGACCGTCTATAGTTAACATTCTATTATAGCCCCAAAAATATTCTGGAGGAGAAAGATCTTCTGGTCCACTTACCCAAGCTCCGGAACAAGTTGCATGTGAACCCATTACATATGGTTCTGATGTAGTTAATTCTGGATTTGTATACTTAGGATCTATGTTTTGTGATGCCCAAACAACTGCTTGACCTACGGTCATTCCTAAAAAGTTTTCCCATCCCACTGTTTCTAAATGTGGATCTTGAAAAGCCTCTGTTGTAACCATTTGAATTGGACCGTTACCTGATGCAACTTCTTGGATAAATGCATGATTTCTTAAACATGTTGGGGTTGGATGATGATCAATATATTCTCCAACCAATTCTTTAGTTTGATCATACCATTTCTTCTCGTAATTCTCTCCATTAGCATTTTGTGTATAAGTTTTTAAATGTAAAAAATATGCTCCAACCGGTCCGTATCCATCTTTAAATCTACACAAAACAATTCTATTTTCCATTTGGGTCATTTTAGCACCTGCAGCAATAGGTAATGCATAAGCTGAACCGTTGCTCCAAGGAGCATACCAAGTTCTTCCCATTCCCTCTCCAACTGCTCTTGGTTTAAAAATATGAGATGCTCCTCCTGCAGCGACTATAACTGTCTTTGATCTAAACACATGAAAATCTCCTGTTCTCATATTAAATCCAACAGCTCCACCAATTCTATTTTCTTGAGACTCATCCATTAATAAATGAGTAACAATTATTCTATTATAAATTTTATCTGCTGACTTTTTTGCGGCCTCTGCAACGATAGGTTTGTAGCTTTCTCCGTGTATCATAATTTGCCACTTACCTTCTCTTAGATACCTTCCAGTTTTTTCATTTTTCATCATTGGAAGACCCCATTCGTCAAACATGTGAACAGTTGAGTCTACGTGTCTTGCCATGTCATATCCTAAATCTTCTCGGACCAATCCCATTAGATCATTTCGTGCATATCTTACATGATCCTCAGGTTGATTTTCGTTCCATTGCATGCCCATATAGCAGTTGATCGCGTAAAGACCTTGTGCAACTGCTCCGCTACGGTCAATATTTGCTTTTTCTACACAAATTATTTTTAAGTCTCTTCCCCAATGCCTTGCTTCAAAAGTGGCACCAGTTCCAGCCATTCCACCACCAACAACTAATACATCACACTCTTCATAATGTGTTTTGTGTTTAGCCATTAATAGTAAACTCCCTTTTTAAAGGACTCTTTTGGAACAGTTGGTAGTTCTTGATCTGTATTTAATCCCTCTGGTTCGGAATAAAGTCTTTGAGAATTTATCTCACCTTGATTAGGTTTATCACCTTCAGCAAGTTTCGGAATAAACTTACCCCATGGCTTAGTTGTTATTGGAGAAACAAAATTTTTTTCTGTTCCATTTCTAAATTTTATTTTCCATGAAATTGTACCCTTTTCTTCTTCTCTTCTTACTCTTACGCTGTGTCCCATAGGAGCAAAATCAGCATAACCACGTACATCTATTGCATGATTAGGACAAGCCTTAACACACGAATAACATTCCCAACAAAAATTTGGTTCTATATTTTTTGCACGTCTAATATTTTCATCAATGTGCATAATATCCGAAGGACAAATATCTACGCAATGACCGCAACCATCACATCTTGTCATATAAACAAAAGTTGACATAATTTTATTTTCTCCTATTTTTTTTTATCATATTAATAGTGTTTTGGCTCTTCTCTTTTTATACCTAGGCCAAATTGCTCAGGTGCATCTGCTGGAGGTGGTAGATTATCTCTAGAACCATCAGCTTCTGCTAAATTTTTTTGAATTGCAGCACCTGGTTTATAAAACATATGGGCAAATTTAGACCAGTAAACTCCTCCAAATAAAGCAAGATTCGCTAACACAAACAATGTTAAAAATAAAAATGATAAGCCTAACTGACCATTGTATTGAGTATAAGACCAAGCTAAACCAAATGTTGCACAAGCTAATAAGGCGAGAACAAATAAGTCTGCTTTAATAATTCTATACCAAGGATGAGCTTCAGCCGATACATCAACTCTCAAAAAAAACCAAAACCAGTAACCACCTAAGCATGTAAGGATTGCTCCTACGTGCCATAGTAAAGACCAAAATTCTGAGTTTGATTTGCCTATACCTGTATAACCAAAGACTAACACGGATGATGATACCCAAAATAAAATTGTACCATACATACCCAAAACGTGAGCTAACCTTCTTTTACCGAAACCTAATTCTGAAGTAGTACCAATATCAACAACAGTTGTTTTTGCGATGATTGAAGTCTTCTCACCGATTCCTAATTTTTTAGTCGCAGCTAATTTTGCTTTTTTTGCATTATTAAAAAAATAAATTAGATTTTTATGGTGTATCATTTGGATAATAGTCCCTGCAGCAATTAAAATTACCATTGCAAAAATAAATCCCTGCATAGCTAAAGGAGAAATAGTTTCTGCTAATATAGAAAATGGGTTAGTTTGTAACATTTCCACCTGATGTTAATTATTTTAAAAAATTAAATTTTTAATCTACTTAAAAAAAGAGATCAACCTCAAACTAAAGGCAATTTGTCTTTATAAAACCCCTATTTTTTTCTTTTATAGTGTTGTTTGCTTGGAATAACTGATCTTACTCCACCTTGGGGATTCTCTACATCTCCTGATCTTCTTGGTATTAAATGAAAATGGCAGTGTAAAATTGATTGACCTGAAACTTTACCAATATTAGTTCCTAAATTAAAACCCTCAACTTCTTCATCTTTGCTTATAATATCCTTTTTGATAATTTTTATAAGATCATTGCAAGCAACAAGTTCATCATTTGTTAGATCAAAAAAATTCTTCATGTGTCTCTTGGGTATTATTAGGCAATGATATTTTGAAACTGGATAGGTATCATAACTTACGTAAGCCAGATGATTTTCAATTATAATACCACTTTCTTTAGACTCACAAAATAAACATGGATTATTTGGATCCCTCATAAATCAAAATTTATATAAATTAGATCTATTTATAGCTAAATTATAATATTTAGAAAATATTTTGTATTGATCTAATTTTTTTCTTTTCCAGCCTATTTGTTTTATATTCTTCACAGATGCAACTCCTTTACCGGAACCAATTAACAATATTTCTTCATAATCATCTAAATTTTTAACGTAGATTTCTTTCTTTTTTATTTTTTTTTTTGACCTAAAAAATTTGTATGTAATACCTTCATAGAAATTTTTTGAAGGGGAAAATATATTTTTTTTACTAACAAATAAAAGATTTGAAGTCCCAGCTTCAAAAATTTTTTTTTTATTAATAAGACCTATATCTGATTTAGAATTATCCATTTTAGATAAATAGGATAAAATTTTTTTATATTTAAGATTTTTATATTTAGGTTTTTCTCTTTTTAAATTTACAAGTCTCAAACTAAAATCTAATTTTGGTTTCAACCTTCTTCTTAAAGAAATTGATATGGTACTTTTATTTAATGCTACTCTTAAAAGATGATTATAATTCTTTTCTTTTGATAAATTTTTTCTAATTAATTTTAGAATATCATTTTTAAGATTTTGTTTACATATGCCATAACTTTTCAATGACTTCATGAGATTTTTTATATGATCTTTAAAAAATAAAATTTTAGGTGGTTTTCCAAAAATCCACATTGTTGTAAAGATGCCATGATCACCCCATAAATCTTTAAAATTAATTTCCTTAAGATCTTTAAGACGATAAGATTTTTTTAATAAGTAGATTACCATTATTTGTTAAAAATGACTCCGGGTGAAATTGAAATCCATAAATTTTGTCTTTTTTATTTTCAAAAGCCATTGCTACTTTCGAATCTAAACATCTCATAGTTATATCAAAATCATTTATTTTAAAAGGCTCTTTTAATTTTAAGGAATGATAGCGACCAACTTTAAATATTTTATTTTTTTCAAATATTGAACTTTTATTAATAACTTTTACACGTGATTGATAACCATGATATATTTTATTTTGTTCAACAATTTTAGCACCTTCACAGAATAAGATTTGTTGAAATCCTAAACATATTCCTATCATTTTTTTTTTACCTTTAAATTGATAATAAATTTTAGATGTGGAAGGATAATTCTTTGGATTTCCTGGTCCTGGAGAGAAAATAATTACTTTGGCTTGTTTAAGTTTTAATCTATTTATATTATTGTAATTATCACACTCGACTTTATCAAATAATGAAAATTGATGAACTACATTATGAGTAAACGAGTCGTTATGATCTATCACGTATATCATTTAAAAAGATCAATTAGAGCTTTGGCTTTTAAATAATTTTCATTAAACTCGTGTCTCGAGTTACTATCAACAACTACACCTGAGGCTACAGAAATTTCAGAAATATTCTTAAAATTTAAAATAGATCTAATAATGATATTAAATTTTAGATCTCCATTAAATTTTATATATCCAAAACTTCCCGTGTAAATATTTCTATTCTCTTTCTCTTGGTTGTTTAAGAGGTTTAAAGTACTAATTTTTGGACAACCTATAACCGATCCTCCAGGCATCATGGCTCTAATAATATCGATGTTTTTTATTTTTCGTTTGAGTTGACCTTTAATTAAGCTTACATAATGAAAAAGATCTTTGTACTCTTCTACAACCTTTTGCTTAGTTAATCGCACGGTACCAGCTCTACATATACGTGACATATCACTTCGTTCCATATCTACAATCATATTATGTTCTTTAGTTTCTTTAAGATTGTTTCTAAAATATTTTAATGCTTTTTTTTTTGTCATACTTCTACTTTTTTTAACAGTCCCGGCTATGGGTTTGGTAGTAATTATTGTTCCTGTTTTGGTAATCAAATTTTCAGGCGAGCAACTTATTACTGAATAATCCTTATCTTTGATCATAAATGCCTCAGGAGCTAAATTAGTATGAGACAATCTACAAAAAAGATCTAAGGGATCAACTTTTGATTTCATCTTATATTTGGTGCAAATTTTTATTTGATAAGTTTCTCCACTTTTTATTTTTTTTTTGAATTTATCAAATATTTTTTTATAAGATTGCCTATTAATATTTATTTCAAATTTTTTTTTAAAACTTATTCTTTTTCTTGGAGTATATTTTAATTTATTATTTAAACTTATTTTTTTTTCTGGTTTATAGAATATACCTTTTGAAAAGTTCATATTTCTTTGCCTTGGAACTTTTACACCTATAAGATTGTTTAATAATTCATAACCAAAAAAACCAATGAACAAATCTGTTTCTTTAAATCTTTTAGTTGACGTTTTTTTATTTAAAAAACTAAACACATTTTTATTATTTAGGATAATCTTTTTAGAAAAGTCAGTATATAAATCAAATCCTTTTCTGGATTTATAAATAATATAGGGCTTATTTGATCTATTTATATCCTGCAGTTGATTGGCTTTATTCAATTTAGTATGTTCTTAATCTTAATACTTGTTGTTCTTTAATGGGTAAGTGAATTATTGCTGCAAAAACTGATAAAGCAATTGCTAAATACCACGCGTAATCATATGACCCATAAAGATCATGAAACAAACCTCCTAAATAAGCACCAAAAAATGAACCAATTTGATGACTTAAAAATACAATACCATATAAAAGTCCTAAATATTTAGTACCAAACATATGTGCAACTATTCCACTTGTTGCAGGCACAGTGGATAACCATAAAAAACCAAAGGTAGCTCCAAAAATAAAAGAATTAATATTGCTTGCGGGTAAAAATATAAAGAAAATAATAGATAGTCCTCTTAAGCTATAAATTCCACTTAATATTATTTTCTTACTCATTTTAGTTGAAAGATAACCACTACAAAGAGATCCGAAAATATTAAATAAACCTATCAAAGACAAAATCGCAGCTGCCGTCCAGCTTTCTAGTCCTCGATCAATCACGTAAGTAGGAACGTGGGTACCAACTAATGTTATGTGAAAACCACATACAAAAAAACCTGAAACCAAAAGAATATAACTTTTAGAACCAAAAGCCTCTTTAATTGCCTCCGTTGTAGTTTGAGTATTAGGTGCTTCAATAGTTTGTTCTAAAGATGGAGATCTCACAAAAAATGATATTATTAAACCAATAAAAAGGGCTATCAAAAAGGCTACCAAAGTATTTTGCCATCCATTTTCGGTAAGAGAATACTCTGTTAAAATTGGAGATAGAAAATATCCAAAAGACCCAACTGCAGTAACTATACTCATAGCAATTGTTCTATTTGATAACGGAAAATGTTTTCCGACAACTGACATAGGAATGCTTATTGCTGTTCCACCCAATCCAATTCCTACTAATACTCCTAAATCAATCTGAAAAAAGATTCCTGTATTTGGACCTGCGTATAAAAAATATACACCAGCGATAAAAAAAATAAATGCTAATGCAATTGCTTTATGACCACCATACTTGTCTGCAATAGTCCCAAATATAGGTCCTGTTAATCCCCACATCAACATCTGAAGCCCAACTGATAAACCTGATTGAGTTAGAGAAATCCCTAGGTCTTCTCTAAAATCCATAAAGAACATTCCAAAAGTTTGTCTCACACCCAAAGAAATTAAAACTACTAAACTTGCAGCCATCAGAGTAATTAAAGCAGTTCTGTTTCTTATAAATTTTTCTGATTTCATAAAGGTTTACTTTAAGTGTCTTAAAGCTTGTTTAATATCAGCGATAAGGTCGCTAGGATCCTCAAGTCCTATATGCAGTCGAACGAGGTGTTCATCTTTTGCTAAATTCAAATATTTTCTTTTTCCTGTCTCCCTATTCTCTTGATGTAACGCTAAACTTTCAAAACCACCCCAACTATATCCATACCCAAAAAGCTTTAGAGAATTAACAAATCTTCTTACTGATATTACACTTTTAGCTTTAATTCTTAATCCCATTAAACCAGATGCACCTGAATAATATTTTTTCCACATTCTAAAATTATGTGAATTTTTTTTATACGGATATAAAAGTTCAATTTTTTTATTTCTTGATAAGAAAGCTGCAACCTTTTTTGCATTATCACTATGTTTATCTAATCTTACATCAAGGGTTCTTAAACCTCTTATGATTAAATAGGCATCATCTGGTCCTAATCTTTGACCTGTAATTTTTTCAGCTAATTTGACTTTAGAGAATACTTTTTTATTTACTGCTAAACTCCCTCCCATTACATCTGAATGACCTGAGTAATATTTTGTAGCAGAAACTATCGACATATCAAAACCTAGTTTAATAGGTTTAAGATAATATGGAGTCCCCCAAGTATTATCAATAGCAGTGTAAACTTTATTTTTTTTTGCGATAGAAATTATTTTATTCAAATCTTGAAAATCAAAAGTATTACTACCAGGATTTTCAACAAAAATTAATTTCGTTTTTGAAGTAATATTTTTTTGTAAAGTTTTTAGATTATGAGGGTCATAAAAAACAGTTTTAATATTAAACTCTTTTAAAAAGTTTTGGGTCAACACTCTTGTAGGACTATATACAGGATCAGATACTAAGATTTCATCACCAGGTCTCACCAAGCTAAATATAGCTAAGAATACTGAGCCAAAACCTGTTTGTGTGGTAAAGACATGATAACTTTCCTCAAGTTTCGTGAGAATTTTTTGTAAATTATGAGTAGTTGAAGTACCCTGTCTAGCATAATCAAAATGACCTCCTGTAGGATTTTTAATAGCTTTATTTTGCATTTTCCTAATATCTTGTGTCGACTTGAAAATTATAGTTGAAGCTCTAACAACTGGTGGATTTACCGACTGATTATGAAAATCTTTTGCTGCATGCTTTAAAAAAGTTTTAAAAGACTTCGTCATAATAATTGATAACTTCAAAAGACAATGCTATATCCCACCAATAATTTCAATTAAATTATAACTGAAGGAAAGAATGGGTTACCCAAAAAAACATCGAGGCAGAAGAAAAATGGGCTCTAAAAAAAGAAGAGCTAGAAAAAAAAATAAAAAGAAATAGTCCTCAATGAATTCAATTGAAAAGGCAAGATCCTTTAGTATATGGATCTTTATAGTTCCATTTGTTGCAGTAAATACTTGTTTAATACTAGTTACACAATTCCATGGAGTCTTCGAAAGTGAGGCTGATAGATTATACAACACTATCCCCTATATTGATGGTGGTGCATCTATTAGCAGAACAGCTAGGCCATATCCTTCTTGGTTGATATTTAAACCTGCAATGTTTTTAACATCTTATTTGCTAATTAGGTATTGGTTGTTTAATAGAGATATAATTAAATTTTTTTCTAACAATCATAAAAATCTAAAAAAAATAGTTTTTTTCGGTGTAGCCTCAGCTATAGCACTTACAATTCATTCAATTTTTTTAGGAATTAAATTTGATAATGACTTATATAAACTTTTTAGAAGGGTAATAATGTTATCATTTATAGTTTTTGAAATAGTTGCACAAGCTTATTTAGTTGCAACTTTTTTTTCCTTTAAAGAAAAATTAAATAAATACATAAATCCATTATTTCTTAATCTTAAGATTATTCTAGTATCATTATTAATTTTAGTAGCAATTATAAGTATTCCAATCATTAGTCTACCTGGCGATGATTTTTTTGGAATAAATTTAAAATTTTTTAAACATGCTTTAGAATGGGATTATTTTCTTGGTGTAATTACTTTTTATTTATTAACATTTTTTATGTGGAAGAAATCAAATTAATTACTTATCCAACCACCACCTAATACTTTAAACCCGAATTTATCTTTGTTGTAAAAAACACACGCTTGTCCTGGAGAAATTCCATCCTCAAATTCCTCTAAATTAACTAACGCAGTTTTATTTGGTTTTAAATTTACTTTTCCTTTAAGAAGTTTTCCTGTTGATCTTACCTTGACAAATACACTATTTTGAAATTCTTCTTTATCAGCAAGTAAATTTAATTCATTGAGATTTACATTTTTTTTTCCGAGTTTATCTCTTGAGCCAACAATTATCTCATTTTTTTCTGCGTTAATTTTTATTACATATAATGCACTTTTATCAGAAACTTTGATTCCCTTTCTTTGTCCTATAGTAAAATTAATTATGCCGTTGTGAACTCCGATGACATTTCCGTCTAAATCTTTTATATTTCCTTTTCTAAATGAATCTGGTCTAAATTTTTGAATTACAGAAGCATAATCACCATTCGGCACAAAACAAATGTCTTGGCTATCCGGTTTGTCAGCAACATTCAAGTTAAGCTTTTTTGCAATTAATCTTGTTTCATCTTTAAGCATACCACCCAAAGGAAATCTAAGATAATTTAATTGTTCTCTTGATGTATTAAATAAAAAATAACTTTGGTCTCTATTTTCATCAATTGCTCGATACATTTCTGTCTGATTATTTTTTGTTATACTCTTTACATAATGTCCTGTAATCAAAGCATCAGCATTTAAATCTTTCGAAACTTCAAATAAGTCTTTAAACTTGACGGTTTGATTGCACTGAACACAGGGAATTGGTGTCTCACCTTTTAGGTAACTATCAATAAAGTTATCAATTACACCTTGTTTAAATTTATCTTGATAGTAAAGAATCTTGTGTTTAATGTCTAATTTTTGAGCTACTCTTTTAGCATCCATAATATCCTGACCAGAACAACATTGTTTTGAAGCAGCAACCTCTTTTCCGTCATTATAAAGTTTCAAAGTTATTCCAATAACTTTATAGCCCTCTTTTTTCATCATTCCTGCAACAGTAGATGAATCCACTCCACCAGACATAGCAACAACAACTGTTGTTTCAGACGGTTTTTTATTTAACCCAATAGAATTTAAATTATTACTCATTTGATGGTATTTATACTTATTTCTAATATAAGTTAAATTAAATGATTTTTGATTTTGAACCAGGTGACAAAGTTTTCAATCCAGCGCAAAAAGATTGGGGAATAGGTCAAGTACAATCAATAATTAAGGGAAAAGTTACAGTGAACTTTCAGAATGTTGGAAAAAAAGTAATCAATGCACAAAATATTGAGTTAAAAAAAATAGATGAATCAAAATCATATTAAAGAAATTGTTGAAAATTTAATTAAAACGTTTTTAGATGCGGGAACAGTTTCGTTAACACTCAGAAAACAGGGTCTTTCCAAGGAAATAAAATCAGATAATACTCCAGTTAGCAATGGAGACTTAGAGGTAAATAAAATTTTAACAAAAAAAATATTGGAGCTCACACCAAATATCCCAATAGTTTCTGAGGAATCACCAGAAAATAAATCACAAGATAATCTCAAAAATTTTTGGTTAATTGACCCGATTGATGGAACTTTTGATTATATAAATAATCTTGATGAATTTACAATAAATGCAGGATTGATAATTGACAGAAGACCTGTTGCTGGATTGATTTGTGCTCCAGCAAAAAACAGAATGTTTTATTCTTATGGAGAAAATTTATCATTCGAATTAATTAATGGAAAATCGATTAAATTAAATCATTCTAAATATTTTGATAAAAAGGAAATTAAATTTGTATCTTATTCTAATAAAACTAAACCTGAAATTGATGCGATCTATAAGAAACTTAATGTAAAAAGATACGTAAGAATGAAAAGCTCTTTAAAGTTTTGTGTCATTGCAGCAGGAGAGTTTGATGGTTATGTTGCTGAACCTAGAGCATCAGAATGGGATATAGCAGCGGGTCATGCAATTTTAAAACATTCTGGAGGAAGTGTAACTGATTTTGATGGAAACGAAATTTTATATGGAAAAAAAGATTTCAAAAACCCAAGTTTAATTTTAAAAAGTAGAAATATTCAATAATGGACGATCAATTAAGAGTCATTCTAATTATTATAGTTTCCGTTTCAATTTTTGGTTTATTAGTTTTTGTTTTTGTAAAAAATTATATTAAAAATAAAATAGAACACTTGCTAGATGAAAAGAAAAAAAAAAAATTAAAGTAATTTAATTATTCTAAGATAATCATCCTTTTCAATTTCCATCACTTTTTTTGAAGTTTCAAAATCAAATCCATTTCTCGCAAGTAGAGATATGTCTTTTTTATAAAATAAAGACCTATTATCCTCTATTCTTGCAGGGCCAATTCTTTTCTTCTTGCATATTTTAATCGCTGAATAAAAGTCTTGGTCCGAATTTTTGTCCTGAATTTTTTCTAAAGTTTCTTTTATATATTGATTATTGATCCCTTTCCCTAATAAATAATTTCTAATTTTATTTATTGAATTACCTCTTTGAATCATACTTTTTGCTTTGCTATCAGAATAAAACTGATCATTTACAAATTTATTTTTTTCTAAATCTGAAAGAACAATATCAATCAAATTGTTAACATCCTGTTTTTTCACATTAGGAACAGAAATTTTTAAGTATTTTTTTAGTAAATAAGTTTTAAGTTGTTGTTTAGAGGGCGCATATTTTTCTACATAAGCAAAGGCAAAATTTCTCATCTCTTCTACTGTAACTTTGAGTGTTTTTTTTCTATTTCTTATAGGAATCATAGTCAGATTTAATATAATATATTTTAAAATGATCGAACAAATTTATAATTATTTCACAATAGAAATACTCTATTATTGGGTGAATATTGGTGTTCTACCTTTTTGGTTAATTTTAGTTTTTTTTCCCAGATCTCACATTTCTAGATATTTTGTGACTTCTATATTTCCATTTTTGCTTCTTAGTGGTGCGTATGTATTCATGCTTTATAAATCTTATCTAAATTCTTTTGATTTTGTTGGTAACTTTAACCTTTATATGAGTATTAGTGACCTATCAGAATTATTTTCCAATAAAAGTTTTTTAATGATGTTTTGGATACATTTTATTTCCATCAATCTATTTACAGGTGGATGGATAGTAAAAGATTCTCAAAAATTTTTGATTAATAAATTTTTGTTATTTATACCTCTTTTGATTACTTACCTAATTGGACCTTTGGGTTTATTTGTTTATTGGTTAATAAGAATTTTCTATGCCAAAAACATAAGTTTGTATGACTAAAAAAATAGACTTTTATTTCGATTTTATAAGTCCTTATTCATATTTGGCTCATAAAATAATTGTTGATTTAGATATTAGAGAAAAATTTAGCTATAAAGCAATCCTTCTTGGTGGATTACACAATTTAGGTGGTATTACAGCACCTGCTTTTAACGAAAGAAAAATGAAAAATATGAAAAATGATTGTAAATTAATTGCAAAAAAAAACAAAATCAATTTTGTTTGGAACGATAAATTTCCAATTAATTCATTATATCTTATGAGGGGATATCTTCTGATAAATAATAAAAAAAAAGATAAATTCTTTGATGTTTGTTTTGATGCTTACTGGAAAAATAATAAAGATATTTCAAAAGAGGAAAATATCAAAGACATTTTATTAGAGTGTGAGATTAAACCTGATGAATTTGAAATAGGTATCAAAGATCAAAAAATTAAAGATGAGCTAAAAAATTTAACAAATCTAGCTTTTCAAAATGATATATTTGGTGCGCCAACTTTTGTAGTAAATAATAAATTATTTTGGGGACAAGATAGGCTTGAATATGCTTTAGATGAATTAAATGACTAAGTAATTTTGAATTTACTTTGCTTTAATGATCCAAAACCCCCGTCAACGTGAGATACATTTTCAAATCCCATATCTTCTAAAGTTTTTGCTGCTAATGCAGATCTTAAACCTCCAGCACAAAATAAGATCATCTCTTTATTTAAATCAAGTTTTCCATCTTTGAAATATGCGCTCTCTGGGTCTAACCAAAATTCAAGCATACCTCTGGGAATATGATTTGCTCCCTCGACTTTTCCTTGTTTTTCTAGCTCTCTAATGTCTCTTATGTCTATTAAATTACATTTTTTTTCATTAAATTTTTTATGAGCTTCATCTGGTGATATTGTTTTTATTTTTTCTAGCGCCTCTGCTACAAGAGTTTGGGATGATTTAATGGGCATAATATTGTAAACATTTATATCATAAATTTATAAAACATATGAAAAAAATTTTTATAAAATTAGCTAAACTGCTTGGTTTTGAAATAATTGATCAAAACACTTTTTTTTCTCCAACATTAGATAAAAAATTGAATGACAATCTGTCAAAATTTAATGAAAAATCAATAATTTTACCATTAGGTAACGTGGAGATAACAAGAAAAGTTAAATCAATACTAATTGTTGTGAGGATGAATACAGATGTAGAGATTTGGGATCAAAATAAAAAAAGATTGTTTGAAGAACCAAAAATGGAATATTCGATTAGATCGATCAATTCTTTAATAAAATCGATTAAACATTGTCAAAACGAATTATCAAAACTTAATATTAATACAGTTATTATCGACGATAATTCTAAAATAGAAAATTTAAATAAAATAAAAAATCTAATTAAAAATGAAAATATAAAAATAATCTCATTAAATCACAGTAAATACGAGTCTATTATTAAAAAACAAAAATCTAATCAAACTTTTTCAAATTTAGCAAGTCTCCTTCAAAGTTTTGAGTATGGCAGGGATAACGGGGATGACTTAATTTTTTTTGCAGAAGATGATTATATCCACAGTGAAACCATGCTTAAAGAAGTAATACTAACGTTTGAGCGGATCTCATCTCAGCTTAATCATGATATTTTTATGTGTCCTTCTGATTATCCATATAATTATATGAACCATGAAAATACTAATATTTTTATTGGTAGTCATAGACATTGGAGAACAATAGATAAAACGTTATGTACTTTTCTAACAACGAAAAAACTAATTGATAAATATTGGGAAAATTTTAATCAAAATTGTACTGATAGACACGATCCGTTTGAAAAGTATTTAAATAAAATTTATCAGATAGAAACTTGTATATCCCCCTTAAAAAGTTTGTCTTTACATATGACAAATATCAATTCAAGTTATGGTTTATCTCCTTTTATTGATTATAAAAAATTATGGGATGACAACAAATTAAATGCTTAGAGAAAATATTAAAGCTCCGGCTATAAAGTTACCTTCAACAAACAATAAAGAGTATTCACTTAAAAATTCTATTGGAAGTTTTGTTATAATATATTTTTATCCAAAAAATGATACACCTGGCTGTACATTAGAAACAAATGATTTTAATAAATTTCTTCCTCAATTTAGCAAGTTAAACTGCGAAGTTTATGGTATTTCAAAAGATAGTATTGAAAGCCATAATAAATTCAAAAAAAAATATAAAATAAGATTTAATCTTTTATCAGATTTAGATAAGAAAGTTTTAAAGAAATATAAAGTATGGGGTAAAAAAAAGTTCATGGGTCGTGAATTTATGGGAATAATTAGATCAACTTTTTTAATTGATAAAAAAGGAAGAATACTAAAAATGTGGGATAAGGTAAAAGTTAAAGGCCACGCCAAAGAAGTCCTGAAAACACTTAAAATAATATCTAAAAATAAAAAAAGCCCCTGAGGGAGGGGCTTTTTTTTAACTAACTAAGAGAGAGTTGAAAGGATCCTTCGTTCAAAAATATACAGGGAGTTACGAAGGATCCCCTTTTTATTAACAACTAGTCGCGAATTGCGTATGCAATCACACCTGTTTCAGTAACGTCAGTACCTTTAGTTTCAGCTTCTTTACTTAGTCTGATACCTATGGTTGCTTTCATAATGCTCCAAACAATTAAAGCTACCACAAAAACAAAAACGTTAATTGAAATTACGCCTAATAATTGAGTTCCAAATGAAGTATCTGGATTTGTAATCGGCACAGCCAATGTACCCCAAATACCAGCAAACAAGTGAGCCGGTATTGCTCCTACTACATCATCAATTTTTAATGAGAATAGAAGTTTAGTACCATAAACTACGATTACACCACCAACTGCACCAATCAAAATTGCTGCTAATGGTGAAGGCATCAGTGGCTCTGCTGTTATTGCAACTAATCCACCAATACATCCATTTAACATTTGTACAACATCTGTTTTTCCAAAATTCAATCTTGTGACAGTTGCTGCAGCCATTACACCACCAGCTCCTGCTAAGAAAGTATTTAGAAATATTGTTGATACAGCAATTGCATCATCAGCTGTTCCGATAGCTAATTGAGAACCACCGTTAAATCCAAACCATCCTAGCCATAGGATAAATACTCCTACAGTAACTAATGGAATTGAAGATGCTGCAAATGGTTTTAGCGGTGCTGGAGCACCAGACTTAGTAAATCTTCCAAGTCTAGGACCTAACATTAAAGCACCTGCTAGAGCTGCTGCTCCACCAGTTGAGTGTACAAGTGTTGATCCTGCAAAATCTGAGAATCCAGCAGAAGCTAACCAGCCTCCACCCCACTGCCAACCCATTACGATTGGATAAATAATTCCTGATAAAATTGCTGCGAATAAAAAGAATGGCCATAACTTAATTCTTTCAGCCAATGTTCCAGAAACAATAGATACTGTAGTTGCACAGAAAACCATTTGGAAATACCAATCTGATCCATCCGCATAACCAGTATCAACTGCACTTGAATCTGACCAAGGAACAAAACTACCTATATAGCCACCTTCTGGTATTCCATAAGCTAGATTGTAACCGAACATCCAGAACATTATTCCGGCAATTGATATTAAACCTATATTTTTTGCACAGATAACGGATACACTTTTAGATGTAACCATTCCTGATTCTAACATTGCAAATCCACAAGCCATAAAGAAGACTAGAAATCCACACATTAAAAATAGCAAGGTATTAAATATAAAACCTATTTCAGCAGATACTGTTGTTTCTGCCATAGCTGTACCACTCATGCTCAATAAGAAAATTGAACTTATAAGCGGGACACTTATTTTATTTATTAATTTTGTCATAAAGACCCCTTCTGTTAAAAAATTACTTTTATTTTATAGGGTATGAATATCTAACGCTGATTGTGTAAATTTGGTATGCAGAATTTGCATATACAAACAGCCTTAACGCGAATATGTTAAGGCTGTTTGAAAAGGCTTATTTATTAAATACTTCTTTTAAAGCTTTAGCAGGTAGGAATTTTACCTTCTGAGACGCAGCAATTTGAATTTGCTCCCCTGTTCTTGGATTTCTTCCAACTCTAGCTTTTCTTTTTGCTACTTTATAAGTACCAAAACCTGCGATTTTCACTGAATCATCGCCTTTCAAAGCATCTAAAATTGTGTTGGTAATTGTGTCAAAAGTTCTTTCGGCATCGGCTTTGCTAAGGTTTAATGCCCCTGAAAGTTTGACTATTAATTGTTTTTTGTTCATTTTAGCTCCGATTTTATAAGGTTATTTACATTGTTATCAAAAGTGTTGATAAATCAAGACTTTTTTTAGTATATCTGAAAAAGTTATACACAACATATTGTGTTAATTAAAAAGACGTTGATTTTATTAGTCTTTTTAACCTTTTCTAAATTTATTAATTAAACAATCCTAAATCTTTAAGATCATTAAAAGTAGTAAAGAGCATCAAAGATAACAATAAAAATAGTCCGATTCGAAAAAAACCTTCTTGAGTTTTTTGTGATAATGGACGACCGAGAAACTTTTCAAATGCATAAAACATCAAATGCCCTCCATCAAGCATTGGAATTGGAAATAAATTTACTAAACCAAGACTTATCGAAATATATGCCATCATACTTATAAAAGCTAAAACACCAAATTCTGCAACTTGGCCTGATATTTTAGCTATTCTTATTGGTCCTCCTAGCTGCGAAGTATCTGCTTTGCCAAAAATCATTGCACCAATATACTTTAATGAGGATATGCCTACATAATAAACTTCATGAGCAGCATGGTATATTGCTTTTGCTGGACCTAATTTAACATGATTAATTTCATTATTATAGGCTCCTAGTTTTATACCGACTATTCTTTTATTAAGTTTATTACCTAAATTATCTTCACCTAAAACTATGTTGGGTTTAATCTTTAATATCAATTCATCGTAAGACCGTTTTACCTTAAAATCTATTATCTTGTCAGTAGACATTGTGATAAATTTAGAAACGTCCATTATACTTTCAACTTTGTTATCATCTATTTCTAAAATTATATCATTTTGTTTTAATCCTCCTATCATAGCAGGACTATCTTTTTGAACCTCATTTATAACAGCAGGTGTAAAATCTTTTCCAACAAAAGTATAAATTGAAAAAAAAATTACCAAAGCTAATAGAAAATTTGCTAATGGACCACCAAACACAATAAGAGTTCGTTGATATAAAGGTTTTAAAATAAATAATTTTTTTTGTTCTTCCTCGTTATACTTTTCCAAAATTTCTCTATGATCAGCTTGCGAATATACATTTCTATCTCCAAAGAATTTTACATAACCCCCTAATGGAATCCAACATATCTTCCATCTTGTTCCCGATTTGTCATTCCAGCCAAATATCTCTTGTCCAAAACCAATTGAAAAATCGGTAACACCAACACCATATTTTTTTGCAAAATAATAATGTCCGTATTCATGTATAAATACAACAATCAAAATAAGAATTATAAATGGTACTATATAACTTAACATTTTAGTTTAATTTATATTATCTATCCAATTTTTTAACTCAATCATTCTTTGGGTCTTATTTGACACAGCAATTTCTTTTTTAATAAATAAAATATGATTTTCAATTTCTATTTGATTTTTGAATGCTTTTCTGGTTTGAATTAATCTATCTTTTCTAAACTCAATTAGACTTACCATTTTTTCGTAAGATATTTCAGGATGATACTGTAATCCATATATCTTAGTTTTTCCAACTTCAAAATATAATCCTTGAACTTGATTAATTTTGTTTGATGCTAAGCAAACTCCATTAGATGGCAATTTTACTACTTCATCAAAATTAAATGCTGGAGAATTAAAATTATTAATTTTATTTTTATAAAATTGATGACTTAAACCCTCACTATTTATTAATATCTGATTTGCTATGCCAATATGAGGTTTTTTAGCTTTCTTAACTTCACCACCAGCTGCTGTAACAGCAACTTGCATTCCCCAACAAATAGCTAAAATGTTTCTCACTTGTTTTTGACACTCTCTCATAAATTCAATTTGTCTTTTTATCTCTGGTGTATTGTTATAAATGTTTAAACTACTTCCACCCCAAATTAATCCATCATATTTTGGAAGTTTTTTCTTTACCTCTTCTAAATTTTTATCAGATGACGGATTAGCAACATCAAAAGATAAATTACCATTTATACAACTAAGACTATCTTTTAAGCTTTCAGTATGGGTCTTAATACCTGCTTTTAAAAAATTATGATTTTCTTCTTTTAGGTTTCCCTCAACAATTAGAATATTCGAATCTTTCATTAAAAGTAACTTTCATGACATGGTTTGCTAATATATTAATCTCAATAGAACTGACGTAACTCCTATAAATATTTTCTTTGATTTTATTCAATAATATCAGACATTTTGGAAATTTGACCAATTTTAAATATAAGTGCATCTTTTTTATTAAACCCATATTTTTCTGCACTATTCTTAAATCTCACTGGTGGTTCCATTATGGGTTCCAATGATAAAACAAATGTACCCCAATGCATACCTAATATTTTTTTACTTCTTAAATCCTGACCAATTTTGAGTGCTTCTTCAGGATTAGTATGATAAATAGATTTGTCCTTATAGGGCATAATTGGATAAAAATTATAGGCTCCAATGTTAATTATAGTTAAATCAATTGGTCCATACCTATTACCTAAATTCTTATAAATATTTCCAATTCCCGTATCACATGCGAACAATATTTTTTTACCATCATATTCAATTAAAAAACTTCCCCACAAAGTTTTATTTGTGTCTGTTAAACTTCTTTTTGACCAGTGAACAGCTGGAAGAAATGTTATCTTCAAATTATCATTAATATTAATTTCATCGTACCAGTCCATTTCATTAATATCTCGGTAACCATTTGTTTTAAAGTATTTACCTAATTTAAGTGGAACTAAAACTTTAGCATTTTTGTAAGGAAATCTTCTTATAGTCATCATGTCTTGATGATCATAATGGTTATGAGTAAGTAAAAATAAATCAATTTGAGGTATTTCATTTAGTTTTAAGGCTGGCTCAGCAAATCTTTTTGGTCCAAATATGAGTGGTCCTGCGTTTTTTGAAAAAACTGGATCAGTAATGATAGTTGTATTTCCTAACTTAATTATAAATGTTGCATGACCAATCCAAGCAATGTAATCACCATTTTTATATTTTTTTAAATTTCTTAATACTTGATCTTTATCTAAAATATGTCCATCAGATATAGTCATATCAAGTTTCTTTTTTTCTTTATTAAAAATTTTATATGACCATTTTATATTAGGATCTCTTTTAGGCGAGCCCTCTGGATTTCTAAAGGTACCGTCAGAGAGATGATGATAAGGTTTTTTTTCCATAGCAATAGCCGGGTTGAACAAAGTAAAAAATAAAATTAAAATATAAAAAAATCTTATCATATATGCTTTTATAAATTATAAGGAAAATTTTTATTTTTTCACAATTTTATACTCAAAATTTTGGGAATTTTCATTGACTTGTAAAAGCTTTGCTCCATTTTTACTATGAAATTTTGTTGCCATTTCAGTGAGGGGAGAGAGAGTAACCAGTCTATTTAAATGATTTGATCTTTTAATTTTTTTAAAGACTTCATTAACAATTAATTTTCCTCCACCTTTTTTTTTTGACCATACAGTATATGCAATTGCAATTTGACCAACATTTTGTCCTCTAAGAGTACTTTGTAAGTGTGCATCTTTGCTGAACTTATCTAATTCTTCAACGTTCTTTGGAACTTTATTTGTAAAAGCAAAGCACATAACGGCATGAATTTCTTTTTTATATCTTACTCCATAAATTTTCCTTCCATTGCTTGTTCGGAAAGAAACATCTAGCTCTGGTCTTACAGGATCCTCAGCTGTATTGCATTGTTTAAGCTCTACTAATTCAGCCCCCTTAACCCAACTAAAAAAATTATCAATATTTTTATTAATTATTTGCTTATTTTTTCTTAATCTAGCTTTTATTCTGGGTTTAAATTTTTTTATGCTTTTTGAGCTTTTTTTTTCAAGATATTTAGCAGTTAATTGATCTTTTACGTCTTTGAGTATGTTGCCACTTTTAAGGCTATTATTGTCCAAATATTTGGATGTTAACTTTTCTTTTACATTTTTAAATATTTCTTTCATATCTAATCTTTCATTAGTAACTAATTAAAAATACAATAAAGTAAAAATTGCTCCTAAAATTGAAATAATTATTATTGCAACAATGTAATTTATTTTGATATTAAATTTCTTAAAGATTATTTCGTTTATATTATCCCAAAAAAGAACAAGTAAGAAAACAATAATTGCTGGTAATATAAATTTAATCATAAAACTTTACGTTAAGAATTTTTATCTCCTACATATACTGAAACACCTCTAGAGTTGATATCAACATCAAATTTTTTGTGTAATGGAGGAAAAGCTCTTTGAGAACAATCTAATCTATCACAGGTTCGACATGACACACCTATTGGTATTTCTGTAGATTTATCATTAATGTTTAAATTTTCAGAGTAAATAAATTCCTTAGCATATTTTGCTTCGCATCCCAGACCTATAGACAAAATGCTTTTTGATTGTCCAAATCTTCCAATTCCTTTTTCAACTGTTCTTGCAATACATACATATTTTTCACCATTGGACATTTTGCTCACAGCAGCTTGAATAACTCCAGGCCTTGTTAAAGCTGAATAAACATTCCAACGAGGACAAGCGCCACCATATCTAGGAATTTCTATTCCGGATAATGAAAATCTTTTTGAAATGTTTCCTGCCATATCTACTCTTAAAAAATGAAATGGTATTCCTGGTAATTTCGGATCTTGTAAACAAGTTACCCTGTGAGCTACTTGCTCAAAAGATGTTGCAAAGGTATTTTGTAATAATTCTAAATCATATTTTAGTTTTTTACATTCCATGTGAAATAACTTGTAGGGCATCAGTATTGCTGCTCCACAGTAATTTAATAATGCAACTTTAGTCAATTTTTTAGACTCATCAGATGGAAATTTAAATTTTGTTAAATATTCCTCAATTTCTTTATCAGAACCTTCTTGAGCTATTTGGGCAGCTGCATGAAGTTTTTTTGTTTCCAACGAACTATAATCACTTAATAAAAGTTCTTTTTTATTTTTTCGATAGATTTTAGAAAAAGGTTTTTTTTCCTCTGGAATAACATCTTTTACAGTTATATCATATTCTGATTTTAAATAATCACATAGAGATATATATCTTGTTCGATTATTTTTTTGCACCTTTTCAAAAACTTTATTTGCAAAATCTTCTAACTTCGGAAAATAATTTTTATGCTCTTGTAAAAAATCTGAAATTACTTCACCTGGAAATGAGTTTTTTCTGTTGTCAACGATTTTACCTGATATTGTCTCAATTTTATTGATCATTTCGTGATCCTTCTTTTTTAAAATATCTCCCAATCTTACAATTGCTCTACCAATTTTTGGATTTGTACCAACAAGATCTTTTACCTCTGGGGCTAAAATATCTAAATCTTCAAATAATTTGTCATCAAGAATTTCTGACAAAGTATTTTCTAAGTTAATATCTGTTTTTGAGGTTAATTGAGAGAGCTCGATATTCAGTTTTTCGCAAACTTTTAAAAGTAAATCACCATCTATTTTTCTTTTTCCACCCTCTATTAAATTTAAATAACTGGGTGAAATATTCAAATCCTCAGCTAATTTGTTAGCTTGAAGACCTAGTTGTCTTCGAAAAGCCTTGATTTTTGGACCAATTTTTAAATTTAATTGACTCATATTTTCTATTAGTAAATTTTGTAAATTAATTTTTACAATATTTTTCTTTGATTTACAAGACTTTTAAAGTTTTTTGTAGATTTTGTAAATCTTGTAAATTATAAGATTTACATGGACGAAAAATTAAAAAACACTGAAAACGAAGCTCAAATCATTAGACATGAAGATCTAGCTAGACACAATAGCAGAGGAATCTACATGAGGGATGATCATTGTGACTGGGGTTCTAGTGGAATGAACGATTTAACTGAGACACTAACAGACTCAAACTAAATCTTATAAATTCTACTAAATTTCATTTTTCAATAATAGCTTTTAAAACCAAAGGAAACAAAGATGAGTGCTGAAAACATCTCATACGACTTAAAAAGATTTGCAGGTATTAAAAGGGATTATACTCCAGAAGAAGTTGAAAGACTTAGAGGCTCAATCAAAATTGAATATTCACTTTGTAAACAACAATCCACGAAACTATGGAAATTGTTAAATACTGAAAATTATGTAAATACTCTTGGGTCTTTGTCAGGTAACCATGCAGTCCAACATGCGAAAGCTGGTTTGAAAGCAATTTATTTAAGTGGTTGGCAAGTAGCTGCTGATGCTAATACCGCAGGTGAAATGTATCCTGATCAATCATTGTATCCTTATGATAGTGCTCCTAAATTGGTTGAGTCTATGAATAATGCATTAATTAGAGCAGATCAAATTCAACATATGGAACTAAAAGATGGTGACATGAAGAAAGAAAAAAGAATTGATTACATGCTTCCAATTATTGCTGATGGAGAAGCAGGTTTTGGTGGTCCTTTAAATGTATTTGAACTTGCGAAAAAATTTATTAAAGCAGGCGCTGCTGGCGTTCATTTCGAAGATCAATTAGCGAGTGAAAAAAAATGCGGACATATGGGTGGTAAAGTATTAGTTCCAACAGGTACTATGATTAAAAATTTAAAAGCTGCGAGATTAGCAGCTGATATCGCAGATGTACCTTTAATAATTTTAGCCAGAACAGATGCAAATGCAGCAAAATTAATTACAAATGATCATGACGATAATGATAGACCTTTCTTAACTGGTGAAAGATCACCAGAGGGTTTTTACTATGTAAAAGCTGGAATTGATCAGGCTATATCTAGAGGTTTAGCATATGCACCTTATTCAGATTTAATTTGGTGTGAAACTGCAACACCAAATCTTGAAGAAGCAAGAAAATTTGCTGATGCAATCCATGAAAAATTTCCTGGAAAACTTTTAGCATACAATTGCTCACCATCTTTTAACTGGAAGAAACATTTATCAGATACTGAAATAGCTTCTTTTCAAAAGGAGATAAGTGCTATGGGTTATAAATTTCAGTTTATTACCCTTGCTGGATTTCATACACAGAATATTGCAATTTTTGAGCTTGCCGAAAAATACAAAAAAGAAGGTATGTCTGCTTATTCAAAAATTCAAGAACAAGAATTTGCTCGTGAAAAAGATGGTTACACTAGTGTGAAACATCAAAGAGAAGTTGGTACATCTTATTTTGATGCAGTTTCTAATACAATAAGTAGTGGTAAAAGTTCAACCACAGCAATGGAAGGCTCAACAGAGTCTGAACAATTCTAACCAATATAATTCCTCTTAATATATTGTTAAATAATTTACCCAGAAATGGGTTGTTAGGATTTAATATTATAACCTTTTTTCAATAATATTGATACAGCGATCACACATGTCACTAAAAATGAGACCATGGAACCTACACTTATCCAAATATTAAAATCTGATATTCCATAAAATGAAAATCTTAAACCATCAATTAAATAAACTACTGGATTAAAATAAGAAACAGTTTGCCAGAATGGTGGCAACATATCCAGACTATATAAACTACCCCCTAAAAACACCATTGGAGTAATAACTAATGATGGAATGATTGACATTTGTTCGAAGTTTTTACTTACAACACCAATTAAGAAACCAAATAGAGCAAAAGTAAAAGAGACTAAAACCAACAAGAATATCATTAATGCTGGATGCTCAACTGTTACTTCAGCAAAAAATGTGGCTGTGGTAAAAATAACAGCACCAACTATTAAAGTTTTAGTGGCCCCTGCTCCTACAAAAGCTAAAACTGTTTCAATTGTTGAAATAGGTGCTGCTAAAATCTCGTTGATAGTCCCATTAAATTTAGGAAAAAAGATTCCAAAAGAAGTGTTACTAATTGACTGAGTAAGTAGTGTAAGCATTAATAAACCCGGAACTATATACGAACCATAACTAACACCATCAATTTTTTGAATGTATCCTCCGATTACTGATCCAAATACAACAAAATATAATGATGTAGATATCACTGGTGAGAGGATAGATTGGCCTACGGTTCTTAAAAATCTATTCATCTCATGAAAATATATAGCTTTAAAACCGTAATAATTAAATTTCATTGCTCTCCTTAACCAAATTTACAAATATTTTCTCTAAATTACTTTGTTCTGTTTTTAAATCTCTTAGCTTTAATCCAGTATCTTTTAAATCCTGCAATAAGTTAGTTATGCCTGTTTGTTTCTCCTGTAGACTGTAAGTATAATTTAAATACATTTTATTATCTCCAATATTTAAATTATATTTTTCTAGTGATTTTGGTATTTCGTTAATGCTTTCTTGTAATTCAATTGTAAGCGTTTTTTGACCCATCTTTTTTAACAATTTTTTTTTTTCCTCAACAAGTATTATTTCGCCCTGATTGATTACACCAACCCTATCTGCAATTGCCTCTGCTTCTTCAATATAATGAGTTGTTAAAATAATTGTCACTCCTGTTTTTCTTAATGTATCTACTACTTCCCACATTTCTTTTCTTAGTTCTACATCTACTCCTGCAGTAGGTTCATCTAAAAATAATATCTTTGGTTCATGAGATAAAGCTTTAGCAATTAAAACTCTCCTTTTCATTCCACCTGACAACTGTCTTAATCTTTGATCTTTTTTATCCCATAAACTTAAATCTTTTAAAATTTTTTCTATGTGTTCAGGTTTTGGGGATTTGCCGTATAAACCTCTCGAATACGATACAGTATCAAAAACTGTCTCAAAAGATTCTAAACTTAATTCTTGAGGTACCATTCCAATTCTAGATCTTGTCTCCCTATAATCTTTGATTATATCAAAACCATCGACCATAACTGTGCCTGACGAGGGTGTAACAATACCACAAATAATACTTATTAAAGTTGTCTTTCCTGCACCATTCGGTCCAAGCATTGCAAGAATTTCACCTTGTTTAACTTCAAGACTAACTTTTTTTAATGCATTAAAACCATTATCATAAACTTTGGAAAGACTATTAATTACTATTTGGTTAACTGACATCGTGTCAGATTTATAGACATTAATTTTTCTAATGCAATCTACTAATATTAAAACCTTTTAGCTTTTAAAACTAATAATGGTAAAAAAGTTGCAATTACAAAAGATAGAAATAATAATGACTGTGACACAATAGGTGTAAACAATTCTTTAGGTAAAAGAACACCAACTAATAAACTTTTGGAGAAATCAGGAGCAGGAAACATTAAAAAACCTCCAATCAGTCCAATTATAATAGAAATATATGCATTTTTTTCCTTAATGCTTTTGTTATAAAAACTGTAAAAAACAGTAAGTACAAAAGCACAACAGAATAAATCAGCAAGTAAAAATAAATATAAAATATCAAAACCTTTGGATGCAACTATAAAAGAAATAAAAGATAAAAATAAAATTACATATTTAGATAAATTTAAATAATTCATTTTTTTATCTAGATTAAACGTTGCTTTACCATCTACAATAATCAAGCTTGATATAGCATTCACCAAAGTATCTACAGTTGAGATGGTTAATGCCAAACCTAATATAATCACCACAATAGAAAGTAGTTCTGTTTGATCTTTAAGTAATAATGTAAAAAAACCAAGATCTGGTCTGGTAGCTGGGTCTATAGAGAAAGCAACCATTCCTGTAAATCCCATGTAAAATACGACAGGTATAATAATAAAAAAAGATATAATTAAGCTTTTTTTAAGAGTTACGAAATTTTTAGCAGCATATACTCTTTGCCAATTACCCTGATGAAATAAATTAGTTGCAGCTACTGCAATAAAAAAAGTCAAACCAGCTGTATAACTCGGTACGTAAGATGAACTTAATAGTTGAGGATTTTTTTCTTTTATAAAATTAAAAGAAAATTCAGAGCCTGTAAAAGAGGTTATGTAAAATAGAGAAATTAACAAAAGAACTCCAATAACAACCATTTGAATATTATCAGTAAATATAGAAGCTCTTAAGCCTCCATATAAGGTGTAAGCAAGAGTAGAAAGTAAGACAATTAAAGCTGTTATCCAAAGTTCAGTGCCTGAAATATAATTAATTAAAACAGCTACTGCAGTAACTTCAGCACATAAAAAGATAAACATATAAAAAATTGTCATTAATAAAATTAATTTAAATAAACTTTTTCCAAATTTTTTACGCATAAATTCAATCAAAGAGGATCCTTTAGGGAAGTCTTTTCTAATTTTTTTTCCAAGATATATTAAAAAAAACATAGGAAATGCAGTTCCAAGTGAATATCCTATAATAGCTCCTATTCCTCCCCATGTTGCTGCTGATGCTGGACCAAATAAAATCCATGCTCCTAAAGCTGAAGCGGTTAAACTTGTTGTTAAAGAAAATAATCCAATATTTCTATTTGCGGTTAAATAGTTGTTTAGACCCTGATATTTTTTCGAGTTATATAAGCCTAAAAAAACAAATATCAAACTTATGATAATAACTAACGTTAGTGATTTTGATTGACTTAAAAAAAATGCTTTATCCATTTGTATCCCTTTCTGAATTACCGGACAGGTTCTTAGGGTTTAATCTCAGTCTGTTAAGACACCCCTTTTAAAATATAATTATACTTTATTATCCATAATTTCAACCATGCATTTGGTTGCGTATTCTTTCCATTCAGCTGAAGTTTTACCTTTTAGACTATTTAAATGATCACGATTATTTTGAATATTTTCTTTGTGTTTAACTTTATCTTTTTCATCTAAATTTGCTTCCATATTTACTAAATTTTTCTCCATGGCTCTTATCCAGCTATTTCCCAGCTCAACACATTTTTTATCGTCTTTTTCATCGCAGATTTGTTTAAAAAAATTAAAAATAACATCGTCAGTCTTTACTGAGTTACTCATTAATGGAATATTATTTTTTAAAACAATTATTTACTAAGATTGCCATTAAAATCCACATCACAAAAACTTCACCATTTGTAAAAGAATAATCCGCTCCAGCAAAACCAGCGGCAAAATTTATTGCATAAATAATTATTGTCGAAATAACCAAACTTATGACAAGATTTATAAGCCCACTTACATAGTTCATAATTTTATCTTAGCCAGAATTAATATTAATGCAAATTATATTTCTATTCTAAATTGAATTTTTTTATGAAAGCTGAATACTACAAACCAGTCAGGTTGTATTCAAGAAATATATTTTATTTAAACTAAAATTAATTACTTGAATACAACTTAACTAAAATTTAATCTTTTTTACATAAGGAGGTAGTTTCTATGAATAAAATGCCACCTGATACTTAGCTGGCAAACTTAATGTTTCATAAAAACGAAAACGATAAAAATAAAAGTCTAATTAGACTTGAGTGCCAAAAAAGCGATTAAGGGATGCTTTTTTGGTTGGACAACCAAAAAGCAAACCCTTAGTCAATTTTAAAGTTAATGTGGCGCTCTAAATTTACTATGACAGGCTTTACAATTGCTCCACATCATCTGAGTTAAAGTAGCCCTAATATCATCAGAGTCCTCTATTAATGATGTTAATTTGATCATATCATCTGATGATTTTGTCATTAAATCATTGAACTCTTTTTTATTTTCCCAGATCAAAGGAAGAGCCTCGGTTTTAAAACCTTCTTTTGAATTTTCTGGAAAATATTCAATTAAAGTTTTGTAATTTTCACTCATTTCTATCATTAAAGATTTCGACTTATCGAATTCTCCTTTACTAGCCAAAGCTTGTACTCTTTTTGCAGTGCTATAATTCTTGCTAAATAGGGCTTTTCTTCCTTTTATTATTTCCTCAACAGACATTTCGGAATTAACTGGAAGTGACAATAATACGAAAATTAAAATGCAGAAAAAATATTTAATTACTTTTATAATAAATAACATATGAAACTAAAGAATACCCTAACAGAATATGGAGCTATTTCCAGAATATTTCATTGGTTAAGTGCCACAGTATTAATAATTCAAATTCCTTTAGGTATGTATCTAGTAGACATGGATTTCAGTGAGAAAAGATTAACCACAGAAAATATTCACGTTACAATCGGTATTAGTATATTTTACTTAACTATACTAAGGCTTATTTATAAAACCTTTAATCCAACTCCAAACTTAAATGATAGTATTTTTCTTGGTCAGAAAATAATTGCAAAATTAAATCATGTTTTTTTGTATATTTCAATTTTGGTAATAACAATTTCAGGTGCTCTAAAAAAATTATATAACGGTGAGGAACTTAATATGTTTTTTTTTAATCTTGAAATTCAAGATAATTTTGATTTAGCAGAAATATTTTACGAAATCCATATCCTAAGCAATTATACACTTATCGCATTAATATCCTTACATATTTCTGCTGTTATAATTCATAAAATATTGTTTAAGGAGAATTTGCTTAAAAAAATTTTATAATATAATACAATTTAATTTGTCTTTAAATTTTAATTTATTTTTATAACTGTAATCAATTTCTCGGATACCTTGAGAAATTTGTTTTTTGGATAAAGGTATTAAAGTTGAAATATATCTATTTTTAACCATATCTAAGTATTTTTTTTTACTTATTTTCACTTTAAAAATAAATCTTTTTTGAATTCTTTGAGGATATAAATTTGTAATAATCTTCAATATTTTTTTATCTCGCATAAGAGATCTGCTAAGTTTAAGTTTCATTAATTTAAAAGTTGGAATTTCGTTGTTTATCATATCCAGAGTAAAAATTAAAATTTTACCTTTTGTATTTAAAATTTTTTCTAATGATTTTAATAATTTTTTTACCTCATTTAATTTTATTAAATGAATTGTTTGTTTAATCAAAATTAAATCAAATTTTTGACTTTTTCTCAATGAAAGATCTAAAATATTTGCTCTTTTAAAATTAATTCTTTTATCTCTATCTTTGTGATTTATAATATCTATACCCAAAGGTTTATATTTAAGTTTTAATCTTGAACTTAATGAACCTAAAATTTTTCCTCTACCGCAACCAATATCTAAAATTTTAAAATTTGAATTAATGTTAGTATTTTTGATTAAAAATTTATTGAATGAATTAATATAATTTTTTGAAGATAGCCAAGTTTGATTATCCCAATTTTTAATGACAGTTGATGCCATATCTTTTTAATTTCCAATAATTATAAGGCCATGGTGTTAAAAAACCTACAATAAGCATTAAAGGTACAACCCACCATGTTAATATTGCTCCACCAGTTAAAAAATAATCTGTTAAGTTCATTGTGGTTTCCATACTTATCATCGAAATAAAGCTCATACCAAAAGCGGTTTTTATTGCATTTTTAAATTTAAAATTTTGACCAAGTAAAATAATAGTTTCAAGTATAATGCTGGTTATCAAACCATTTAAAATAGCTAACAACATTATGGCCATAACAGGAAAAGGTATTTTCGTTATTTGAAAAAATAAAATAGTTCCAAAATCTCCTATTGAACAACCAAGTAAACACCACGCAGTATTTTTTGCACTTTGTTTCCAGGAATTTCTGCATGACCAGTCAAATGTGGTGGTTTCCATAATATTGTGATAATATTAAATTATGATTTTTAAACAAGTTTTTGACCAAAAATCTAGTACTTACACTTACATAATTGCCTCAGCAGAAGGAAGGGAGGCCTTGATTATAGATCCCGTTTTAGAAAACGTTGAAGATTACATTAAAATACTCAATCAATTAAATTTAAAATTAGTTAAAGTAATAGATACTCATATTCATGCTGATCACGTTACAGGTGCAGGTAAATTAAGAGAAAAAACAAAGTGTGTTACTATAATGGGAGAACATACTCCAACAGATGCTGTTGAAGTTAAAGTGAAAGATGATGAAATAATTCAACTTGATAAATTCAAAATCAGAGCTCTCTATACACCTGGACATACATCTGATAGTTTTTGTTTTTTAATGAATAATTATCTATTTTCTGGAGATACATTGCTAATTAATGGTACTGGTAGAACTGATTTTCAAAATGGAAGTTCTAAAGATGCTTATAATTCAATTTTTAATAGACTATTGAAATTGCCTGATGAAACACTTTTGTATCCAGCCCATGATTATAAAGGTGAAACAGTTAGTACTATCGGAAAGGAAAAAAGATCTAATCCAAGATTACAGGTTAAAAATGTAGATGAATATATCGATATTATGAACAATCTTAATTTAAAAAAACCAGAAAAAATTGACTTTAACGTTGAAAGTAATCTTAAATTAGGATCTTAAGTCTTAATCGAGGATTTTATAGCCTCGTAAATTAAATCCTTGGTCGTTTCTCCAACGCTTCTATATATCTCCTCATTATTTTTGAAGATTAAAAGTGTGGTTTGATATTGTACATTTAATAAATTTGAAATTTCCTTATTTGTTACGTCAAAAGAAAAATATTCAATATTATCAAATTTGATATCCGACAATCCACCCTCTTCTTTTGCAGTTTTTAAAATTTTCATTTGACCTGCGCAAGATGAACAATATTTAATCCAAGAACTTACTACAACAAATTTACCTTCAGATTGTGCTTTATTAAACAAGTCTTTACTAAAAGTTGTTTTTTTGTCCATCGCAATGGCATTAAAAGAAACTACGCAAAAAAATAAAACTAATAACTTTTTCATCCAAAATTTTATATAGCAAAAATTAAAAACCAGTAAGAGGCTAATCCTGAAAATATTGTCGCAATTATGCTTCTTGTGAATATTCCAATAGCTGTTGCAATTATTGCTGCAATTATCTTTGGGTTATTCTCTAATTGAAAAGAACCTAGGTCATTTATGAAAATTGCAGGAAAAATAATAGCTGGAAATATTGCTGAAGGCACAAATGACAGTACTTCTCTTATCCTGTCACTAAACATCTCTTTTTTAACTAAAGCAATCATTGTAAATCTTGTTAGATAAGTAATTATTCCACAGGATAAAATTAAAGCCCAGTTGCTCATTTTGTTTTAATTGTTTTTGTTAAAACTATTGCTGTTAATAATCCAGCCAAAGCAGCAACTATAACATAGGCCTTGAATGGAATAAAATTGTAACCAAGAGTAGCCACTGATCCTGAAACAATTATTACTACTAGATTTGTAAACTTTCTAAAGTCATTTACTAATAATGCTAAAAAAGTTAAGGGAACTGCAAAACTCAATCCCAGTTTTTCTGGTATAGCTGATCCTAAGATAATTCCTAGTAATGTAGTTGACTGCCAAATAATCCAACAAGCGGCACCACCTCCAACTAAGTGAAAATATCTATTTCTCTCTTTATTTTTCTTAAAATATTCATTTGATATTGCAAAAGCCTGATCAATCAAAAAATAAGAAATTATAATTTTCCAAATCAATTTTAAGTCTGATAAATGTTCTGAGACGACTGCACCATAAAGTAAATGTCTTGAATTTACTGCACCGACAGAACTTATAATGACTAAAGAGGATGCTCCTCCTGAAAATAATTGTAAAAGGACAATTTGCGATGCACCACCAAATACTATTAGAGACATACCCATTGCTTGTAGAGGGGTAAACCCAACATCAATTGCCAAAACACCAAATATCAAACCAAATGGCACGACCGGTATCATTAGAGGACTTACATCAATAATTCCTTTTAAGAAAATTTTAAACTTACTATTCATTTTTTAAGGCTTTTATTAGAAGCAAACTATATGATCAATATGAATTGGTCTTTTAATACCAAATTTTTCATCAACGTCATGTTGATGGATATGGTGAGAATGCACAAAAACGGGAATAAGGGTGTTACTCGGAGTTTTAAGAGTATAAATAAAATTAGTACCTCTAAATTTCCTATCGACTACCTCAAATTTCAAATTACTTTTATCGTCATGATGCAAATCTTCTGGCTGTACCAAAAGCTTAACCTTTGTACCTATCGGAAAAGGTTTTAAGAAATTACCCGTAATTGTTCCAAGATCCTTGTTTTCTAAACTTTTAGGGCTCGTTACTTCTGCAGGAATAAGAGTGCCTCTATTTAAGAAATTAACTACCTCAATTGAGTTTGGTAAATGATAAACGTTATATGGATCATCAAATTGCTTAAGCTCTTGATTTAAAATTATTCCACATTTTGATCCTAAGTAAAAAGCTTCATAAGAGTCATGTGTAACAATTATTGTAGTAATTTTTGAACTCTTTAATATTTTTTTTAATTTTTCTTGTATTTCTTCTTTAAAGCTCTGGTCCACATTGGATAATGGTTCGTCTAATAATAATAAATCTGGCTGAGTAACTAAAGATCTAGCAAGAGAAGCTCTTTGTGCTTCTCCGGCACTAATTTCATGTGGATATTTATTTAATATTAAAGAAATATCTAATAACTCTATAATTTCTTGAAAACTAACTTGATGATCTTTTTTACCTTTATTTCTTTCTGCACCTAATAATATATTTTTTTCTACAGTGTAATGTGGGAATAAACTATTTTCTTGAAACGCAAGAGATATATTTCTATCTTCTGGCTCAAGATTTATTTTATCTGAAGATAAAACATTTCCCTTAAGTTCTATTGATCCTTTTTTAATTTTTTCTAACCCTGCAATTGTTCTTAATATAGTAGTTTTTCCGATACCGGATGGACCTAAAAGACAAATCACATCGCCTTCATTTTCAATAGCAAAAGATACATTAGCTACTTTGGTTTTACCTCCAACCTTAAAATCAACATTCTTAATTTCGAAAAAATTCTTATTCATTGTTTTCTCTTAAAATATATTTTGAACTAATTATAATGAATAAAGAAGCAATTAATATTAAAAATAATGAAGGTACTGCAGCAGCCTCCAATAAATCCTCAGAGGCGGAGATATATGCTGTAGTTGCAAAAGTTTCGAAATTAAAAGGTCTTAAAATTAGTGTAATAGGTAATTCTCTTATTATCTCTAATGAAATCAAAATAATTATAAACAAAAGAGAATTTCTCAAAAAAGGAATATGAATATTCATAAATGTTTTTCTTTTAGAGTAGCCTAGCAAATAAGCGCTCTCATCTACTGAAATATTTATTTTCTCATAACCAGATTTGATTCCATTAAAAGCTAAAGAATAGAATCTTACAAAATAGACTAAGACTAATCCAAGAATTGAACCTATAAATAATTTTTTAATAGATAAAAAACCTAATGACTTGATTATATTTTCATCAAACCATGCAATAAAAGTTATAAAAGCAATGGCCAAAATTACTCCAGGGATTGCATAGCCAGAAATTGATAAAGTGGATAAAATATTTAAAGTTTTATTATTTGAAACCCTATTGCCATAATTTGATATTAAAGAGAATATTATTAACACTAAACTAGATAAAAAAACTAAATAAAGAGTATTTAATAAAAGATCAATTATTTGTAGATCAAATAAGTTTTCTGGAAATTTTATCGTCCAATACAACATTTGGCTTAATGGAAATAAAAAACTCATAAAAAATACAAAAAAACATCCTGCAAATGCTAAGACTGCCTTATTACTAGATAGTTTAGATTTTTCTTTTTGTTTAAAACCACCTCTAGAATTGAAGTGATATTTTGCTTTTTGCCTGGATAAATTCTCAAGCAAAAATAGGGAAAATATAAATAGTAATAAGAAGAAAGATATTCGATTTGCAAACGCTAAATCGTCAAAAGTTATCCAAGAGTTATAAATACCAGTAGTTAAAGTATTGATTGAAAAGAAATCTACTGCCCCAAATTCTGCTAAGGTTTCCATTGCAACCAAAGATAAACCAGCAACAATTGCAGGTCTGGCAGCTGGTAATATAATTTTATAAAACGATTTAAATTTTGTAAAACCAAGATTTTTTCCTAAATCTATTAAGTTTTGTGACTGATATAAAAAAGAAGCTCTAGCGAGAATATAAACATAAGCAAATAAAGAAAAGCTAATTGATATTATTGCACCAAACATTCCATCTAATTTTGGAATACTTTTATTGTAATTTGCATCACCAAATAGGTTTTTTAAAATAGTAAAAGCAGTTCCATAGTTTTCAAAAAAAGCCGTTAAAGAATAAGCGTAAATATAAGGAGGGACTGCAAAAGATAGAATTAATGCCCATTTAAAAAAATCACTACCTGGAAATTTATAAAAAGATACTAAGTAAGCTGTTCCAGTGCCTAATAGAAATGTTAAAATCAATACTGCGATCAATAATACTAATGAATTTAAAATATACTCTATCAAAAAAGTATTTTTTAAAATTTCGTAATAATTTGACGTGCTTTCAAAGAAACTTGTAAATACCGTTATAATTGGAATTAATACAAAAAAAGAAATTAAAAAAGAACTAAGATACCAGCTATTAAATTTCATATTATAATCCGCCTTATAAATGAAAAAAGTAAAGTGTCCAAAATAAATCCCCATTTACTCTGGACACTATTTAAGAAAATCAAAAATTAAATACTTTTAGGATATGCGGAACCTCCTTAGTTTTAATTTCTGACATTTTTCTTTTATTTATTCTTTCATCAATTTTTTTACACTCCTGTTGACATGGGGAACATGCACTGGAAGATTTATTTAAATCAATTTCAGAAATAAATTTTTTTTGTTTTTTCACTTAATTACTTCCAACCAGCAGCTGTCATTACTTCTAATGCAGCAGCTTGATTTTTTCCATAAGAAGCTAGCTTAGTTTTCATATCTTGTTGAAAATCTAATCCTAAGTTGTTTACTACTAATGGACTTGGTGAAACACCATCAATCATTGGAAACTCAAATGTATTGTTAGTGAAATGTTCTTGAGATTGCGGAGTTAATAAAAATTCTACAAGTTTAACAGCATTATCTTTATTAGGTGCTCCTTTTACTAAAGCTGCACAACTAACATTCATGTGCGTTCCTCTACCATTTTGATTAGGAAAGAAAGCTTTTACTTTTTTAGCAGCTGCTTGTTGCTCTGCACCTTTTTTACCAGATAACATTAAAGCTAAATAGTAAGTGTTAGCTACTGCAATATCAGCTTCTCCTGCTGCGACCGCCATGATCTGAGCTCTATCATTTCCTTTAGAGTCTCTAGCCATGTTAGCAACAACTCCTTTTGCCCATTCAGCTGTAGCTTTTTTTCCATTATTTTCAATTAATGAAGCTACAAGAGATTTATTATATATATTGCTAGATTTTCTTATTACTAATCTTCCTTTCCATTTAGGATCAGCTAGACCTTCATAAGACATTCCAGATAATTCAGCACCAGTAACTCTTTCAGGTGAATAATAAATTATTCTAGCTCTTTTTGCTATTCCAACCCATTTACTTGTTCTAAAATTTTTTGGAACGGCAGCTTTTATAGCTGCAGAAGTTAAACCACCTTGAAGATGACCTTTTGCATCCATAGCACCACATCTTCCAGCATCAGCAGTAATATAAAGATCTGCAGAAGAATCTGCGCCCTCCTCAATTATTCTTTTTTCAAGAGCTCCTGATTTTCCATTTATTAGATTAACTTTAATTCCTGTCATACTAGTGAACTTTGAATAAAGCTCTGCATCGGCTTTGTAGTGTCTTGCATTAAAAACATTAACTTCATTCGCAACTGCAAAAGTTGATATAAATAAAGATGCTATTAAAAATAGACTTGTTATTTTTCTCATTTATTTACCTTTTCTCCGCACATTGGTTAATTGCAAATGATAATTATTCTCAATGATAATGATAATCAATCGCAATTATGTCGCAGAAACAACTTATATTAGAATTAATAATTAATGTAAATTTAGGCTTTCCAGTCGCCTATTTTGCTGAAGAGAAAGTTTCTAAATGCCTGAACTCTAGCTGTATTTTTAAGAGATTGAGGGTAAACAAAATGAGCCTCAGTAATTGGACCCTCCGATTTGGGTAACACTTTTATGACTTTATTTGAATCACTTACTAAATATTCAGGTAAAGCTGCAAGACCAACCCCTGACTCCACAGCTAAAAGTAATCCCATAACACTGTTTACTTTCATTATAGTTTTTCTTTTTTTACCATCATGCATCCCAAGTTTTAAGGCCCAGTCTGGATTATAAACAGGTGATGGCGCTCCTTTTCCAAAAGAAATAAATTTATGTTTATTTAAGTCTCCTACTGTTTTTGGCATTCCGTGCTTCTCTAAATATTTATTTGAGCCATATATAAAGTACTTAATATCAACTAGTTTTTTTTGAATATAATTCAGCTGTTTTGGTCTTCTCATAAAAATACCAATATCGGCCTGACGAGTACTTAAATCTAGCTCTTTATCATCAAAAACTAATTCTATCTCTATTTCTGGGTTAAGCCGCATAAATTCTTGAATTCTTGGGGTTAGCCAGTGAGTTCCAAAGCTTCTTACTGTTGTTATTGTTAATTTTCCCGTAGGCTTATTTTTTTGATCACCCAGTGAGGTTTCAACCTCTTTTAATTTACTAATAACCTCATGAGCTGTTTTGAATACATATTCACCATTTTCTGTAAGTGTTAAACCTCTAGCATGTCTTTCAAATAATTGAACTTTTAAGTCCTGTTCTAAAGATTGAATTTGTCTACTGATGGCTGATTGACTAAGATTTAAATTTACTGTTGCGTTTGTAAAACTTCCTGCTTCTGCTACTGCATGAAAAATCTTTAGTTTATCCCAATCCATTATTTATTTAAATCAACTAAAACTCTCCCTGAAATTTCACCCTTTAAAATTTTAGGATAGGTTTCAATCAACTCTTCTAAGCTAACTGTTTGAATAGATTTTTCAAGTAAACTAAAATCAATTAAATTTGCTGCCTCTCCCCAAATAAATTCCCTTCTTTTGATGCTGCAGTTTGCAGAGTCCATACCCCAAAGCTTAATTCCTCTTAGCATAAAAGGGATTACATTAGTATTAAGCTCATTGGTACTTGCATTTCCACAAACTGCAATAATTCCATTTGAGTTAGTTTGAACTATTGCATTAGCTAATATTTTTCCACCAACTGTATCAACAACCCCGTCCCATAAACCTTTATCAATTAGTCTCGGATCTTTGTCAAATTCACTACGATTGACAACAGTTTTAGCACCTAATGATTTTAAATAATCTGCTTTAGAGTCTTTTCCAGTAACAGCAGTAACGTTGTAACCCATTTTATTCAATACTATTACCGCTACACTCCCTACTCCACCTGTTGCACCAGTAACTAATACGTTGTTAACTTTTTCGCCTAACAAAATTTCTTCTCTTGCTTTAATTGCGAATGCACTCATTAAAGATGTGAAACCAGCGGTTCCAAGTATCATTGCCTGTTTAGTGGTTAAATTTTTTGGTTTTTTTACCAAAAATTCTCCATTTACTTTTGCAACTTGCGAGTATCCACCATAAAAAACCTCACCAACTCTAAATCCTGTTAATATTACTTCATCACCTTGTTTAAATTTGGGGTTTTCACTTTCCAAAACATTTCCGGAGAAATCTATTCCAGGAATATGTGGAAATTCTTTTACTAATCTTCCACCATTTTTTAAAATCATCCCGTCTTTGAAATTAAGATCAGAGTAATCAACTTTAATTGTTACATCGCCATGTTTTAAAAAGCTCTTATCTATTGTTTTTACTTCTCTTGTGTACTCTTCACCCTTTTGATCCAAAATTAATGCTTTAAAATGATCAGACACTTTAATCTTTTGTGATGCTTATAAATCTCAAATATCTATTTTGATAACTTAGATCTTCTTTAAATTGACCTAAATAATAATTTGTTACTGTTGTGGCTTGTTCTTTTTTTATACCTCGCATCGTCATACACTGATGAGTTGAATCAATTGTAACGGCCACACCTTTAGCATCCAAAGATTTCATTAAGGTATTCGCAATTTGCATAGTAAGTCTCTCTTGAGTTTGCAATCTCTTAGAAAAAACTTCTACAACTCTAGCTAATTTACTTAATCCTACTACTCTTTCTCTTGGTATGTAAGCTACATGAGCTTTTCCAATTATCGGCGCCATGTGATGTTCACAATGACTTTGAACAGAAATATTTTTTTGCACGACCATGTCATCATAACCATCAACGTCTCCAAAAGTTTTATCTAAAATTTGATTTGGATCTTCCTTATAGCCTTTAAAATACTCTTTGAAAGCTTTCACAACCCTTTTAGGAGTTTCTAAAAGTCCCTCTCTGTTAGGATCCTCTCCCATCCAAGTTAAAATTGTTTTGAAAGCTTCCTCTGCATCTTTATCGGAAACTTTCTTAATTTCTTGCTCGGGTTTTGTGTCTTTTACTAATTTCATCGAGGTGTTTTATACATATAATTTGCTTATTTTAAAATATTTAAAATATACTTATATGTGCTACATAATCACTTAATATGTTCAAAAAAAGAGAAAATGTAGCTGAAATTGAAGAAGGAAATCTTCTTTCACCTAAATTTGATAACGATGGTTTAATACCCGTAATAACCATGTGTCATAAAACTAAAGAAATACTGATGCATGGATTCATGAATGTGGAAGCGTTAAAAAAAACAATCGAGACTAAAGAGGCTCATTATTTTAGTAGGTCTAGAAATGCGATTTGGCATAAAGGTAAAACCAGTGGTTTTATTCAAAAGGTAATTGAAATTAGAATTGATGATGATCAAGACTCAATTTGGCTAACAGTTGATATTGGCGACGGAGCCAGTTGCCATGTTGGCTATCGATCTTGTTTTTATAGATCCATCCCTTTAGGTCTAATTGATGATGGTAAAAAAATCGAAATGAAATTTTTAGAAAAAGATAAAAAATTTGATCCAGAAAAAATTTACAAGGGACAACCTAACCCAACAAAAGTTTAACAATGGAAATAAAATATCAAAATTTGAGGGTATTAGGTCCAGCAGTTTTAAAAGTAAAAATACCTGATGTAATTTTAAAAAAATTAAACGAATATATTGATAAAACTGTAGATGATGAAACAAAATTAAAAAAGTTAGACTATGGCGAAGCATTAGTAGGTGATGTGACACAGGAATTTTTATTAGAATTAGAATTTGTTAAATCATCTGGTTGGTTAGAGTTTTTAGGAAATTCCTCTAAAATTTACACTGAATTGAATGAAGGAAAAAAAATAACAAAATTTAATTTATTAAAAACTTGGGTAGTGAGACAATTTAAAAATGAGTATAATCCTACTCACTGGCATGGAGGTCATATTTCTGGTGCTGGATTTCTAAAAGTTCCTAAATCTTTAGGAGAAAGTACTCAACAAAAAAAATCTAAAAAATATAGAGGTGGAAGTTTACAGCTAATACACGGAGCTAGAATGTTTACTTGTCCATCTACGTTAAATATTACACCAGAAGTTGGTGATTTTTATTTGTTCCCTAATTATTTAATGCATACAGTTTTTCCATTTAAGGATACTGAGGAAGAAAGACGTTCTATCTCTTTTAATGCTGCTATCGATGAGGAAATATACAACGTGTATGGAAAATAAATTACAAAAAAATGTTCTAGGTGAAAATTTAGAATTATGCTCAAATAACCCTTTGACGGGATGGTACAGAGATGGTTGTTGTAATACTGATGAAAATGATCATGGATTACACACAGTCTGTGCAAAAGTTACAACAGAATTTCTTGAATGGTGTAAAGAGGCAGGAAATGATTTGATTACACCTCATCCCGAATTTGGATTTCCAGGTTTGAAGGATGGAGATGGTTGGTGTGTTTGTGCAACTTGGTATGCTAGGGCAGTTGATGCAGGAAAAGGTTGTCCCATTTTTTTAAAGAGAACCCATCAAAATACATTAAAAGTTTTACCAATTGAAACTCTCAAAAAATTTGCAATAGATCTTTCTTAAGTCAAATTTAATTATGAGTGAAAACATTTTGACGACTATTTACCTTTTGCTAGTGATTGTGTTGGTCTTTCCAGGTTTTTATTACGCAAATAGGAATAAAAAAGTTTTTTTAAAAAATCTTATAATTTGGATTGGAGTTATTGGAATAATTTTAATTTTTACAAAATTTTTAAAAAATTAATCACATATTCCCGTATTTTGGACCTCCGCCACCTTCAGGCGTAACCCAGACAATATTTTGTGAGGGTTCTTTGATGTCGCAAGTTTTACAATGAATACAATTTTGTGCATTTATAACAAATTTATTTACATTATTTTCCTTTCGAACCTCATAAACTCCTGCTGGACAATACCTTTGTGCAGGTTCATCATATTTTTCAAGAGTATATTTTATTGGTAGATCTTGGTCTTTAAGCTGAAGATGAACTGGCTGATTATCTTCATGATTGGTACCAGTCAAATAAACAGATGTTGTTTTATCAAATGTAATAATGTTATCAGGTTTTGGGTAATCAATTTTTGGCATTTCATTTGCTGGTTTCAAAGTTTCATGATCAGCATGTTTATGTTTTAAAGTAAATGGAAGCTTACCTCTAAATAAAATTTGGTCAATTCCAGTGAAAATTATACCTAGTATTAAGCCCCAACTAAAACTTGGCTTAACGTTCCTTGCTTCATACAATTCTTTAAATAACCAACTTTTTTTAAACCTCTCTTCATAAATTGATAAATCTTTTTTTTCTTCAAAATGCTCGTTAATTACTTCTGCAGCTATTATGCCACTTTTCATTGCTGTATGAGAACCTTTTATTTTTGGCATGTTAAGAGTTCCAGCATCACAACCTATAAGTAAAGCTCCAGGCATATGCATTTTTGGTAAACTTTGTATGCCACCTTCAATTAAAGCTCTTGCGCCATAAGAAATTCTTTTTCCACCCTCAATTATTTTTTTTATTGATGGATGTGTTTTAAATCTTTGAAACTCATCGAAAGGAGATAAGTGTGGATTTTGATAATCTAAACCAATTACATATCCTAGAAACACTTGTTTACTTTCAGCATGGTAAATAAAACTTCCACCGTATGTATTATTATCTAAAGGCCACCCTGCGGTGTGCATCACTAATCCTTCTTCATGATGTTTTTCATCAATTTCCCAAATTTCTTTAAAACCAATACCGTATTGTTGAGGGTCTTTTCCTTCATTAAGATTAAACTTTTTAATTAGTTGTTTACCTAAATGACCTCTACAACCTTCAGCAAAAACTGTAACTTTACCTATCAGCTCCATGCCTGGCTCATAACTGTCTTTTTTATTACCTTGTTTATCAATACCCATATCTTGGGTGACTACCCCTTTAACCGAGCCATCATTATTATATAAAATTTCACTTGCGGGAAATCCTGGAAAAATTTCAACTCCAAGACTTTCTGCTTGCTCCGCAAGCCATCTACATAGATTAGCAAGACTAATAATATAATTATTATGATTTTTTTGAACTGAAGGAAGTAACCAAGTTGGCCAGCTTAAGGATTTTAATTTTCCTAAAAATAAGAATTTTTCTTTTGTAACTTTAGTTTTAATTGGTGTATCTAAATCTTTCCAGTTAGGAATTAATTCATCAAGTGCTCGTGTTTCAAAAACATTACCGCTTAGAATATGAGCTCCAATTTCAGATGCTTTCTCTAAAACACAAATATTTAAATTTGAATTCAATTGTTTTAGTTTAATTGCAGTAGATAAACCTGATGGTCCACCTCCAATAATAACTACATCATATTCCATTGACTCTCTGGACATATCAATTTTTTACAGATTAAATTATTTTTGTATAGTGTTTAATTTGTTCAATTCATCTAAGAATTGTGGAACTGCTTCAAAAAGGTCAGCCTCTAATCCATAATCAGCAACACTGAATATTGGTGCTTCACCATCTTTATTAATTGCGACAATTACCTTGCTTTCCTTCATTCCAGCCAAATGTTGAATAGCTCCTGATATTCCAACAGCTATATATAAATCTGGTACCACAACTTTGCCAGTTTGACCTACTTGATGGTCATTACCAATGTAACCAGCGTCAACCGCTGCTCTTGAAGCGCCAATAGCTGCATTCAATTTATCAGCTAGCGATGTAATTAATTTAAAATTATCGCCACTTTGCATGCCTCTTCCACCAGAAACTACTACCCTAGCAGTTCCTAGTTCTGGTCTGTCGGACTTAATTTCCTCTCTTCTAACAAATTTTGTATTATTAAATTCCTCATTTGGTTCAACTTTTTCTATAGATGCTGATCCGCCAGAACTTTCGCAGGGATCAAAAGAGGTGGGTCTTATAGTTACACATTTTTTTGTATCTTTGCTTTTAACAGTCGCAAATGCATTTCCAGCATATATAGGTCTTAAAAATGTATCTGGAGATATTACTTTAATAATATCACTAACTTGAGATGTATCTAAAGAAGCGGCAATTCTTGGCATTAAATTTTTACCAAAAGTATTTGCTGAACAAACAATATGTGAATAAGCATCTGCTAATTTAATTATTACAGGAGCGAAATTTTCAGCAACAAAATTTTCATAATGAGCTGCTTCTACTTGAATAACTTTCTTGACTAATGGTAATTCTGATAATTTTTTTGCAGCGTCTCCACAGTTTTGACCAATTATTATTGCATGTAGATCCTCTCCCATTTGTGCAGCTGCTGTAACCGCATTTAGCGTAAATGGTTTTAAATCTTGATTGTTATGTTCTGCGATTAATAAAACTGACATTAAATAACTTTTGCCTCATTTTTTAGTTTTTGAACCAGCTCCGCTACACTTGAAACTTTTATTCCAGCTTTTCTTTTTGGTGGTTCTTCAACTTTAATATGCTCTATTCTTGGTGAAGTATCTACTCCCAAATCTGACGCATTTATTTGTTCAATTGGTTTTTTTTTTGCTTTCATAATATTTGGTAAGGAGGCATATCTTGGTTCATTCAATCTTAAATCACAAGTGACTATTGCTGGGATAGCAATTTCAATTGTTTCTAGTCCTTCATCAATCTCTCTTGTTACCTCTAATTTTTTATCTTTTATTTCAATCTTAGATGCAAAAGTAGCTTGTGGCCAATTAAGTAATGCACTAAGCATTTGACCAGTTTGATTACAATCATCATCAATAGCTTGTTTGCCCATGAAAACCAAATCCGGTTTTTCTTTTTCAACAATTTTTTGTAATAGTTTCGAAACTGCTAAAGGTTCTAAAATTCCATCAGTTTTTACGAGAATACCTTTGTCTGCACCAACTGCTAAAGCTTTACGAACTGTTTCTTGAGATTTTTCTTCTCCAACACTTACTGCTATAACCTCTGTTGCTTTTCCAGCCTCTTTAATTTTTACTGCTTCTTCAATAGCGTTATCATCAGGAGGGTTGGTAGACATTTTAACATTATCTGTAACTACCCCTGTCTTATCCTCTTTAACTCTAATTTGAACGTTATAATCAATAACTCTTTTTACTGCGACTAAAATTTTCATTAAGCTCTCAATAATTTATTTTCAGCATCATATGGGCCTTCCTCTAAAATTGTAGCCTCATACATTTTTCCTAATATATCAACTTTAAGTTTTTCACCGACATTAGCAAGATCAGGTTTTACCATCGCTAATGCTATTGATTTATCTAACCTAAATCCATATTCACCACTTGTGGCTCTCCCTACAACTTTATCGTCTTTATAAATGGGGTTGTTTCCCAAAACATCTGAGTCAGTTGTGTCATGGACCTCTAAAGTAACTAATTTATTATCAAATCCTTTTTCTCTCCATTTATTTAATGCCTCAAGCCCTATGAAATTACCTTTGTTGGGATGAATAAATCTGTCCAAACCTGATTCGTATGGAGAGTATTCAATAGATAATTCTGTACCTACTAATTTATAGGATTTTTCAAGCCTTAAACTGTTCATTGCTCTTATTCCAAAAGGTTTTATTCCCAAATTTTTTCCCGCTTCCATTAATTTATCAAATATGTGGTTTTGATATTCAATTGGATGATGCAATTCCCAACCTAATTCACCAACAAAGTTTACTCTCATAGCATTAACAGGCGCATACCCAACATTGACGTTTTTTGCAGTTAACCACTTAAAATTCTCACCTGAAAAATCATCTGTTGAAACTTTCTGCATTAATTCTCTTGCCTTTGGACCCGCTACGACAAGCACACCTTTACTGTTTGTTAAATCCTCAAATATAACTGAGCCATCACTAGGCATCCATTTTTGAATCCAGTCGTGGTCTAATCTTAAGTTTGCACCTGCTGAAACAAGATAATATCTATTTTCAGCTTCCTTCATGATAGTAAATTCTGAATGGACTCCTCCTTTAGTGTTAAGAGCATGACACAAATTTATTCTACCAATTTTTTTTGGAAGCTTGTTTGCAACTAAATAATCTAAAAATTCTTCTGCCTTTGGACCTCTTATTCTACACTTTGCAAAAGCAGTCATATCTAAAAGACCAACATTTTCTCTTACATTTTTACACTCTTTTTTAATCGCATCGAACCATTTGGATCTTCTAAAAGACCAGTCGTCTTTCTGCTCCATACCATCAGTTGCAAAAAAGTTTGGTCTTTCCCAACCAAATTTTTGTCCAAATACTGCTCCTAAATTTTTCATCCTCTCATAACATGGTGATGTTTTTAGAGGTCTTGCTGCAGGTCTTTCTTCATCTGGATAATGAGTTATAAAGACGTGACTGTAAGCTTCTTCATTTTTTACTTTTAGATAAGATTTAGTTGCATAATTTCCATAACGTCTTGGTTCAACCCCAAGCATATCAATCGTTGGTTCTCCATCTACTATCCATTCTGCTAGCTGCCATCCTGCACCACCAGCAGCAGTTATACCAAAACTATGTCCCTCATTTATCCAAAAATTTTTTAAACCCCATGCAGGCCCAACTATTGGGTTTCCATCAGGAGTATAACAAATTGCTCCATTATAAACCTTTTTAACTCCTACCTCACCAAAAGCAGGCACTCTATGTATTGCACCCTCAATATGAGGTGCAAGTCGATCTAAATCTTCTTGAAATAATTCATACTCAGAATTTTTTGATGGTCCCTCAAGATAACAAGCGGGTGCACCATCTTCATATGGACCTAATATTAATCCACCAGCTTCTTCTCTCATATACCATCTGCTATCACTATCTCTTAACACTCCCATCTCTGGAAGGCCGTCTTTTTTTCTTTTTTGTATTTCAGGATGTGGTTCTGTAACAATGTATTGATGTTCTACAGGAATAACTGGAATATCTAAACCAACCATTTCACCAGTTTGTCTTGCAAAATTACCCGAACAAGAAATAACATGTTCGCATTCAATTGAACCTTTGTCTGTTTCCACAATCCATCCATCTTTATTTTGTTTCATTGATAAGACGGTAGTGTTTCTATAAATTTCGGCTCCATTATTTCTTGCCCCTGTTGCTAAAGCTTGTGTTAAGTCTGCAGGTTGAATGTATCCATCCTCTGGATGTTGAATAGCCCCAACTAAATCATCAGTATGACATAAGGGCCAAATTTCTTTTACTTGTTGTGGCGTTAAAAATTTAACGTCTACTCCTATAGTTTTTGCCACTCCAGCATATTGGTGATATTCGTCCATTCTATCTTTAGTGCTTGCTAAACGAATATTTGAAACAACACTAAAACCCACATTTTTTCCTGTCTCTTCCTCTAATTTTTTGTAAAGATCAACAGCATATTTGTGAAGTTGACCAACTGAATAGCTCATATTAAAGAGTGGTAACAACCCTGCAGCATGCCAGGTAGAACCAGATGTAAGTTCTTTTCTTTCAACTAAAACAACATCAGACCACCCTTTCTTAGCTAAATGATAAAGAGCACTTACTCCAACAACTCCACCTCCGACTATTACTACTTTGGTTTTAGTTTTCATTATTTGATTCCTACTAAATTTTTATTCATTTCGAAACAAAATTGTATCAATAGTTTTTAGATTGAACTTCCTAGAGACACGGGACTTGACACCATGGTAGTTAACCAGCAGTCCTTTAAAGGCCCGTCCTCTTTATATTTTTCAACCTGCCAATTAAACTTATGATAAATTTTATTTTTGTCTAATATGATAACTTCAAATTGTACCCAATTGTCGCCACCTCTTATTTGAGTAATAGTGTGACTTATATGATTTATCATCATTTGATAATTGTTACTTTTTATCATTGTTTTAAATTTATCTAAAGGACCTGTTGCTTTTTTATTATTTGGATGAGCAAAATTCCAAGTCTGCTCTATTCCACTATCCTCATATACATCATTATTTTTTTGTAAACCAAGTAACTGTATTTTAACAACCTCAGAGGGTTTAATATTACTATTCGGCTTGAGTATTTCAGCTTTGGAAATTGAAATTAATATAAAAAATAAAACTAAAAAACTTAATGCTATTTGTATTTTTTTTAACATCTAAATTAAATTTCAAATTTTTTGATCAAGACGTGGTTTCCAAAATGGTCGGAAAAGCTCAATCTTTGGACATCTGTCCATTACAACTTTAAGTCCTGCTTCCTCTGCTAAACGAGCAGCCTCATGATTAATCACACCAATTTGTCCCCATAACACCTTAGCACCAATTGAAATTGCTTCTTCGGCTATTCCATAAAGATCTTCTGGTTTTCTGAAAACTTCAACCATATCAACAGGACGATCGATTGATGCAAGATTAGGGTATACTTTTAAATTACGTATTTCTTTAATTTCAGGTTTTGGATTAACTGGTATCATATCATATCCAGTTTCGTGAAGTACTCTTAAAACTCCATAACTAAATTTAGTTTTATCAGGACTAGCTCCTACCATTGCAATAGTCTTAACAGACTTTAAAATATCTTTTAAATATTCATCACTGTAAGGTTTACTATGATCCATTTATCTACTTTTTTTTTACTTCTTTTAGAGTTGCTATATCAGCTTTTAGCTCATGTGGTGCAAGTGGGTCAAGGAAAGGATTACGATAAAGTTTATCATGACTTTCAACACCAATTTCAATTTCACAATCAGTTTTTGGTTTAGCAACACACAAGACAACATAACCATTGTTAATTTGTCGATTATTTAGCGCAACTTGGGAGCGTTGATCTACTTCTCCTTTAATAAGTTTTGCAGCACAAGTTATACAACCTCCATATTCACAACCATAAGGAAGATCCAATCCTTGGGTGCGTAATTCTTGAAGTAAAGGTTTTCTGTCAGAAACCTTGAAGGTTTTATTTCCACGATTGATAATAGTGATTTTTTTTAAAGCCATATATCACTTGTGCAGTCTCCACCGGGGTATCTACTTTCGTGACATCTGCTTGGTCCATTAGGTTCTTCGCCAAAGTTAACAATAAAATCTTTATTAATTTTCATACCCCCATTTTTTACATCACAGTCAATCATGATCATTGCACCACCTTGCGTTTTTATATCAGGGTAAAATTGATTGTCCCAAGTTGAAAATAATGAGGTTGTTACATACATCCTTTTTCCGTCTAAAGATAGTTGATACATTTGAGGACCACCTGCAATCTTAACACCATTTATAAATGGTGCTTTTCCTAAAAGTCCTCCGATCCAAACTTGACCTGTCAACTTAGGTTTGTGAGGATCAGTAATATCATACTGTCTCATATCTCCATGGAGCCAATTGTTTAAGTAAAGATATTTATCGTCCATTGAAACAAGAATTGCAGACATAACTCCGGGAATTGGAATAGGCCAATCAGGGTGAGGTTCGTTATCAACATCTATAATTTTTTCCCATTCCCATTTTCCATCTTTAGATTTCCAAAAATGAATAACATTTGAGCTAAGTGCTGCACCACAAAATCCATGAACACTATTAGGATCATGTTTAAATTTTACTTCTAAGGGTATTAAACCATCCTCTCCAAGATACATCGTCTCAATTGGTTCTTTTTTTTTAAAATCCCAGATATGAAGTCTTCTTCCATATTTTAGGTGCCCTACTTCCTCAAGATCGAAACCAGGCATAAAAGTGTTAGGAGCAGCCCACTCTGAACTCACCATAACATTATGACGTGGTTGGTACCAAAAATCGTAACTAAAAGGAATATCTCCCATCGAATTTTCCCATCTTCCAACAATTTCAAAATCTTTATTTAAATGTAAATACCCTCCTGGCGCTTCCCCTTTTGCGTTACCAAGAAAAGAAATAATAATTTCAGAGCCTAAACAGTGCACTGTATGGGGGCCTGATAAATTTGTTTTAGATTTTATTTCTGAACCTTTAATCACTTTGTGGATTTTTGGAGCCAATGGGTTAGTTGCAGTATCGATTACATAAATATTGTTTGATCTGACACCTGGCACTAGTAAATATTTTCTACTCATTCCAGAGTCTCCATGGCATGAAGAACATGCGTTCCATCCCATATGATGTAACTCATCTCCAATTCCTGGCATCTCCAGACGATGAATAACTTGTGAATAACTAGGACTTGCTGGATCAACATCAATAGTAGCTAGATAATCTGGTTTTTGAATTCCGGTTCCAGTGTAAATCGCTATTGTGTAAAGAAGTTTTTCATTTGGTGCTTTAATGGCATCGGATGGACTAGCATATCCAGGGCCACAACAAGTTTCATCAATTTTTTTTATATCACTCATTAAAATTTATTTATTTTTCCAAACAGGTTTTCTTTTTTCAAGAAAAGCTGAAATACCTTCTTTGGCATCTATCGCCATCATATTTGCTGTCATCACTTTACTTGTGTAAGAATAGGCTTTTTTTAATGGCATTTCTAATTGTTTATAAAAAGCTTGCTTACCTATTTTAATTGTTAAATTGGATTTTGATGCAATTTTTTTTGCAATCTTTAAAATTTCATTATTTATTCTTGACTTGGAAAAGCAATCGTTGATTAAACCAATTTCCTTTGCGTAATTTGCTTTAATTGGTTCACCTGTTAAAAGCATTTTCATCATGTGTTTTTTACTTATTTTTCTGCTTACAGCTACCATAGGTGTGCTGCAGAATAATCCTATATTTACTCCTGGTGTTGCAAAAATAGCATCTTTAGTACTATAAGCTAAATCACAACTAGCAACCAATTGACAACCTGCAGCGAATGCTGCTCCGTGAACCTTTGCGATAACGGGTTTTCTACCCTCGACTATTTGAAGCATTAACTTTGAGCAAAGGTTAAATAATTTATTATATTTGTCTTTTTTCCTTAAATTTCTAACTTCTTTTAAGTTATGGCCTGCACTAAATCCTTTTCCAGCGCCTTCAAGAATTATTACTTTAACTTTTTTATCTTTATCTAATTTTTTAAAAGTAGTTATTAAGTCCTTTAAATTTTTATAGGATAAAGAATTATAAGTTTTTGGCTCATTGATTATGACTCTTACAATATCTTTATTATGATTTGTGATCTTAATATTCATCAAAAATTATTTTAATTTACCTTCTTCTCTCATTTTGGCTCTAATTTTTGTAGCTGAAATCTTTTGTATTTCCTCAGGTAAAACGACTTCTTCTATTTTATATCCTACACCTCTTCCATAAGAAATATTTGTTATGTTAGGAACCAACATTATTTTAAAACGTCCTTCAAATTCTGGGTTTAGTTTATCCTCAATATTTTTTTTTACTGTATTAAAATCAAACGGATTATCATCAATGCCTTGAACATCCCTGACCTGTATACAAACTTGTCCAGTTTTTTTTATTATTTCTTTGAATAATGTATAGTGCCCATCATGAAATGGTTGCCATCTTCCTAACATTTGAGCAGTTGGTTTTTTATTGTCCCATTTGTAAGACATCTTTATATTTCCTTAAATATTTTTGGTGCCCAATTTTTAGCATCTTGAGTGGTAACATGAAAGTTATACTTATCTGGTTTAACAAACATCTTATTAGTATCATCAAATCTGCCCTCTTTTATAGTATCTACCCATATAATAAAATCAGCTGGAAATAGTGCTCTTGCTTCAGGAGTTGGGCAAATAAAATCAGCAACAACGTGATTACCTTGACTTTTGTATTCTTGGGCTTTTGCCCACATTCTTTTTGCTTGTCTAGTTCTTCCCTCAGCCGAAAAATCCCAATCATTGGCTTCTTTTCTGACATCATCAGCATTTAGCCACTTTGCTTTGAGTAAAGGCACTAATTCAGAGGCTAAAGTCGTCTTACCAGAACCTGGCAATCCCATAATTAATATAATCTTCATGACCTCAAATAATTAACAACCTGTTTAATTTTAAGCAACAAATTTCATAGTTTCATTTAATAAAATTCTTTGACAGCTTTTTCAAAAAAGATAATGATCTACAAAATGAATTTTTCTCTTGAAATTAGCCCAACTACAGATCTTGATACAGTACCTCCTATAAATGATATTTATATAACCATGTTACCAGGTGGGGACTACAAAGAGACAGCACACCAAGCAGTTGAGCTCGTAAATAGAGGATTTAATCCAGTTCCACATTTCCCAGCTAGATCCATGCATAACGAAAAGGAGCTTAAAGATTATATCTCTAGGTGTAAAGATGGTGGAGTAAAACAAGTATTGATAATTGGTGGTGGAAGAGAGCCTGTAGGAAAGTTTGACAGTTCTTTTCAACTTCTGGAGACAGGTTATTTTGATAAAATGACAATAGGAATTGCTGGACACCCAGAGGGTAGTCCTGATATATCGGATTCTGATTTAGAAAAAGCTATGAAAAATAAAAAGCCTTACGCTGATTATATAGTAACTCAATGGTTGCTAGATCCAGAGCCTATCATAGATTTTATTTCCAAACAAAGCGTGCCAGTACATGTTGGAATTACTGGACCTCTAAAAATATCAAGCTTAATTAAGTTTGCTAATATTGTTGGAGCAAAAAATTCCTTAAACTTTCTTAAGTCTAATTTTAGTAAGGCGTTAGATTTATTGAAACCTAAAGACCCTAATGATTTAATTGGGAAAGTTAAATCGCATACTGATTTCTTCCACATTTATACATTCGGCGGCTTGAAGGAAACTAACAAGTGGTTGAAGGAGAATAGTTATGTCTAATGAATTTGACTATAGTAAATTAAAACATTTTACTTCAGTTGATCAGTCAGATCGAGAAGTTCCCTATAATTTAAGACAAAGCGGGCCTACAAAAGTTGAAATGTTAATTTCAACAAGAGTAAGAAAATCTCCTTATTGGCATTTATCTATGAAAGCAGGGTGTTGGAGAGCGACAGTATATAATCGTATTTATCATCCAAGAGGATACGTTAAACCAGAGGATGGTGGAGCAATGGTTGAGTATGATGCAATTGTAAATCATGTAACTATGTGGAATGTTGCTGTTGAAAGACAAATAAGAGTAAAAGGACCTGATGCAGAAAAATTCGTAGATTATGTTATTACAAGAGATGCAACTAAAATTTCACCTATGAGAGCTAGGTATGTAATTTTATGTAATGCATATGGTGGTGTATTAAATGATCCAATTTTACTTAGAATTTCAAAAGATGAGTTTTGGTTTTCTCTATCTGACTCTGATATTGGTATGTATTTACAAGGTGTGAATGCTGATGGTAAATTTGATTGTAAGATTGAAGAAACAGATCATTGTCCTGTTCAAATTCAAGGACCAAAATCCAAAGCTTTAATTAACGATCTATGTGGGGACCAATTTGACTTAGATAATATGCCTTTTTACGGTTTAGCAGAAGCAAAAATTGGAGGGAGAAGTTGCGTAATTTCTCAATCAGGTTTTTCCGGTGAAGCTGGATATGAAATTTATTTAAGAAACGCAACACTATATGCAGATGATATGTGGAATGCAGTTCTTGAAGCTGGAAAAAAACACAATCTAATGGTTATCGCACCTGCTCATCATAGAAGAATTCAAGCTGGAATTCTTTCTTGGGGTCAAGACATGGATCAGCAACATAATCCTTTTCAATGTAACTTAGGTTATCAAGTTTCTTTATCAGGAAAAGGAGAGTGGAATAAAAAAGCAGATTATGTTGGTAAAGCAGTTTTAGAAAAAATGAAAATGGATATTAAAGCAGGAAAGAAACCATACAAGTTACAACTTGTTGGATTTGAATTAGGTGGAAAGCCCATTGAAGATTATGCACCAGATTTTTGGCTTGTGTCGAATGCTGATGGTGGAGAACCTGTAGGTTTTATCACGTCACCTTGGTATCATCCTGAAAAGAAAAAAAATATAGCCATGGGATACGTACCTTTTGATGGAAATTTAAATGCAAACGGATTTCCAAAAAATAAAACTGGATCTAAATTTAAAATTCATTTGCCTGCTCAGTATTCAGAAAATCCAGGCACACCTGTTGATGCAGTGATTGTTGATATACCATTTAAGGAGTCTTACAATGCAAATACAAGGGAAGTAGTAAAAGGTTAATTATATTTTTGGGTTTTTTTAAATACTCTTTAAATTTATGAATTTTTTAAGATTTTGTTATTGTTGTATTGTTAGTTTAAAGATTAAGATTATACTTTAAAAGACTCCCCACAACCACAACGCTCCGTTTCATTTGGATTATTAAAAACAAAGGATGATGAAAAATCCTCTTTTTTATAATCCATTTCGGTACCGAGAAGATACATGACTGCAGCTGTATCAATGTAAACTTTTACTCCTTTGTCTTCAATCAACTCATCATTTGGATTTACCTCTCTTGAGTATTCCATTACATAAGACATACCTGCGCAACCTCCTGATTTTACAGAAACTCTCACACCAATTGCATTTTTTTCAGCATTGGACATTATTTCTTTAATTCTTAAGGCAGCATTATCACTTAGCTTAATTATAGGATTCATTATAGATTTAACTCCAATTTTGCAGCATCTGACATCATATCTTTTGTCCATGGCGGGTCCCACACTAATTGTAAATCTACGTCATCTATTTCATCTACTTGCATAGCACCTTCTTTTACTTCTTTAGGTAAACTTTCTGCTACAGGACAATTTGGAGTAGTCAATGTCATTTTAATTTCCGCTTTACGACCATCCACTTTGATATCGTAAATCAATCCAAGCTCATATATATTCACAGGCAATTCTGGATCATAAATTTTTCTAATTTCCTCGATAATTTTTTTTTTAATATCCATAATCAGTTCTCTGTACTTATTTCTTTTCCTTCATTTTCCATTGCAGATACTAAAGTATGCCACGATAAAGTAGCACACTTAACTCTCATTGGATATTGTTTAACTCCTGATAAACACATTAATTTAGTTTTATCATCCTCTTTTAGAATATTATTTTTAAGTTCAGGATTTTCTTTAATCATCCCTAAAAAATCTTCGATTATTTCTTTGGCTTCATTGTCACTTTTTCCTTTAATCAAATCTGTCATTATAGAAGCTGAGGCCATTGATATTGCACATCCACTTCCTTCAAAGGAAATATCTTCAACTTTTCTTTGATCGTTTAATTTTAAATAAACATGTACGTTATCTCCACATAATGGATTATTTCCTTTAGCATCTTTATTGAAATTTTCAGGTTTTCCTAAATTTCTAGGATTCTTTCCATGTTCTAAAATTATCTCTTGATATAGCTCTTTTAAATTCATTTTAAATCAAAAATTTTTTTACAATTATTTATTCCATCATTTAGTTTATCTAGATCATCTTTGGTATTGTAAATGCCTAAAGAAGCCCTTGCACTTGCGGGAATACCTAATTTGTCATGAAGTATTTGACAACAATGATGGCCTGCTCTTATAGCAACTCCAGTTTCATCTAAAATAGTGGCAATATCATGTGGATGAACTCCTTCTACAGTAAAAGACAACACTCCACCTCTCTCCTTGGGATCTCCGATTAGTTGTACAGAATTATTTTTTTTTAAAATTTCTTGACCATATTCTATTAATTCTTTTTCATGCTTAATGATGTTTTCAATACCAATACTTTCTAAAAACTTTATTGACTGGTCAAACGCTATTACTTGTGCAGTTGCCATTGTTCCAGCTTCATACTTATTGGGAAGTTCTCCATATGAAATTCTGTCTTTTTTAACATCATTAATCATTCCTCCACCTCCTTGATAAGGTGGAAGTTGTTCTAACCATTTCTTTTTTCCATACAGAACTCCAAGTCCTGTCGGTCCGTACATTTTATGACATGAGATCGCGTAAAAATCACAATCTAAATCCTGCATATCTAATTTTAAATGTGGTCCACCCTGACATCCATCTACTACAACAACTATGCCTTTTGAATGTGCTAATTGAGTTATCTCTTTTATTGGTAAAACTGCACCAGTAACATTGGATAGATGAGTTATCGCTATAACTTTAGTTTTATTTGTAATTTCTTTCTCTATATTTTCAATTGGAATATCTCCATCTTCATTAATTTCAGCAAACTTAATTTTAATATTTTTTGATTTTCTTAAAAAATGCCAAGGCACGTAATTCGAATGATGCTCTAACTCTGTTATTAATATTTCATCGTCGGGGCCTAAGATTTCTTGGCCCAAAGTATTAGCAACTAAGTTAAGAGCCTCTGTAGCTCCTTTTGTAAATACAATTTCATTTTTATCTTTAGCATTTATATATTTTTGTACTGAGGATCTTGTATTTTCATATAAATTCGTAGCAGCAACAGCTAAATAGTGAATACTGCGACCTACATTTGAAAATTGTTTAGAGTAAAAATCATTTATTCTGTCTAAAACAACTTTGGGTTTTTGGGATGAATTAGCACTATCCAGATAAACCAGATCATTGTTCTGAATTTTTTCATCAAAAATTGGAAATTCTTTTTTTATTTTATCTATATTCATTCTTTTAAACCAACAATATTCTTTATTAAAATTTTAATTTCAGGGTCAGTAATCTTTTCAACAACATCTAGTAAAAACCCATTTATCAAAAGTTCTTTGGCATGTTGATAATTTAGACCTCGAGACATTAGGTAAAAAATTGAGTTTTCATTCAAACTTCCAGAGGCAGATCCATGAGAGCATTTTACATCATCAGCATATATTTCTAATTCTGGTTTTGCATTAAACTCTGACGTTTCATCTAATAATATAGCTTTACTCAGTTGGTAACCATCAGTTTTTTGTGCTTTTGAATTTACAAATATTCTTCCTTGATATGCAGACTTTGAATTTTTTCCAAGAACACTTTTTATAAGCTGATAACTTTTAGTATTCTCAACTAAATGATTAATAGTTGATCTAATTTCATGTTGTTGATTTTCCTTTAATGATAAAATTCCATTTATAAAAGCAGAAGAATATTCTCCTTTCAAATCACTATTAATCTCATTTTTAAAATAATCTGAACCTGAGGATAATACAAATGTTTCTGAAACACTATTACTGTCCTGTTCAATGTTGTTAAAAGAATAAACCAAATTATTATTTCTAAACTTATCGAGTTTATAATTTTTAAGAATTGAGTCTTTTTTCAAATCAAAATTGTAAAAAATATTTACAAAATTCTTATTTGTACTTTTGCTAAAAAAATCAACAAGTCTCAAACAGCTATTTTGTTCTAACTCAAAATCTAACCTTAAATTAATGTTTTTTGAATTTATCTTATCGTTTATTGAATGATAGATTATTAACGGTTTTTTTAATGAGTAATTCTTTTTTATCAAAACTTTTAAAACCTTATTAGTAAATGCTCTATTTAAATCAATCAAAGAATTTTTAAAATCAAATGTATTATCTTTTTCAATTTCTTCATTGATTTCAATTTTATTTTGATCTTCATAACTAAAATCTATTTTTTCGATTTTACCGTTCAAAAAAACAATCTTATTATGTTCTAAACCGTTAACAAAAATAGTTGGATCAACTTTATTTGTTAATGAATAATCGTTAAAAAAACTTAAATTACCAATATTTTTTTTTATAATTTGACTAATATCTAAAAACTTCCAATCTTCATGTTTTCTATTTGGAAAACCATTCTCAATAAACTTCTTCAAAAAAGCTTTCTTTAAACTGACTTCTTTTTTGGAAACTTTTGAAGTATTTATTATTTTATCAAAATCTGATTGTAGTTGTTCATTCATTTAATTGAAACTCTCATATCCTTTTTTTTCTAATTCAATCGCTAATTCTGGACCACCAGATCTAATTATTTTTCCATTCATTAAAACGTGAACAAAGTCTGGCTTTATATAATCTAACAATCTTTGATAATGGGTGATTATCAAAAAAGAATTATCTTCACTTCTTAAGGTATTAACTCCGTCAGCAACTGTTTTCAAAGCATCAATATCTAACCCCGAGTCTGTTTCATCTAAAATAGCTAATTTTGGAGCTAACATAGACATTTGGAGAATTTCATTTTTCTTTTTTTCTCCTCCAGAGAAACCAACATTTAATTGTCTATTTAGTTTTTCTTCATCAAATTTTAATTCTTTAGCTTTTTCTTTAACAAGCTTTAAAAATTCAATTGCATCTAATTCTTTTTCACCACGGGCTTTTCTGATTGCATTTAAGGATGTTTTTAAAAATATATTTGTATTTACGCCTGGAATTTCTAATGGATATTGAAATGCTAAAAATATTCCTTTGTGTGCTCTTTCCTCGGTCTCAAGCTCAAATAAATTTTTATTCTCAAATAAGATTTCACCTGATACCTCATATCCTTTTCTTCCTGATAAAATGTTGGATAATGTACTTTTTCCAGATCCGTTAGGGCCCATTATCGCGTGTACTTCTCCAGGATTTATATTTAAAGAAAACCCCTTTAATATCGGCTTATTTTCAACATTTGCATTTAAATTATTTATTTTAAGCATTAACCAACGCTCCCCTCTAAACTAATACCTACTAGTTTTTGGGCCTCGACTGCAAACTCCATTGGTAACTGTTGTAATACTTCTTTGCAAAAACCGTTAACAATTAATCCTACAGCTTCCTCAGGATTTAGTCCTCTTTGTTGACAATAATGTAATTGTTCTTCACTAATTTTTGATGTCGTAGCTTCATGTGCAATATTTGAGTCGAAATTTTTATTTTTAATATAAGGGACTGTGTGTGCTCCACAATTATTTCCCATTAATAAAGAGTCACATTGAGTATAATTATTAGAATTTTTAGCTTTTGAGTTAACATCTACTAGACCTCTATAAGTCATGTCAGAAAATCCCGCGCTTATTCCTTTAGAAATAATTTTACTTTTTGTATTTTTTCCTAAATGAATCATCTTAGTCCCAGTATCTGCTTTTTGATGATTGTTAGTAATTGCTATAGAGTAAAATTCACCAATTGAGTTATCCCCTTTTAATATACAGCTTGGATACTTCCAGGTTATAGCCGAACCAGTCTCAACTTGAGTCCAAGAAATTTTTGAATTTTTCCCCTTACATAATCCTCTTTTAGTTACAAAATTATAAATTCCACCTTTGCCATTTTCATCACCAGGGTACCAATTTTGAACAGTTGAATATTTTATTTCAGCATTATCTAGAGCTACCAATTCAACATTTGCTGCATGTAGCTGATTTTCATCTCTCATAGGAGCGGTACATCCTTCGAGATAACTTACATAACTTCCCTTATCAGCAATAATTAATGTTCTTTCAAATTGACCAGTCTGTGATGCATTAATCCTAAAGTAAGTTGACAGTTCCATCGGACACTTTACGCCCTCGGGAATATAAACAAATGATCCATCAGTAAAAACCGCAGAATTCAGTGTTGCAAAAAAATGGTCAGTTATAGGAATTACTGTACCTAAATACTTTTTTACTAGCTCAGGATGTTTTTGAATTGCTTCTGACATTGAGCAAAAAATTATTCCATGTTTAGTTAATTCACCTTTAAAGGTAGTTGCTACAGAGACAGAGTCGAATACAGCATCCACGGCAATACCATTAAGTCGTGCTTGTTCTTGTAATGGAATTCCAAGTTTTTTGTATGTTTCTAAAAGTTTTGGATCTAATTCGTCCAAACTTTTTGGTTTATCATTCATACTTTTTGGTGCCGAGTAGTAATATAAATCTTGATAATCAATTTTAGGATATTTTGGTTTTTGCCAATTAGGCTCTTTTAAAAGTTTTAAACGCTCATAAGCTTTTAATCTAAAGTCCAACATCCATTGTGGTTCTTCTTTAATATTGGAAATAAATTTAATTACATCTTCGTTTAAGCCTTTGGGAGCTTTAATATTTTCTATATCAGTGGTAAAACCATACTTATAATCTTTTAACTTTTCTATATCTTTCTCTCTAGTATCCATTTTAAATTCTTCTTTCAATGTTATCTTTAACAAGATCCTCCAAACTCTTTTTTTCAAAGAAATCGTTAATATGGTTTTCAAGCTCATCCCATAAATTGTGGGTTAAACATTTTGTAGATTTACCGTTGCAACTTTTTTTTGACTCTTTTTTGCATTGAACAGTTTTTACCTTTTCATCAACAGCCTCAAAAATATTTGTAAGTTTAATTTCTTTCGCTTTTTTATTCAAAACATAACCCCCTTGATTTCCCCTAACACTATGAACAATCTCTTTCTTTCTTAATTTGGAAAAAATTTGCTCCAAATAATCAAGCGAAATACCTTGTCTAAGTGATATGTCTCTTAGAGATACTGGATTAATATTATTAAATCTCGCCAGATCCACCAAAGCCATTACAGCATATCTACCTTTAGAAGTTAGTTTCATAAAACCTTTGTTTTACAGGGTATATATAAACCCGACTAAAATAGTCAAGTATCTGACTGAAAAAAATATTAACATTTTGACACGTACATATGATAAACGTAATTTTTTTTTGAGAATAATTATCAATATCAATTATGGATAACAAAATTTTAGAAATATTCATTCCTGGTCCATCTGGTAGACTTGAAGCTAGATATTATAAAAGTAAGAAAAATACTTCACCTGTAGCCTTAGTACTGCAACCGCATCCTCAATACGGGGGAACTATGAATAATAAAGTTGTTGTTGAAACATTTCATGCGTTTATGGAAAATGATTTCTCTGTATGTAGAGTAAATTTTAGAGGTGTGGGCAAAAGTGATGGAGAATTTGATAACGGACAAGGAGAATTAGCTGATGCTGCTGCCGCATTAGATTGGTTGGAGCGTGAAAATTTTGATAATTCACAATGTTGGGTATCTGGTTTTTCTTTTGGTTCTCTAATAGCTATGCAACTTTTAATGAGAAGACCAGAGATAAATAGATTCATCGCAATTTCACCTCAACCAAACGTTTATGACTTTTCTTTTTTATCTCCATGTCCTTCATCAGGTCTTATGGTTTATGGAAAAAAGGATGAGCTAGTCCCTTTCGAATTTATTAAAGATTTAGACAATAAGCTTAGTGCACAAAAAGGAATAAAAGTAGAATTTGAAACTATTCCTGAGGCTAATCATTTTTTTTCAAAAAGTGAATCTGAATTATTAAAATGTCTTAATAAATATATAAAAAAAGAAACTGCTCTCTATTAAAAGTTTTGTAAAATATCACCACCTGAAATTATTTTTTTACATCTTGTAGTACTTGGAAATGAGATTGGTAATTTTAAATATGATCTTATAGCTAAATATGCAAAAGCTTGGGACTCAATAAAATTTCCATCAAAATTATAATCATCTATATCTTTTATAATTATATTCTTATTCCCTAAATAATTTTCAATCGATTGCATCAAAAACTTATTCTTTCTTCCTCCTCCACAAAATATATATTGATGAGGATTAATGTTATTTTTTTTGTTAGTTTTCTTAAGACCATCGACAATTAAATACGCAGTAAATTTCGTTAAAGTCGCACACCCGTCCTCAAATGATAAACCTTTTACAAATGATGTATCAAAATCTTTTACATCTAATGATTTTTCGTAAGATTTAAATTCAAAGTTATCTATTGCTTGATTTAAAATTAAATCATCTACATTTCCTATATTTGCATAATTTCCATCTTTATCAAATTTTAATTCTTTATTATTTCTTACCCAATTATCTATTAAACAATTTCCAGGACCTATATCGTAAGCAAAAAAGTTTATTGAATTATTAGAGCTCTCCTTGATTTGAGTAATATTTGTAATACCTCCAATATTAATTATGATGAATGGTAATTTAATTTTAAAATTTTTTTGAATAATTTTTGAAATCAAATTATGAAATATTGGTGTAAGAGGAGCACCTTGCCCTCCATGCCTTAAATCATTTTGTCTAAAGTTATTAATTACAATCTTTTTAAACAAACTAGATAATAGTTTTCCATCACCTATCTGCTTTGAAATTTGAATTTTTGGATCATGATATACTGTTTGCCCATGGAAACCTATTAAATCAATATCCTCATTAATATCTCTAATCACCTCATTTATTGAGTGACTGATGAATAATGTAAATTTTTTTTCTACATCATTGATTTCTTTAGAACGAGTTTTTAAGTCTGCAGAATTGTTAATTTTATCTCTTAAAATAATTAGTTGCTTATAAAGTCCATCATCAAACTCTTTATATGCATCATAAATACTGGAAAATTGATCATTACCATCAGATTTTATAACAGATAAATCTACACCATCCATTGATGTACCACTCATCAAACCAATTGAGGTAAATATCTTTTTTTTCATTATCATTTTTTTTTAAAAAAATTTGTATATTGTAGAATTATACGCTTATGAATAAATTTTTAAAAGAATTTAAAGACAGAGGTTACTTTTATCAATGTACTGATGAGGATGAATTATCTTCTTTATTAAATAAAAAAAAGATTAAAGCCTACATTGGTTTTGATTGTACAGCTGAAAGCTTACATGTTGGTAGCCTCTTACAAATTATGTGTTTACGAATGCTTCAAAAACATGGGCACCAACCTATTGTATTATTAGGTGGAGGAACCACACGAATTGGTGACCCATCTGGTAAAGATAAAACACGAAAAATTTTAAGTGAAGATGAAATTGAAAAAAATTCTAAAAATATTAAAAGAATTTTAAAAAAATTTTTAAATACAAGCGATAAAAATATAAATCCAATATTTGTTAATAACTATGAGTGGCTCAAAGGTTTAAATTACATCTCTTTTTTGAGAAATATTGGAAAACATTTTACAATAAATAAAATGTTAACATTTGAAAGCGTAAAAACAAGATTAGATAGAGAGCAATCTCTAAGCTATATGGAATTTAATTATATGATTTTACAAGCTTACGATTTTTTAGAACTTAACAAAAAAGAAAATTGTACATTGCAAATTGGTGGATCTGATCAATGGGGCAATATAGTCAGCGGTGTAGATTTAGTAAAGAGACATTCCAATCAACAAACATATGGTTTAACCACTCCCTTAATAACATTAGCGTCTGGTGCTAAAATGGGAAAAACCGAAAATGGAGCAATATGGTTAGATGAAAAATTTTTGTCACCATATGATTATTGGCAATTTTGGAGAAATATAGACGATAGAGATGTATTAAAATTCATGAAATTTTTCACAGATTTAAATATCGATGAAATAGAAAAAATTAAAGAAAAAGATATTAATGAGCAAAAAATTATTTTAGCAAATCAAACCACTTCTATGCTTCATGGTGAACAAGAAGCAAAAAAAAGTGAAGAAACAGCAAAAGAAACTTTTTCGGAAAATTCAATTGGCTCTGCATTACCTTCTATTGAAATTAAAAAAAATCAATTGAGTGAAAAGTTAACTATTATTGATCTAATAATTCTTTCCAAGTTAGAAAAATCTAAAAGTGAGATAAGAAGATTAATTAAAGGTAGTGGTGTTAAAATTAATAATCAAGTTATCAATGATGACAAGCTTATAATAAGTGAAAAATTATTTGAAAAAGACACAATCAAACTCTCCTTGGGAAAAAAAAGACATATCAAAGTTGAAATAAGCTAATTTTTTTTTATTTTTTCAAGAGTTCTAGTAATGAATCTTGGAGTAAGAGTTTTAACAGGATTTACAGTTGTTTTTAATTTTTTTGGTGGACCTTTAATTTTAAAGCTTACACCAAAAACACCCTCTCCAACTTTCTTTCCTACTAAAATATCTCCGAGGAGAGGAATTGAGGATATAGTTCTATTAATTGTCGTTGCTGGCACCAATGTTCCTCTGAGACTAATTAAATCATCATTTTCGATGTACCCATCCATTAATAAAGAAATAGCTGGGCCAATGGCATATAGTTCTTCTATTTTCATCAAATCGTCCTTGTTTGAAAATTTCATCTCAAAATCTGTAAATCTTATTCCCTCACCAGTTAATAGGTCAGCGAGACCTTGAAGAGATGCTAATGTTAACAATTTTGCTAAGGCTGGTACTTCTTGTACTTTAAAATTATCTATTATTAATTTTGAATTAGAAACATTGTTTTGTTTAATAGAATGAAAATTTAAATTCCCTTCTTCAAAACCTTTTATAAATTTGTATCTATTCACAAAAGGCTTAGCTAAATCAGAATAAAGAGTAGTAATTTTTTCATTTAAAGTAGATCTAATGGTGAAATTAATCCTCTTATTATTAGAAAAATCTCCTAGTAAATTAGCATCAATTACTTCACTATCGTTGAATTTTAGATATCCATTTAAATCTTCTATTAAATGATCTTTATCAAGAAATGCTTCTTTAATTTTAATATTTAGTCTAAAATTTTTGGAAAAAATTTTTTCACTTTCTGAATTTTTACCAGCTTTCAATAAATCATCTATAATTTTAGTGGCATTAAAACTCTTAGAGTCTAATAAATAATTTTTGTCTTTTTTTTTGATAGATAACTCATTTTTTAATAAGTCATTATCAAAATAATCCAAATTCACCATACTTATAGATTTAATTTTATATTTATTTGATAAAAATAAATTTTTGAATTCAAATTTATTATTTTTTTCTTTTATTGAGATATCTTTTATATTGATTTCATTAGATAAAAGATTTTTAACTCCTAGAATAACAATTTTTAACTTTTCATCTTGATCTTTTTTATAATTCAAAAAATTAAGATGAAATGGATTTTTTTTGATTTCTAATGAAGTATCGAATTTTAGGTTTGTTTTTGATTTCGAAAAATTATAATTAATATTATCTTTTTCTTTTTGGATTAGAATATTTCCATTGCCAATAATACTTAGTAGATCTTTTTTATATTCAATTTGTATTTGGTGATCTGATAACTCAATTATCTTATTTAATTCTGGAAAAAACTCTTTCAAATTTTTTGAGCTTACAATTTTAGAACTTTTTAAATTCATTAAGGAATTTACCTTTAAATCATCTATCTTGTATTTATCATTTATTTTAAATGAAAAAGTATTTTCTAAATCGAACTCAGCAGACTCAAACTTTACATTGGAAAGGACGTTATTAAATAATTGATTTATTTTTTTATCATCTAAAATTAAATTTTTATTCTTGTTTTTGCCTGATATTAGAAATTCATTTTTTTGTTTAATTAAAATTAATTCTGGAAACTTCAAATCATTATTATCATATGATAAATTAATATCTTTAAATTCAAATTCGTTATTTTGAATAGTAAAGATAAAATTTATTTTTGATAAATCTATTTTTTTAAAAGGTTTTACTTCACCATCTTTTACAAATCCTTTTATAATAAAATCATCTTTAATATTACCTTTTTGATCAAATTTAAGATTTATATCTGCTATCAAATATCCCTTTTTAATCAACTTTTCTAATATGAATATTTGCGGATTATCTTCAATTGATCTTACAAATGAAATTAAGTTTTTTATTTCTATAATCCTAGTATTAATATTTAATTCAGATAAGGAAAATTTTTTATTTATGAATGTCTTTATATCAATATTAGATTTTACACTTTCTAGTTTAATTAATTTGTTTTTATTTCTAAGATTTGCCCCAATTGTTTTTAAAACTAATTTAAGTTTAAAAGGGTCTAAAATGATATTAATTTTATCTAACTCTAATTCTAATTGATTGTTAATTTTTTTTACTTCTTTAGTTATTTGATCATTTAAAGCATTCGTTTTTATGCCAATGGTGCTTAAGTAAGTAATCAAACCAAAGATTAATAAAAATATTAAGATTAAAAATCTAAAAATTATTTTTTTCATTTAATTTGATACAAAGATCTCTCTAAAAAAGCATCAATATCGCCATCTAAAACTTTATCAGGGCTTGTGCTCTCAAAGTTTGTCCTATTGTCCTTAACTAATCTGTAAGGTTGAAGCACATATGATCTAATTTGATGACCCCACCCTATGTCAGATTTAGAAGCTTCGTTACTTTGATTTTCTTCATCTTTTTTTTTCATTTCAAAATCGTAAAGTCTTGCTCTGAGCATATTCATACAGGTTTCTTTATTTTTATGTTGAGACCTCTCGTTTTGACATTGTACGACTATTTTTGATGGGATATGAGTTATTCTAACAGCACTGTCAGTTGTGTTAACATGTTGTCCACCAGCACCACTTGAGCGATAAGTGTCAATTCTTAAGTCCTTATCTAGTATTTCTATATTCAAATTTTCGTCGACGACCGGATAAACCCAAATACTTGCAAAGCTCGTGTGTCTTCTTGCTCCAGAATCAAAAGGAGATATTCTTACAAGACGGTGAATTCCAGACTCCTTTTTAAGCCATCCAAACACATAATCCCCCTCAATTTTTATAGTGGAAGATTTTATTCCTGCCTCCTCACCTTTGTGCTCACTTATTAAATTACATTTGTAATTCTTATCATCTGACCATTTCATATACATTCTTCTTAACATGTTGGCCCAATCTTGACTTTCTGTGCCTCCAGCGCCGGCATGAATTTCTACATAACAATCAAATGAGTCAGCCTCATTTGATAAAAAACATCTTATTTCATTTTTCTTAACATTTGATCTTAATTCTTTTATATTTTCTATGACTTCTTTTTTCACATTAAGATTATTTTCGTCTGTAGCCAAAGTGTAAAGATCATCTAAATCTTTAAGTTGAGTAGCTGAGTCTTTGAATGAATTTACTAAATCTTCAAAAAGTTTTTTTTCTTTAATGGTTTTTTGAGAATCTGACTTATCTTGCCAAAAATTGGCATCAAGCATTTTTTTCTCTAGATTATCCAGTTTTGAGTAAATCTTATTTTTTTCAAAGATACTCCTTAACTCTGTTGTTAATTTTTTCAATTTCTTTTTTAAGATCTAAATATTTGTCGTCCATTAATAAAACTTTAATATATTATTTGTATCGATTCTATTATTACCAGAATACAATACTTTTCCATTTAAAACATTTCTACTTTTATAAGCTTCAATAATTGTATTTTTTGAATTAAATTTAGCCTTTTCTCCAGTCAACGGATCAACCACCATCAGTGTCATATTTTCAGGTACCTTAAATGGCCTCGCTTCAGATTTTTTAACTGATTTTTCAATAAATTCCCTAAAAATTGGTAATGCTGCTTTTGATCCAGTTTCAAATTTACCTAATGGTTTAGGATTATCCATTCCAACATATACTCCAATCACTAAATTTGACGTAAAGCCAATAAACCATGCATCAGTGTTTTCATTAGTGGTTCCAGTTTTTCCAGCCAAGTTTAGCTGTAAATCTCTTAATTTTTTACCAGTTCCTCTTTTTATAACTCCTTCTAATATAGTTGTAACTTGATACGCAGTTTGTTCGGACATTACTTGATTGTAATTATCTTCAATTTGAGGATAATCTTTTCCAGTGAATGAAATTTTATCACAATTCATACACTTTCTATTTTCATTATTGATTATTGTATTACCCTCACTGTCTTGAATTCTGTCTATTATAATGGGGCTTATTAGTTTTCCACCATTTACAAATGATGCGTAAGCTGAAGTTAAGTTTAGAAGAGTTGTTTCAGTTGATCCAAGAGAAATTGACAGTAATTCTTCAGGTTCATCATAAATTTTTAATTCTTCAGAAAATTTTGCTACTTTATCTACACCTAAATTTTGAGCAATTCTTACGGTCATTAAGTTTCTTGATTTTTCAAGCCCGACTCTGAGTGTAGAGGGTCCATAAAACTTTTTACCATAATTTTCTGGTTTCCACTTTTTTAAATCAACTCCTTGATCTAAAACTAATGGTGCATCAAGAACTAGAGATGAGGGGGTATATTTGTTTTCTAGTGCCAATGCATATACAAATGGTTTAAATGCTGATCCAGGTTGTCTTAATGCTTGGGTGGCTCTATTAAATTCGCTTGATCTAAAACTAAAACCTCCACTTAATGCTAGAACACGTCCTGTGTAAGGGTCCATTACAACAATACCACCATTTATTTTTGGAAGTTGTTTTAAACTATAAAGGCTATCTTTAACTCTTTTAACATAAATTAAATCACCTACTTTGAGTAAATCTTCAAACTCTTTTTTCGTCCATGAGATTTCATTATATTTTATTAAACCATTTAATCTGTTTATAGTTTCAATTTTTGCTTGAAATTGACTTACCTCTCTGACGATTGCTATTTCCCAATTGATAGAATTCTCTAAATTATATTTCTTATCTATATTCTTATGCCAATTATTATCATACTGTATATTTGCAATTGGTCCGCGCCACCCTTTTCTTTGATCATAAGCGATTAAACCATTTCTTAAAGATTCAGTAGCAATTTTTTGTAGTTTTAAATTAATTGGTGTATTTATATTATAACCTTGTTTATAAACTTTTTCATAAGTTAGTTTATCTATTATATTTTTTCTTACATCCTCGATGTAATACTGTGCATCCTCCAAATAAATTTTTTTCTTTTTTTTTAATTTAATATTTTGATTTTTGTATTCATTATATTTTTCGAGATTTAAAAATCCATTTTGATTTAAATTTTTCAAAACTAAATCTCTTCTAAATTTTGCTAAATCAATATTGTTATAAGGATTATATCTACTTGGTGCTTTTGGTAACGCTGCTAATAATGCTGCTTCGGCATAATTTAGTTCTTTAATTGACTTATCAAAATATTCTAAACTTGCAGCGGCGACACCATAAGCTCCACTTCCCAAGTATATTTGATTAAGATATAATTCTAGAATTCTTTCTTTATTTAAAGCTCTTTCTATTCTAAACGCTAAGATTGCCTCTTTAATTTTTCTATTAATGCTAACTTCATTAGTTAATAGAAAATTTTTTGCAACCTGTTGTGTTATTGTAGACGCCCCCTCAAGTCTTTTTGAGGTCATGATATTAGTTATGTTGTTAAATGTTGCTCTTAGAACGCCTTTTGCATCAACCCCAGGATGTGAATAGAAGTTTTTATCTTCGGCTGACAGAAAAGCATTAATTACCTTTTTAGGAATGGTGCTATAAGGTATGAATATTCTTTTTTCTTGAGAAAAATCAGCAACCAAATCGCCATTTCCTGAATACATTTTGCTTGAAACAGGGGGTTTGTAACTTTTTAGAAATTTATAATCAGGGATTTTATTTGAAAAAACCCACAAAGTTCCAAAGATCCCAATTACAACCAACAAGGAAATACATAAAAATACGATAAAGATATTTTTAAAGATTTTTGTCATTTTTATTTCATTATATAATGGAATTTGTTAAAGATAAGGCAGAATTATTAAACAAAATTTTTGAAAGAATGAAACATTTAAAAATAACATTATGGAAAAGAATTTATACATTGATGCTTCGCATCCAAATGAAACTAGAGTTGTTCTCAAATCCAATGACAAAATCGAAGATTATGAATATGAGGGTTCAAAGAACAATCTCATAAAGAACAATATATATCTAGGAAAAGTAAGTAGAATTGAACCATCTTTACAGGCTGCCTTCGTAGACTTTGGAAGAGATCGACACGGCTTTTTATCATTCAATGATATCCAATCTGATTATTATCAAATTCCAAAAAGTGACCTTGAAATAATTAAAAAAGAAGAAGAAAAGTTAAGAGAAGAATTATCAAAAAAAGTTGAAGAAAAAGAAAACGAGAATTTAGCAGAGGGAAAGTTAGAAATTGATGATCCAATTGATATTGAAAAAAAAGAAAATGAGGAAAAGGAAAAAGATTTTGATGGTAAAAACATAAAATCGGAAAGTAGAAATAAATTCAAAAGATATAAAATTCAAGAAGTAATAAAACCTAATCAGGTTATTTTAGTACAGGTCATTAAAGATGAAAGAGGTCAAAAAGGTGCTGCGCTAAGCACTTTTATCTCTATTGCAGGAAAATATATTGTCCTAATGCCAAATACTTCAAAAGGAGGTGGCATTTCACGAAAAATTTTTAATCCAGTAGATAGAAAAAAAATAAGATCTATTTTAAATCAAATTGAAATACCAAAAGAAATGGGACTAATAGTAAGAACTGCCGGCAGCAATAAAACCAAAAATGAAATTAATCATGATTTAAATACACTGGTAAAGACTTGGGATCAGATAAAAGAAAATGCGATTAACGCTATTGCACCTTCGCTCATTCATCAAGAGAGTGAAATAATTAATAGAACTCTAAGAGATATGTATGATGATAAGACTAAAAGTATTGTTATAGAGGGAAACGAGGGCTATAAAAAAGCCCAGAATTTTATGAAGATGTTAATCCCATCCCATGTTAGAAAAATTAAAAAGTACCGTGGAAAGATACCTTTGTTTATTGAAGAGGGAATAGAACAAAAACTAAATCAAATATTTGAAACAGAAATAAAGCTTAGTTCTGGAGGGTATCTTGTAATCAATCCGACAGAAGCTCTTGTTTCTATAGACATTAATTCTGGAAGTTCTATTAAACAAAAAAATGTTGAGAGTACAGCTTTAGATACTAATTTAGAAGCAGCAGAAGAAATTGCAAGACAAATTAAAATCCGAGATTTATCAGGACTAATTATCATAGATTTTATTGACATGCTAAGTTATGGAAATAGAAGAACGGTGGAAAGAAGATTGAAAGAGAAATGTAGATTGGATAGAGCAAGAATTCAAATTGGTAGAATTAGTAATTTTGGACTGCTTGAAATGTCTAGACAAAGACTAAGGGAAAGTGCAGTTAAGTGGAAAGTTGAACTAACAGAGGAGTCTTTTGCACAAAAGATACTAAAATTAGTTGAATTAAGAGCAGTAATAAACAAAGGAAAATTTGTTGAATTAAAAGTTTGCGATAAAATATCTGAATTTTTGAAGGAAAACTTTATTGAAGATTTAACTTTTTTTGAAAAAAAGAACAAAATTAAGATAGATATAATTACAGATAATTCTTTGATAATACCTGAATACATCATTGATATTAAAAATAAGTCGAAAAAAACAATTGAACTAATAGAACATTTTGAAAAACTTAAAAATCTTGAAACTTTAATAAAAGAAAAAAAAATACCTAATATTAAAATTAAGAAAAAAACATATAGAAAAAAAAATTTTTACAAAAAACCTAAATAATCCCTTTGTTCGGAGAAGATGGAATACCCATTAATTTTTTTTCAATTCTGCCAGATAAAAAAGATTGTCTTCCAGCAATAACAGCATTTTTGAATGCTTTTGCCATCTCAAAAGGTTTTTTAGCTTTAGCAATAGCAGTATTTACTAAAACACCATCACATCCTAATTCCATAGCAATAGCCGCATCCGATGCTTGTCCTAAACCAGCATCAATGATTAAAGGTAACTTAGTTTGATTTCTGATAATCTTTATATTTACTTTATTCAATATGCCTAATCCAGAGCCAATCGGTGCTGCAAGTGGCATAATTGCTGCCGCGCCTACATTTTCTAACCTCTTAGCCATAAGTGGGTCGTCATTACAATAAACCATTACTTTAAAACCTTCTTTTGTTAAAACCTCTGTAGAGTTGAGTGTTTCAATCATTTCAGGAAATAAGTTTTTTTTATCTCCTAGTACTTCTAGTTTTACCAATTTCCATCCACCTATCTCTCTTGCCAGTCTTAATGTCCGCAATGCTTCATTAGAATTAAAACATCCAGCAGTATTAGGTAAATAAGTTATTTTTTTTGGATCAATAAAGTCCATTAATAAAGGTTTTTTTTTGTCAGAAATATTAACTCTTCTAACCGCCACAGTTACAATCTCAGCACCTGATATTTTTATTGCCTTAGCACATTCTAACATATTTCTGTATTTGCCAGTGCCAACTATTAGTCTTGAATTAAACTTTGTTTTTGCAATTATTAATTTATCCTGCCTCAAATTTAACCACCTCCAATAAAATGAACTATTTCTAACTTATCATTTGTTTTCAAAAAAATCTGCATAAGTTTTTTTTTATCTACTATTTTTCTATTCAATTCGATTGCTACCTTGCTCAGTGGTACCTTGTGATCTTCTAAAAAAACAGATAATTTAGTTTTGTCATCTATTATTTTTAATTTACCATTAATTTTAATTTTAATTTTTTTTTTCATCGTATATAATATTGAATGAACAATAAGATAATAATAATTAATGGTCCAAATCTTAATCTATTAGGTGAAAGAGAACAATCACAATATGGGTCAATAACCTTTGAAGAATTGAGAGAAATTTGTTCGAATAAATCAAAGGAATTAGGCTTAGTTGCAGAATTTTATCAATCCAATATTGAGGGAGAATTAGTCAATTTAATTCAAGACTCACGAAAAAAATTTGACGGGATAATAATAAACGCGGCTGCTTTTACTCACACCTCTGTTGCTATTAGGGATGCACTAAATGTTTTTAAAAAACCTATAATTGAAATACACATTTCAAATATATATAAACGTGAGGAATTTAGGCATAAATCTCTGATAAGTGATGTGGTTACTGGCGGTATATTTGGATTAGGTGCAGACGGTTATATTTTAGCCATAATTTCAATGCAAAAGCTGTTAAAAAATGAAAATAGATAAAAAAATCATAAAAGAATTAAGCGACTATTTAAATGAATTTAATTTGACTGAACTAGAATACACTGAAAAAGATACAAAAATAAAAGTTTCTAAGAGCAATATATCAATTAATAACCAAAATATTCCTAATTCCACAAATAAATTAAAAAATTCAGACTCAATTAATACTCCAAATGAATCTATATCAGGTATAGACATTACTTCACCAATAATTGGCACAGCTTATCATGCTCCTGAGCCTGGAGCCAAAAAGTTTGTGGAAGTTGGAAAAAAAATAAAAAAGGGTGATACAGTTATGATTGTTGAAGCTATGAAGACAATGAATCATGTTCCATCTACCTCGGATGGGATAGTAAAAAAAATTTGCGTTAGTGATGGTCAGCCTGTTGAATTTGGGCAAACAATAGTAATTCTTGAATAATGTTTAAAAAAATCTTGATTGCAAACCGTGGAGAAATTGCGGTTAGAATAATCAGAGCATGTAAAGAATGGGGTATTTCAACTGTTGCTGTACATTCTGATGTAGATAGAGAAAGTATGCATGTCAGGATGGCAGATGAGAGTGTTTGTATAGGCTCTCATCAACCTGTAAATAGTTATTTGAATATTCCAGCTTTAATGTCAGCAGTAGAAATAACCAATTCTGAGGCAGTACATCCAGGTTACGGATTTTTATCCGAGAATGCAAATTTTGCTCGCACGCTAGAGGATAATAACATTAAATTTATTGGCGCATCATCAAAACTTATCGAAATGATGGGAGATAAAATACAAGCCAAAAAGATCGCTAAAGAAAATGGTTTACCAGTCATAGAGGGCTCTGAAGGTGGAGTTAAAAATATAGTAGAAGCAAAAGAACTGTGTAAAAAAATTGGCTTTCCAATTCTTATAAAAGCATCTGGTGGCGGTGGCGGAAAAGGTATGAAAATTGTCAATGAGGAAAAAGAATTTGAGACCTCATTTTCGACTGCAAAATCAGAGGCAAAAAAATATTTTGGTAATGATGAGGTATATATTGAAAAATTTTTTCAAAATCCTAGACATATTGAGGTTCAAGTACTAGCTGGAAAAAATAGAACAATTCACCTCCATGAAAGGGATTGTTCTATACAAAGAAGACATCAAAAATTAATTGAGGAAACACCTAGCCCTGTTCTAAACGATGAGGTTAGAAAAGATCTTTTTGATAAAACAGTTAATATGGTATCAAAAATTGGCTATATTGGAGCTGGCACTGTGGAGTTTATATATGAAAATGGTAAATTTTATTTTCTCGAAATGAATACTAGAGTTCAAGTTGAACATCCAGTTACTGAAATGGTTACTGGAATAGATATTATAAAAGAACAAATTTGGATAGCGTTCTCTGGTGAAACAGCATTAAAACAAAGTGATATAAATCCTAGAGGACATGCAATAGAATGTAGAATAAATGCTGAGGATGCAAGTAAGAATTTTCAGCCTTCTCCAGGAATAATTAGAATGTGTCATCAACCATCCGGTTTTAGAACAAGAGTAGATGGCGCAATATACCAAGGCTATAAAGTAACTCCTTACTATGATAGTTTAATTTGTAAATTAATTTGTCATGGAAGAAATAGAACCGAGGCTATTCAAAGAATGAATAGATCTTTAGATGAATTTGTAATCGATGGAATAACAACAACTATTACATTGCATAAAAAATTGTTAAATCATAAAAAATTTCTTAACTCTGATTTTAATGTAAGTTGGCTGGATAATGATAAGATTATTTAATAACAATTAATAAGCCAAATATCATATACAGGATGATCAAAGGGAGCTATTGAGGGGCTAGATGAAAACATCCAGCCATTAAAAACAAAAACATTATTTCTATCTTTCTTTGTTAAATCCTTTACTTGAATATAGGCTTTTATTTCTGGATTATCGTCTAGCTCAGAGTCAGTACATTTTATACTTTTTATTGATAAGTCTTTATAAATATATTCTTGATTATTAATTAATTTAATTAGTTCATTTTTTGAACTTATTTTATCAAGTATCTTTATATCAGTATTTTTACCCTCAAGATTATCTACAGTCTTAGCATTTGATAAAGTGAATAAAAAAAATGTAAGTAGAAATACAGTAATTAAATTTTTATTATTTCCAGCTTTTATATTTTTTTTCAATCGCATCTTTTTTGTTTTTATTAGGATAGTAAGCTGAATCAGTTCCTGTTAAGTTTGGCCTATGAGGTTTCTGCCAATCATATTTTTTTAAATCATGATCGTTTTCAATTTTATTGGGCATAAAATGTATCCAAGAAAACCATTCTACAGGAATTTTTGATGCATCAATTTCTTCAGAGTAAATAACCCATCTCTTTCCAGATTTACTTTGATAATATTTATTGCCCAAATTATCGATACCAATAAGTTTACCAGAAAAAATAGTTTTAATTCTAGTGCCTACTGTATCACGGTTCCACCAAGTGAAAATTTTTTTTAAAAAAGTCAACATATAAAATTTTATAATTTCAATTTAAAATTGTATAAAATAAATTAGACTAAAATATCTAAATGTATATAAATTAAATGATTCCAAATTCAAATTTAAATTTAAAATAGGAAAAAAATGGCAAAATATCTAGTTGAAACTTATTACACATGCACCTTTAAAGTAAATCATTATTTAGATGATATAAATGAAGCTGAACTAAAAAATCTGGAAAAAAGAGATGATGGAAAATTTGAAGTCTTAGAGGTTAAATTAGATAACAGAAAAACTAAAAGCCTTGATCCAAATAATAATAAATTAGATAAAAATAAAAAGATTGATTTGGTTGCAAGTAGAGATGATAGTAAATCTATAAAAGTTGAAAAAATTATAACACAATCATTTTCTAAATCTGAGGGATCTGGCAAGAGATTTGGTATGCCAGATAGAAGAAAGGGTTATATTCAAAAAGCCACAATTGGAGACCACAAAGTTTATTTACACACTGGTGAATATGAGGATGGTAAAATTGGTGAAATTTTTATAGATACCAGTAAAGAAGGAGAGCTTGTAAAAGCTTTGATGAATAACTTTGCAATAGCTGTTTCTTTAGGTCTTCAATATGGAGTTCCTTTAGATGAATTTGTTAGTGCATTTGTAGAAACTAAATTTGAACCTTCAGGAAAAGTACATGGAAATGACAGAATTTTAAGCGCTTCATCAATATTAGATTATATATTTAGGGAGTTGGCTATTTCTTATCTTAATAGAGAAGATTTGGCTCATACTCCTTCAATTGGAAATTTAGATGGACTAAACATTGAAGATCAAAATTTAGATGAGCAAAATAAATTTCTCAAAATTGTCAAAGATATAACGAGTAAGGGATTTGTAAGAAGTAATTATAAAAAAAACCTTGTAGATTTATCTGACGTGAAGATTAGTTTAAAAGGAAAAAAATAATTATTTTTTAGTCTTTAGGGACAAATTTAGTTCTTTTAATTGACTTTCATTAACACTTGATGGTGCATTCATCATCAAATCTTGTGCATTCTGGTTCATAGGAAACATTGTAACCTCTCTTATGTTTTTTTCATTTGCAAGAAGCATTATTATTCTATCAATTCCTGGCGCGATACCTCCATGAGGAGGAGCGCCGTAACTAAGTGCATTTATCATTCCACTAAATTTTTTTTCTACATCAATTTTTGAATAACCTGCAACATTGAATAATTTATACATAAGCTCTGGGATATGATTTCTTATAGCCCCAGAGGATAATTCTATTCCATTGCAAACAATATCATATTGATATGCAAGAATTTCTAATGGTTTTTCAAAATTAATCTTATTTTTGTCTCCCTGAGGCATCGAAAACGGATTGTGGCTAAATTTAATTTTTTTAGAAAATTCATCTATTTCAAACATTGGATAATCTATAATCCAACAAAAAGCGAAAACATTTTCATCAACTAGATTTAAATCTTTGGCAATTTTATCTCTTGCAAGTGAGGTAATCTTTTCCAACTCATTAAGTTTGCCACAAGCTAAAAAAACACTATCGCCAATTTCTGCTCCTGTTTGGGACATTATCTCATTTAAAGACTCTTTTGAAAAAAATTTACCAACTGGGCCCTTGGCATGAATGTCATTGTCTTTTTCAATTGTAAAGTATGCAAGCCCTGACGCGCCCTGTTCTTTAGCCCATTTGTCAATATTATCAAAAAAACTTCTTGGTTTATCTCTTGTATTTTTAGTGACAATACATCTTACATTAGATCCAGAATTTACTAATTTTTTAAAAATTTCAAATGAAACATCTTTTCTTAAAAAAATATCTGTAATATCGTTTATTAGAAGTGGATTTCTTAGATCAGGTTTATCACTACCGTACTTTAACATTGTTTCTTTGTAAGTTATTCTTGGAAACTTATTGAACAATAGTCTCTTATTTGAAAAATTTTTAAAAGTATTAACAAATAATTCCTCAACAACATTGAAAATATCTTCTTGCTCAACAAAAGACATTTCTAAATCTAGTTGATAAAATTCCCCAGGACTCCTATCAGCTCTGGCATCCTCATCTCTAAAACAAGGTGCAATTTGAAAATATTTATCAAAACCAGAAACCATTACTAATTGTTTAAATTGTTGTGGTGCTTGTGGTAAAGCGTAAAATTTTCCTGGATTTAGTCTACTAGGAACTAAAAAATCTCTTGCACCTTCAGGACTTGATGATGTTAGAATAGGTGTTTGAAACTCCAAAAAACCTAATTTGTTCATTTCATTTCTAATGAATGAAATAACTTTAGATCTTAAAATTATATTTTCATGGATTTTTTTTCTTCTTAAATCTAAAAACCGATATTTTAATCTTATTTCTTCAGCATACTCTTGATTACTGAAGACAGGTAAGGGAAGCTCTCTACATACTCCTAGTATTTCAAAACTATCAATAGATACTTCTATGCCACCTGTATTTATTTCCTTATTAATTGAATCATTAGATCTTTTTACAACTTTGCCATCTATTCTTATTACAGTTTCTAATTGCAACCTTTCCAATTTTACAAAATGAGAATTTTCTTTATCAATAATACATTGGGTAATTCCATAATTATCTCTTAAATCCAAAAATAAAAGATTTCCATGGTCTCTTTTTTTGTTTACCCAGCCAGAGAGGACTACATTATCACCTGTATTTTTTTCATTTAATTCATTACAGTTATGAGTTCTATATTTGCTCAACTATTCTCCTAATACTTCTTTAATAATCTTTAGATCAATTGATTTTTTTCTTTTTAAACTTAATTGATCGATTTTATATATGAAATTATATATTTTTCTATATGATCTCTCTATTCTTTTAAGAGTATAATCAATTAACTTTTTATCTATTGATATCTGTCTATCAGACAGATTTTTTAACAAAATTGCAAACATCAATTCGTCATCTGGCTTTTCTATATTTAAAAGAAGGAAATTTTTCAATCGTGATTTTAAATCTTCGAGAATGAAATCAATATAAACTATGGGTTTAGATGATGTAATTATCATATATTTATTATCTTGTTCTATAATATTTAAAAGACTGTAAAATAAATTTTCATCTATAGCATTTGTAAGATTTTCTAAAATAATATTGTCATAAATCTTAATTTTTTTTAAATGAAAATTTTTAAGTGAATTCGCATCAAATTTTATTCCCCTATTTCTCTTTAGAAAGATATTCATCAAATGTGTTTTTCCTGAAAGTTCTTCTCCAATTATATTTACAAACTTTCTTTCCCATTTTGGCCAAGTATTTAAAAATTCTAAAATATGTTTATTACTTTTTGAAAGAAAAAAATCATCATCTTCAAAATTTTTATCATGGTCAAATTTAATTATAGTTTGATCTGTATCTCTCATTCCATTGTCCAAACTTTTTTTTGTGTATTTAGGTTATAATCCTTATTTTGCATAATATTAATAAAATTTTGAACCGAGCCATTGAATAATATTTCGTAAAATACAAATTCTTTATCAAATCTTTTAATGAAAAAATCATTTACTAGTTCAATATCATTCAAAACTGCCTCGAATTGTATAGTTTTTCTAACATCATTATTTTTGAATTTGATAACAATTGGCAATTTAATTGATGTATTTATCTCATTTAATTTTTTCCAGTTATCCTCAAATGAGTTTTTTAAATCATTTATAAAAATACTCAAATCTTTTTGCTTACTAAGATCAATATTTTTAAATGTATCATTTTTTATTATTTCATTTTTTTTATTAAATATTTTTGACAAAACTCTTATTTCATTTTTACTTTTAAATATTAAAGAAATTATATAATTGTCTAAAGAATACTTCTTCGTTATTTCATTAAAATTATAATTCTCAATATTGTCTAAATTTTTTTTTATAAGGTTTAAATCTTCTAAATCTTCTGTAGGTAATAAATAATTAATCAACGCAAATCTACTTTTATCCTCATTCCATTTATTATAAATTGGATTTTTCGAGAAGATTATTAAGTCATTTATATTTTCATCAATAATTATCGGGATAAATAAAAATTTTTCTCTAATAATTTGAGAAGGAAATATATTTTTTTTCTCTAAATAATTAAAAATTTTTTTTTTATTAAATGATACCCCAAGTTTAACATAATATATTTGATCGATAAATTTTTCTTCTTGAATAGAAAATGTTTCAATCATACTTTTTATCTCGTTTAATTGTATGGACTTAATCTTTTTATGATCTGACGACTTAGTGAGTGTGTAGATTAATTCAAAAAATGCTTTTTTAAACCCAGAATCAATTACATTATTTTTGTCAAAATCATTTTCAAACGGTATAGAAATTTCTATATTATTGATTTCAAAAGATTTTGCTTCTACTTCCTTTGTGGAAAAAAAAAATATTATTAAAGCTAGAATTGAAAAAAAAATATATAAACTTCTTATATAATGCATACAAAAATTTAAATCTCATATTAATGAAAAAAAATCTCTTTACCTATAAAAAAAGTGGGGTCAATATTGCTGCTGCTGATAGATTTGTGAATTTCATAGCAAAAACTTCATCAAAAAAAATGGGCAATAAAAAATTTGATAATATTGGTGGCTTTGGCTCTGTATCAAGTTTTCCAAAAAATATCAAAAATCCTAAGATTGTTGCCTGTACAGATGGTGTTGGTACCAAAATAGAAATTGCTAACTCGTTAAAAAATTACAATTTTATAGGAATTGATTTAGTAGCTATGAGTGTGAATGATTTAATAGTTCAAGGAGCAAAACCATTATTTTTTTTAGATTATATTTCGATCAATAAAATAGATTTAAAAAAAATGAAGTCAATTATCAAGGGTATTATAAGAGGATGTAATATTTCAAAATGTAATTTAGTTGGTGGTGAGACTGCAGAGATGCCAGACACTTATGAAAAAGGTAAATTTGATATTGCTGGTTTTGCTGTTGGAGTTGTTGATGGAAAAAAAATATTAAACAAAAAAAAAATAAAAAAAGGCAACTTAATTTTAGCCATTCCATCAAGTGGTTTACACTCTAATGGCTTTTCACTAGTAAGACATTTAATTAAAAAAAAAAAGATAAATATTAATAGAAATATATTTTTAAAAAAAGAATTAATAAAACCAACTAAAATTTATGTAAATGAAATATTAAGTCTTATAAGCAAAAATTTATTAAATGGTTGTGCGAATATTACTGGTGGTGGATTGGCTGATAATATTGCCAGGATTATTCCAGGTGGACTTTGTGCTGATATAAAATTAAATAAGATAAGACCTCTTAAAATTTTTGATTGGCTAAAAAAAAATAATATAAGTAATAAAGAAATGCTTAAAACTTTTAATTGTGGAGTTGGATTTTGTATAATAATTAATCCTAAAAATTTGAATAAAATAAATAAATATTTTTCAAAAAAATATAAACCTTACGTTATAGGAAAAATTTCAGAGGGAAAAAATAAAGTGAAACTAAATGGCAATATTAATTGGCTCAAATAAAGTTAGGACTGCTGTATTTATATCTGGTTCTGGAAGTAATTTAAAATCTTTAATTAAATTTTCAAAAACGAGACAATCGCCAATATCTGTTGATTTGATAATCTCAAATAATCCAAAAGCCAAGGGTTTAAATTACGCAAAAATATTTAAGATCAAAAAAAAAGTGTATAATTTTAAAAATAAAAGTTTAGATGAAAGTAGATTACTTTCTACTCTAAAAAGACAAAAAATTGATATGATTTGTCTTGCTGGATTTATGAAAATTTTAACAAAAAATTTTATAAAAAAATTTAAAGGTAAAATTTTAAACATACATCCATCATTACTTCCTAAATATAAGGGGCTAAATACCCATCAAAGAGCTCTAAAAAATAATGAAAAATACTCAGGCTGCACTGTTCATTTTGTAAATTCAAAGCTAGATTCAGGTAAAATAATTATTCAAAAAAAAATTAAGATTTCTAAAAATGATACTAAAGTTTCTCTAGCAAGAAAAATACTAACTCAAGAGCACAAAATTTATCCCAAGGCTATACTTAAAGTATTTAGTCTTTAAAGAAAAAATCTATTTCATTCCTAGCATTATCGATACTATCAGACCCGTGGACTGAGTTTTTATCAATTGAAATACCATACTTTTTTCTAATTGTTCCTTCTTCTGCATCTTTTGGATTCGTAGCTCCCATTAGCTTTCTATTGCCCAAAACCGCATTTTCTTTTTCAAGAACCATCACTATAATAGGTCCAGAGGAAAGATATTCGCATAGATCGCTATAAAATGGCTTTGTTTCGTGAACTTTATAAAATTTCTCTGCCTCTGATTTTTCAATTTGTATTTTTTTTTCTTTTATAATTGAGAAACCACTATTCTTGAACATTTCCTTAATTTCACTATCAAGCTTTCTTTCTACAGCATCAGGTTTTATGATTGATAGTGTTTGTTCAATCTTACTCATAATTATCTTCAATTAATTTATTTAATAACCTCACGCCATAGCCAGTTGCTCCTCCTGAATTTAAAGCTCCGCCATATTTAGAAAATGCCATTCCAGCTATATCTAAATGTGCCCAAGGTGTTTTGTTCAAAATAAATCTTTGTAAAAATTGCGCAGCAGTAGTTGATCCTGCTCCACCAATATAATTGATATTTTGCATATCTGCATTTTTAGAATCTATTAATTTATCAAAATTTTTATTTAAAGGCATTCTCCAAACTTTTTCCTCAACATTTTCTCCGGCATCAATTAACTGCTTGGATAATTTGTCATCATTTGAAAATAAACCTGCATATTCAGAACCTAGTGCAACAATTATTGCTCCTGTTAAAGTTGCTAAATCAACAATAAATTTTGGTTTAAATTTCTGCTCAGTGTAAGTAAGCGCATCAGCAAGCACCAATCTCCCCTCAGCATCTGTGTTTAAAACTTCAACTGTTTTTCCACTGTAAGATTTTAAAATATCACCTGGTCTCAATGCATTACCTCCTGGCATATTTTCGACAAGACCAACTACACCAACTGCATTAATTTTAGCTTTTCTCAATGCAAGACTTTTCATTAAACCAACCACTACTGCGGAGCCAGCCATATCATAAGTCATATCTTCCATAAATTTAGCAGGCTTTAAAGATATACCACCTGTGTCGAAACAAACTCCTTTTCCAACAAAAGCCAATGGTTTAGATTTATCTTTTAATCCATTCCACTCCATAGTAACTAGATATGACCCTCTGATACTACCCTGACCAACACCAAGTAGTGTATTCATACCTAATTTTTTTAATTTTTTTTCGTCAAATATATTTATCTTTAAACCAATCTTTCTTAAAGAGTTTAATCTTTTTGCGTATTCATCAGGATGTAGAACATTTCCAGGCTCCGAGACTAAATCTCTCGTATAAAAGCTTCCTTCCTCAATTGCTTTAAACTTTAACTGATCTTTAAGACTTGGTATATTTTTTCCACAAACGTTAACAATAATATCTTTTTTATTTTTTTTAGTTTTATATTTTTCAAACTTATAAGATTTTAGTCTCATGCCATGCAAGAAATGTCCGATTAAGTTTTTTGATTTATTTAGTATTGTATCCGAATTAACATTGTGCTCAATGATTTTGGACTCACTTAAAATGACATAGCATTCAGCTCCTAAGTTCTGTGCATCTAAATTGGAAAAATTTTTTTTTAAAGAAACTAAAATTATTTTTCTTTTAGAGTCAATTTCAAAAGGAATAATTTTTTTTTTGTGGTCCTTTGTTTTTAGCAGATCAGAAATATAAATGAATTCTGTGCTTGAGATATGTTTCTTTAAAGTCGAAATATTGAATTTTTCATCTATAAATAATATTGAATTTCCTGAGGATTTATTAAAAACCCTATTTTTAAAATTAATCTTAATATTCATAAAATTTAAATACAATCTGTAAGAGATAATGCTATATATGAGTAAAACAATTATTTTTCAATGGAAAAATTACTATTTAGAAAACTTATTACAGACATTTCTCTTCGAGCTTTAATTATAATATTTACAATTGGTTTGATTGTATGGATTATTCAAGCGGTCAATTATCTAGATTTTGTAATAGATGATGGTCATAATTTTAAAATTTATTTTCTTTATAACCTTTATAATTTTCCAAAGATAATTCATAGAATTTTACCTTTTGTTTTTGCTATATCAATTTTTTTTGAATTGATAAAATATGAAAAAAATAACGAATTACTTATTTTTTGGACAAATGGAGTCTCTAAAAAGAAATTTATTAATAATTTAATAAGTTTCACTTTTATTGTCATGTTCATCCAAGTTTTATTTGGAAGTTTTATTTCACCAAATAACCAATTTAAAGCACGACTATTTCTAAAAAATTCTAATATGGACTTTTTACCGAATCTTATCAAGCAAGGAAAGTTTATTGATACAATTTCTGGATTAACAATTTTTATAAATCAAAAGACAGACAATAATTCATTTAAAAATATCTATATTCAAGAAGGTCAGTTTGTTGATTTCAAGCAAAACGATAATCAAATTATTTATGCAAAGGAAGGATTTTTAATTAATGAAAATAAAAAACTTTTTAGATTATTGAATGGAAAAGTAATAAGCAATAATAATAACAAATTGATTAGTTTTGAATTTGACAAAATTGATTACGATCTATCAAAATTTTCATCTAGTTCGATTAAGAAACCAAAAATTCAAGAATTATCATCAGTTAAATTAATTAAATGTACGTTTAGTTTAATGTCCGGGCAAACCTACATTGATGATTTATTTAGTTGTGAAATAAAAAAACTAAAAAATTTTAATCAAGAACTTTATAAAAGATTCATTAAACCGTTTTACTTGCCAATCCTCACTTTAGTCTGTTGTTTTTTATTAACTTTTTCAAAAGAAAATCATAATTATACATTAAGAACCATTAAAGTTTTTACTTATGTTTTTCTAGTCTTAGTGATCTCCGAAATTTTTATGAGGTACATCCAGGACTCAACAATATATTTAATATTATTCTTAGGTATTGCCTTTATATGTTTTTCTTTAATCTATATTTTTTTGATCGGGAGAGTATCTAATGATTAGAACTTTTGACAGATATTTTATAAGTTTATTTTTTAAAAAGCTATTGATTCTTTCACTCATTTTTTTTTCATTGATATTTATTTTGACTATATTTGAGGAAATAACCTTTTTCAGTGATACTGATTCAAATTTCTATTTACCATTTTTAGTTGCAGCTTTGGACGTACCATCAGCATTACTTGAAATATTTCCTTTCATAATCCTAATCGCTACTCAACTTTTCTTTTTAGAAATAATAAAAAAAAAGGAGAATGAGTTAATTAAAATTAATCAGCTGGATAATTTTTATTTAATTAAAATACTCACATTATGTGCGTTTGTTTTTGGAATATTAATAATATTAATTTACTACCCATTTTCATCTAAACTCAAGTTTACTTATTTTGATCTTAAAAACTCATACTCAAAAGATGGTAAGTACTTGAAACATCACGGAGAAAATGGATTATGGATAAAAGATGAAATAAATAACGAAACTTACATTATTAATGGAAATCTTGGCAAAACAAATTATCTTGAAAATGTTTTTATATCGAAGTTTGACGAAAATTTTGAGTTAATAGAAAATATTTCCTCAAAAAAAGTTGATATTAGCGAAAATCAATGGATTATTGAAAAGCCATACATATTTAGAAATAATCTTCAAATAAAATTAGAAAATGACGTAATTATAGAGAGTCATTTTAACATAAAAAAAATTAATAGCACATTCAGAAATCTATATTCCTTTAATATTTTTCAATTAATAAATGCTAAAAAAGAAAATGAATTGCTAGGTTATTCATCCCAAGACATTGATCTACATCTCTTAAAAATTGGCACAATACCAATCTATTTTGGTATTATGGTAATAATATCATCAATTATAATGTTAAATATTAGGAAAAATAAGCCGTATATATTTCACGTATTATTAGGGATCACTTTATCTGTAATAATTTATTATATAAATAATGTTTTTAATATATTTGGATTGACTGATAAAATTCCAATTTATTTGTCAGTATTTTTTCCAATTATTTTTTTAAGTATCATTTCAACTATAGGGTTAGTTAGAATAAATGAGCAATAAATTAATCATAATCGCAATAATTTTTTTTCAATTTTTTTTCATAAATAAAATTTTTTCAAAAGAGGTAGAATTTAATGCATCCGAAATTGAAGTTATAGATCAAGGTAATCAAACTATTGCAAAAAATGGATCAGCATTGATTAAGGAAGATAATATTTCTGTGAAAGGTTTAACAATTAAATACTTCAAAAATGAGTCTTTATTGATTGTAAACGAGGGTAAAATCAAAAAAATTGATGATAACTTAGAAATAAATTCTAAAACAATTGAATATAATATAAATCAATCAAACTTGGATTTTAGAGATGATATCAAAATTTACGATAATAACAATAATCTCAGAATAAGCTCTGAAGAGATAAATTTAAACTTAGAAACGCAAAAAATAATTGGTAAAAGTGAATCTGAAATCGAAGACAACCTTGGAAATATTTATCAAGTTAGCGAATTTGAATATGACCTTGAGGATAAGATTATTAAGCTAGTTGAATTAAAGGTGTTAGACATCAATGCTAATACATTTAAAATGAAAATTGCATTTCTTGATCTAGAAAAAAAAGAATTAGTTGCAAAAGATGTTGGTTTAAATTTTAAAATTTCAGAAAATTCAGAAAATGAGCCTAGATTAAAAGGAAGGAGTCTAATAAGCAATAATGAAAATACAATTGTTAAAAAGGGGACTTTTACTTTTTGTAAAAAAAGAGAAAAATGCCCTCCATGGGAGATGACTGCAGAAGAAATTAAACATGATAAACAAAAAAAAACTATCTATTATAAAAACGCTAGCCTTAAAATTTACGACAAAAAAGTCTTTTATTTTCCAAAATTTTTTCATCCTGACCCAACTGTAGACAGACAGTCAGGATTTTTAGTACCCAAAATACAAGATAATAGCACAACTGGTTTGTCTTTTAATTTACCATATTTTGTGGCTATAGCTGAAAATAAAGACATCACATTAAGTCCAAGATTTTTTGTGAAAGATAAATTTTTGATCCAATCGGAATTAAGACAAAAAAATAAAAACTCGAATCATGAAATTGATTTTAGTCATTACATTTCAAGTGGAGAAAATTCAAAAAACCACTTTTTCTATAATTTTAATAAAGATTATGAGAATGAAAACTTTGACGAAATTGAGTTGAATATAAAATTAGAGCAAGTTTCAGATGAAACATACTTAAAGGCATACAAAATAGAAAGTCCTATAATTGATAATACATCCAACCTTACAAATTCATTTGAGCTAAATTTATATGATGAAGATGTATCATTTAGTAGTAACTTGGATATCTATGAAGATTTGAGTAAGCTAGATAGTGATAAGTATGAATATGTGCCAAACTTTAGTTTTTCAAAAGTTTTAAATGAAAATAAAATGTTTAGTTCTAAGGGGTACTATAAAAATTATAACACAAATATTACAGAAAAAGTTTTAATAAATAACTTTGAATTCAATTCTACGCCTAAATTTCTTAATAATGGCGTAATTAATGAAAATAAACTTTTAATTAAAAATGTAAATTCTAGTGCATCTAATTCAAACAAATTTAAAAATAAAGGCTCTCTAAGTTTATTGCCTACATTCCAGGCAAACTATTTATTTCCTCTAACTAAAGAAACTAACGAGTTGAGTAAAACTTTAACACCAAAATTGTCTTTAAAATTAAGTACTCCTCATACAAAAGATATTCGAAAAACTGATCGAAAAATTAATTATAATAACGTCTATGGTTTAAATCGATTAGGAATAGATGAGAGTAATGAAGGTGGAGTTTCCCTTACTTATGGTTATGAATATGCAGTAAAGAAAAAATCTAATTCAGAAGAAAAAATGAAATTTGGGTTGGCTAATAATTTAAGGTTTGATGACAACGAGGATTTACCGTCAAATTCTAATCTAGGAGATAAGATTTCTGATTTTGTTGGAATATTCAATTACAAACCAAATAAAAACTTTAAGTTTGGTTATGACTTCTCTCTTAAAAATAACTTAAGTGATAAAAATTATGAACTTTACGGATTTGAATTTTATTTAAAAAATTTGACAACAAAGTTTGAATATTTAAATGAAAATAATAGTAGTTTAAAAACTTCATATCTAAAAAATGAAACTCGTTTTGATTTTAATGAACAGAATAGTTTGATTTTTGAAACTAGAGAAAATAAAGAAAAAAGTTTTACAGAATTTTATAATCTAATTTATCAATATAAAATTGATTGCTTAACAGCTGCAGTAGAATACAATAAAGAATATTATAATGATCAAGATTTGAAACCCTCTGAAAATTTATTTCTTAAATTATCAATCATACCATTCGGTGGTATGAATAGTCCCAATTTAAAATGATCTCATTAAAGAAGATTTTTTTTTTATTGACCATATATTTCTCGTTTATAAATTCGAGTTTTTCAAACATTGATTTAAAAATTGTTTTGAAAATTAATAACGAAATAGTTACTACGTACGATATTGAACAAGAAAAAAATTATCTATTAGCTTTAAATCCAAAATTAAGAAAAATAGACGAAATCCAATTAACTAAAATTGCAAAAAAATCACTTACAAAAGAAATTATTAGGAAAATCGAAGTATTAAAATATAAAGAATTAAAATTAGAAAACCCCCAAATTGAAAATGTTTTAGATAATCTTATTCGAAATTTAGATTTTCAAAATGAAAATGAATTTAAAAAATATCTTCAAAACTATGAAATTTCCATAAAAGATTTAAAAAAAAAAATTGAAATTGAAAATGAGTGGAAAAATATGATTTATAGCAAATATCAAAATAGTGTAAATATTGATAAGGAGAAACTTATTTTAAAAATTAATAATTCTAATAAAAATAATTTTATATTTGAATATAATTTGTCTGAAATCGTTTTCACAATAAAAAATAATATAACTTATCAAGATGATTTGAAAAAAATAGAGGACAGCATTAAAAATAATGGTTTTGAAAATACTGCAAATTTATTCAGCATTTCTGATAGTTCAAACGTGGGTGGAAAAATTGGTTGGGTTGCAGAAAAAAATTTATCAATCCAAATAAATAATGAATTAGAAAATTTAAAGATAAACGAATATTCTTCTCCAATTAAATTGGGTAATAATATTTTACTTTTAAAAATAAACGACACAAGAAAAATACCAAATAAAATAAATAAAAAAGCTGAATTAGATAAAATGATATTTGTTGAAACCTCAAAACAATTAGAAAAATTTTCAAATATTTTTTATAATAAAATAAAACTAAATACAAAAATAAGTGAATTCTAAACCTATTTTAATTGTCCCGGGAGAGCCAAAAAGTATTTTTTTTGAAATTCTTTTTAAATCATTAAAATTAAATAAGATTAAAAGTCCGTTAATTATAATTTGCAATAAAAAAATTCTATATAAAGAGATTAAAAAATTTAATTTTCGAAAGAAAGTAGAAAATTTTGATCAAAACATAATAGATAAAAAAAAAATTAGAAATAAAAAAATTTATTTAATAAATATTTCAAATGACAATCCTAAAATTTATATAAAAAAATGTTTTGACTGCGCCTTTTTATTATTAAAAAAAGGTTTAACAAATAAATTTATTAATGGGCCAATAAATAAACTTAAAACCTTAAAAAAGAAATACCTTGGTGTCACTGAATATATAGCTCATTCATTTAACGAAAAAAAATTTGCTATGCTAATATACAATCAAAAATTATCTGTTTGTCCTATAACAACCCACTTACCTTTAAGTAAAATTTCAAAGAAGATAAATCGAAAATTAATTAGAGAAAAGATCATTATTATTAATGATTTCTACAAAAATTTTTTGGGAATTAAGGCTAAAATTGCAGTCACTGGACTAAATCCGCACTGTGAAAGTATACTTAATTTTAATGAGGATGATAAAATCATTCTTCCAGCTATTAAATCATTAAAAAAAAAAATTAATGTTGAAGGTCCTTTTCCAGCTGACACTATTTTTTTAAGTAATAACAGAAAAAAATTTAATGTGATAATAGGTATGTATCACGATCAAGTATTAGGTCCTATTAAAACTCTCTATGAATACGATGCAATTAACATAACTCTTGGTCTGCCTTTTTTAAGAGTTACTCCCGATCATGGCCCAAATGAAAAGATGATTGGAAAAAATAAATCAAATCCACTCAGTTTAATTAAAGCATTAAATTTTCTAGATAAAAGATGATAAAAGCAAAAAAAAGCCTTGGACAGAATTTTTTGATTGATCAGAATATAATTCATAAAATAGTAAATATTGTCGAAGTCAAAAACAAAAATATTTTAGAAATTGGTCCTGGGACTGGCAACTTAACAAAAGAAATTTTAAAAAAAAAACCTAATAAATTTTTAGCTATTGAAAAGGACGATGTTTTAGTAAAATTACTTAAAGAAAAATTTCATTCAAATATTAAAATTATTAATGAAGATGTTCTAAAAGTAGATGAAAATTGTCTTAGTGATAAAATATTAAATGTTTATGGAAATTTACCGTATAATATCTCTACAGAAATTTTAATTAAGTGGATAATGAATATGAATAAAAAAAAAATTTGGTTTAATTATCTTATTTTAATGTTTCAGAAAGAAGTTGCGGACAGAATTGTATCTGAATATAATACAAAAAACTATGGTAGATTAACAATTTTAGCAAATTGGAGATTAAAAATTAAAAAAATTTGTGACATCTCTTCCTCATGTTTTCTTCCGAAGCCAAAAATTGAAAGTACTCTTTTACTCTTTGAGCCAAAAATTGATTTTGTGAAATTTATTGACCCTAAAAATTTAGAAAAAATTACAAGAACTTTTTTTATGCATAGGAGAAAAATGATAAAGAAACCTTTTCAAGAATTATTTAAATGTAATAAAAATTTAGCTTTGGAGATGGGACTTGATCTTAAAATGAGGCCACAAAATTTAGATTTTGATACTTACTTTAATTTGACTAAAAAATACGAATCTTTAAGAGGTTAATTTTTCAACATGATTTCTTATATATTCGGGGTCATAATCCTTTGAACCATTGTTAATTTCAGCGTTAATTAAATTTTTGATTTTCAAATAACAATTATTGAGATCATCATTAATAACAACATAATCATAATTAATCCAATGAAGCACATCTCTTTCAAATTGTTCCATTCTCTCTTTTACGATAAGTTGTTCTTTTGCATGCCTATTTGACAGTCTTTCTAGTAAAATTTCTTTACTAGGAGGAAGAATAAAGAAAGTAATCAATTTATAATCTAATTTTTTATTCTTTATTTGATCAGCCCCTTGCCAATCGATATCAAATAGAATATTTCTCCCTTTGTTTAAGGAATTGATAATCGGTGTTCTAGTTGTTCCGTAGTAATTTTTAAATACTTTTGCATACTCTAAAAATTCTTGATTGTTTATTAATCTTTTAAATTCTTTATCACTCACAAAAAAGTAATCTTTATTTGGCACTTCGCCAGGCCTAGGCATCCTTGTTGTATGCGAGATTGAGATTTCAAAATCTTCATTTCTTGATAACAGATTAACCAGAGTTGTTTTACCTGCTCCTGAAGGAGAAGATAGTATAACCATTATACCATCATTGGCTGAAGGCATCTTAATTTTTAGTTAGCTTTGCCTTCAATAAATTTGACTGCATCACCTACAGTCAAGATTTTTTCTGCTTCACTGTCAGAAATTTCTGAGCCAAATTCCTCCTCAAAAGCCATCACTAACTCTACAGTGTCTAGACTATCTGCTCCTAAATCATCTATAAAACTAGACTCCTCAGTGACTTTCGCTTCATCAATTCCTAAGTGATCCGCAACTATCTTTTTTACCTTACCTGAAACATCTTCTGACATATTGATCCTTTATTTGTTATAAATCGTTATTAGTTTAATTACTTAGATTGTCAAGCCATATACATGCCTCCATTTACATGTAATGTTTCTCCATTTATGTAATCTGATTGATTAGATGCCAAAAAAATAACAGCATTAGCTACATCATCAGGCTCACCTAATCTCGCAGAAGGTATCCTAGAAATAATACTGTCTTTATACTTTTCATCAATCTTATCTGTCATATGCGTTTTAATAAATCCAGGAGATATACAATTAATATTAATATTTTTTTTTGCATACTCAATTGCTAAACTCTTAGACATTGCAACAATTCCTGCTTTAGATGCAGTGTAATTTGCTTGTCCTAAATTTCCTGTGTGACCTACAACAGAAGTAATATTAATAATTTTTCCTTTTTTGTTTTTCAACATCTTTTTAATGGCAAACTTACTCATTAAAAATGTTGAGGTTAAATTAACATCTATCACTTTTTTCCATTCGTCTAAATTCATTCTTATAGCTAAATTGTCATTGGTAATTCCTGCATTATTTATTATACAATCAAGTCTGCCTTCAAACTCATTGGTTGCGTTTTCAATAAAAGTTTCAATCTTATCACTTTGAGAGATATCAAACTTTAAAATTTTAACATTGTTAAAATCATTTTTTAATTTTTCTAATTTTTCAATTTTTGTACCTGTTGCCAAAATATTAACCTCAAGTTCATTAAGTTTTTTGATAATAGAATTGCCTATACCACCTGTGGCACCTGTTAAAATAATATTTTTATTTTTCAAATCATTCATAATTTTAAACTTTCTACATCTGATTGATTATTAATTGAAGTGATTTTTACATCTTTATCTATTCTTTTTACTAATCCAGATAAAACTTTTCCTGGACCAATTTCAATAAATTGATCTACTCCATATGTAATCATATTAATTATAGTTTCTCTCCATCTTACTCGTTTCTCTATTTGATTAATTAGTAAGCTTTTTAAATCTGTGATATTTGAGACCTTTTTAGCAGTTACATTTGAGATTAATGTATTATTTGACTCTTTAAAATTTATCTTTTCAAATTCTTTTTTCATTTCTTCAGTTGCTTTAGACATTAAATTACAATGAAAAGGTGCACTTACTGGAAGTTTGATATTTTTTATTTTCTCGTTTTTTAAAAATATACTTATCAATTCTAAATCTTTGTTTCTGCCACTTAACACAGTTTGTCCATCAGAGTTGTCATTTGCGATTTGTACATCAAATTTCTCTTTATTATCTTTTAAGATTTTTTCAATTTTTTCAATTTTTGTACCTAAAACAGCTAGCATCCCTCCTTCTCCTTTTGGAACAGCGTTCTGCATAGCTTTGCCTCTTGATCTTAATAATTTGATTGTTTGATCAAAATCGAGATATTCAGCACATGATAAAGCAGAATATTCACCTAAAGAATGGCCAGCAAAATATTTTCCATTGTTTAAATTTATATTAAATTCATTTTTAACAACTTGAAATATAGAGTAGCTAATTAGAAAAATTGCAGGTTGGGTATTTGCAGTAAGATCCAAATCTTCCTTTGGTCCTTCTAATATAATCTTTGAGATATTAAATCCCAAAACATCATTAGCTTCTTTAAATAATTTTTTAACAATTTCGTATCTATCAAAAAACTCTTTTCCCATTCCAACTATTTGTGACCCTTGACCTGGAAAAATTACTGAAAACATCTAAAAAATAAATTAATTTTTTTTTTTTTGCTATTGTAATTGAGAGTTTATAATAGTATATCCTCACTTTTTATTAAAGAAATAATATGAACTTATATGAACATACAATCATAGCGAGACAAGATACCTCTCCATCAGAGATAAAACAGTTAACTGAAAAGTATTCGAAAATTGTGGAAAAAAATGAGGGTGAAATAATTAAAACTGAGAATTGGGGTTTGTTAAATTTAGCTTATTTGATCAAAAAAAATAGAAAAGGTAGTTATATTCATTTCAAGATAAAAGGTAATGGAAACGTTATTGAACAACTTGAAAAAAATGAAACTTTAGACAAAAAACTATTAAGACATTTAACTGTAAAAGTTAAAAAATTTGATCTTGAGACAAACTATTTTTCAAAAAATGAGGACCAGGAAAAATTAGATAAAAAATTAAAAAACTGAATATGCCAAAAAAACAAAGTGGAAATAAAAGAAATAAACAAAGCAACTTTGCAAAATTAAGTATTTTTCAACCAAACAAATATAAATTTAAAAAAACCTGTCCACTATCTGTCAAAGGAGCTCCAAAGGTAGATTATAAAAATATTAAACTCTTAAAAAAATATATTTCAGAAAACGGTAAAATCCTCCCATCTAGAATAACAAATGTTTCACAAAAAAAACAGAGGGAGTTATCAATATCAATTAAAAGAGCGAGAAATTTAGCTTTAATATAATGAAAGTAATACTGCTTGAAAATTTAAAAAGAATCGGCACTATTGGAGAAGTAATAGATGTTAAAAGAGGTTTTGCTAGAAATTTCTTAATTGCAAATAGAAAAGCTTTTTATGCATCAAAAGAAAATATCAAACAGGTAGAAAAAATTAAATCTGAGCTTTCAAAAAAAGATAGCGAAAAAAAACAAGAAGCTAAAAAAATTTCTGAAAAAGTTGATAAAAAAGAATATAATGTTAAAAAATTAAGTACTGAAAATAATGAATTATATGGATCTGTTAAACCAACTGAAATATCAAAATTAATTTTTAAAGAAGGTAAAATAGAAATTAAACCATCAATGATACAACCCGTTAAAGAAATAAAGTCTTTAGGTAAATTTAAAGTAAAAATTTCTCTGCACTCTGAAGTTGATGCTGAAATTACGATCAATGTAACATCCGCAGAAACTATTCAATAATTATACAATTTCATCCACAGCTTTAATTTAAATTTAAATCTTTACAATTTTCTATAATATTAAATTATGGAAAATAACCTGAGTATTGTTAAAGAAAAATTTGATGAATTACCAAATAATATAGAGGCTGAACAATCAGTAATAGGCTCAATTTTAGTTACTAATGAAATCTTTGATGAAATAAATACTATCATTTCGAATATAAATTTTTATGATCCAATGCATCAAAAAATTTTTAATGCCATTGAAAGTATGATTTATAAGGGTTTGCTAGCAAATCCAATAACCCTTAAAAACTATTTTGAAAACGAAAAAGATGAAATTAATATTCCAGAATACTTGGTAAAAATCACAAAATTTTCTACATCAGCTAGACAGGCAATTGAATATTCAAAAATAATTTATGATATGTTTGTAAGAAGAGAGTTGATTAAAATTTCAGATCAAATAATTGATGAAGCAAAGGAAAATGATCTTAACAATACTGGTCAAAATATTATTGAAAATTCCGAAAAACTTCTTTACGATTTAGCTGAAAAAGGTGCTTTTAGTTCGTCATTAATAAAATTCGATGATGCCATGAAACAAACTATCGAAATGGCTTCTGCAGCTTATAAAAACGAAGGTGGTATAGTTGGCGTTCCGACTGGACTTAGAGCCATAGATGACAAATTAGGAGGACTTCACCAATCCGACTTGATAATTATTGCTGGTAGACCGTCAATGGGTAAAACATCTCTCGCAACAAACATCGCATTTAATGCTGCACAAAATATTCAACATAATGGGTTAAAATCTTCCGTAGCCTTTTTTTCATTAGAGATGTCATCAGAACAACTTTCAACAAGAATTATTTCTGAACAAGCAAGGATAGGCTCGAATGATATTAGACGGGGAAGAATTTCAGATGAGCAATTTGATCAGTTTTTAGAGACTTCAAAGAATATTTCTGAACTTCCATTATTTATAGACGAAACCCCAGCCATAAGCATTGCGGCGATGAGTAATAGAGCAAGAAGAATTAAAAGGCTACATGGTTTAGATTTAATTGTTGTTGACTATATTCAATTAATGAAAGGATCTCTAAATAATAAAGATGGAAGAGTTCAGGAAATTTCTCAAATAACTCAAGGATTAAAAGCCATAGCTAAAGAATTGGGTGTTCCAGTCCTTGCATTGTCACAACTCTCAAGACAAGTCGAGCAAAGAGATGACCATAAACCACAACTCGCTGACTTAAGAGAATCTGGCTCCATAGAACAAGATGCTGATGTTGTTATGTTTGTTTATAGAGAAGGATACTATCTTCAAAGGAAAGAGCCCAGAGAAGCAACGGTTGAGCATGCAGAATGGCAAGCAAAAATGAATGAGGTTGCTCATTTAGCTGAAATTATAATAGGTAAACAGCGACATGGTCCAATTGGTAAAGTGACCCTCGAGTTTGAGGAAAGATTTACAAAATTTAAGGATACTCAAAATAATTAATTTACAATATAACAGGTTAAATGATTAATCATTTATACCATAATACAATCTTAAAAAATCCAAGATCTATTTTAATCATCTTGTTAATTGCCTTAATTGGTTTTGGATACCACTCAAAAGATTTTAGGCTTGATGCTTCATCTGAAACACTATTGATTGAAGGTGATCCTGATCTTAAGTACTTAAAAGAGGTAACAAAAAGATATGGTTCAAAGGATTTTTTGGTTTTAACTCATACACCTAATGATGGTATGGTAACCGAAAGTGCAATAAATAATCTCCTTAGTTTAAAATACAGACTTCAAAGCTTAGATTGGGTGCATAGTGTTGTTACTATTTTAGATATACCTCTATTAGACAATTCTGATGCACCCCTCCAAGAAAGACTAATGAATTTTAAAACTCTTAAAGATGAAGGTGTGGATAAAGAAAGAGGTTTTAGAGAAATTTTAGCAAGTCCTGTTTTCAGAAACTTTGTTATTAGTGAGGATGGAAAGACAAGTGGAATAATTGTTAATATTAAAGAAAACGAAAAATTAAAAGATTTTGAAAACAAATCTGATAAAGAAATACAACTGTTTAAAGATCAAATCAAAAAGAAGAATCACAGTAATATTTTAGAAATTAGGGAGGTAATTAAAAGCTATGATGACTTAGGAAAGATTTATTTAGGCGGTATACCAATGATCGCTGATGATATGATGACTTTTATCAAAAGTGATATCATTGTTTTTGGTTTGGGTGTGCTTATTTTTATTATTGCTACCCTGTGGTTTGTTTTTAGAAATTTGATTTGGGTTGCGGTTCCAATAAGTAGTTGTTTTTTCTCAGTAATAATTATGATGGGTTTTCTTGGCCTCATCGGTTGGAAAGTTACTGTAATTTCCTCAAATTTTATTGCGTTAATGTTAATTTTAACGATGGCGATGAATATTCACATGAGTACAAGATTTATACAACTAAGAAAACTTTATCCTATTAAAAATAATCACGAAATAATCTCTTTAACTACAAATAAAATGTTCTGGCCCATTCTCTATACCGCTTTAACAACTATTATTGCTTTTCTATCTCTGATCTTTAGTGAAATTAAACCAGTAATAGATTTTGGTTTGATGATGACTTTTGGATTAATAACATCATTTATTATTACTTTTACCTTGTTGCCTACTTTGTTAAGTTTTGTAAAAAATAATAATACTCTAATAAAAGATGACGTTGACTCAAAAATAACTTCTACTTTGGGAAAGATTTCCATTAATTTTAAAAATCAAATTTTTTTAGTAACTGGGATAGTAATTGTTTTAAGCACAATTGGTATAAGCAAACTTGAAGTTGAAAATAGTTTTATTAATTATTTTAGTAAAAAAACAGAAATTTACAAAGGCATGAAATTAATTGATGAAAAATTAGGTGGAACAACACCCCTAGAGGTAATTTTGAAATTTCCCAACAAAAAAGTAGAGAAATTAGAGAGTGATGACGAATTTGAAGATTGGGGTGAAGAAGAAAAAAATGATGAGAAATATTGGTTTACAAAAGACAAAATAGATACAATTTCCAAAATTCATAATTATCTTGATAGTCTTCCTGAGATAGGAAAAGTCTTGTCGTTTTCATCAATAGTTGATGTTGCAACTCAATTAAATAATAACAAACCCTTAGGAACTCTAGAGATGGGTGTTTTATACACTAAAATTCCTGAAAATATAAAAACTGAGATAGTTGATCCCTATATTTCTATCATAGATAATGAGGCTCGAATAAGTTTAAGAATAATCGACTCTAAGAAAGATCTTAAAAGAAATGAGCTTATCAAAAAAATAAATAATGACCTAAAAAATGAATTTGGATTAACTGAAGATCGATATAAATTAGCTGGAGTGATGATCTTGTTTAATAATTTATTACAAAGTTTGTTTAAATCTCAGATTCTTACTTTGGGACTGGTAATGATAGGGATTTTTGCAATGTTTATTGTCCTATTTAAGAATATTAAATTATCTTTGATTGGAGTTGTTCCAAATTTTATTGCGGCATTTTTTATTTTAGGAATAATTGGCATACTAGAAATACCTTTGGATATGATGACTATTACAATTGCAGCTATTACAATAGGTATAGCTGTCGATAACAGTATACACTATATTTATAGATTTAAAGAAGAATTCAATAAAATTAATGACTACAAGAAAACTTTGAAAATTTGTCATTCAACAGTAGGAATTGCAATCTTAAATACTTCTATAACAATAGTGTTTGGATTTTCTATATTGGTTTTATCTAAATTCATACCTACGATCTATTTTGGAATTTTCACAGGATTGGCAATGTTATTTGCAATGATTTCTGTTTTAACTTTACTTCCATCTTTAATATTACTCCTCAAGCCATTTGGAAAATAAGATTACATGTTTGAAATAACTCTAGAATTTATCAGAGAAATTTTAAATTCAATTTCATCGATTGACTTGATTTATACTTTGATAACTATTCTTTCATTAATCAAATGTTACAGTAAAGGATTTGTTTTAAGTATCCTTTCAATGTCAAAATGGTTATTAGCATATATTATAACATTAATAATATTTCCAAGATTAAAACCATATGTCAAAAATATAATCGATAACGAATATGTGCTTGATGTTGGACTTGGAATAACAATTTTCATTTTAGTTATTTTTTTAATATTGTTAATTAATAAAGGAATAAGTAGAGCAATCAAATATACTGGCCTAGGAAGTTTAGATACTGTTTTCGGATTCTTTTTTGGATTTATTCGAGCCTATATCATCTCCATATGTATATTTTCAGCAGTGCATATGGTTTATAATTATGAAAAATGGCCAGTAAATTTAGACAAATCATACACCTTTCCATATCTTGAAAAAGGTAGTAATTACTTATTAGAAGTTTTTCCAAATGAAAAAACGTATCAAGATTCAAAAGAAAAAATTGAAGATTTATAACCCAAAGTTTAATGAGGAATGTGGTGTATTTGGAATTAGTAATGTAAAAGATGCATCAGCCCTAGCAGCTCTTGGATTGCATTCACTCCAACATCGAGGACAAGAGGGTTGTGGAATAGTAACATTTGATGGAAAAAGATATTATTCTGAAAAAAGGTTTGGATTAGTCGGTGATAACTTTAATAAAGAAAAAGTTTTAGATAATCTTAAAGGAAATTTTGCAATTGGTCATAATCGATATAGTACTACTGGAAACAACACGTTAAGAAACATTCAGCCTTTCTTTGCAGACACTAATGCAGGTGGAATTGGGGTTGCCCACAATGGAAACTTAACAAACTCAATTTATTTAAGAAACAAACTTGTTGAAGAGGGAGCAATTTTTTATACAACTTCTGATACAGAAACTATAGTCCAACTAATTGCAAAATCAAAAAGATTAAAAACTATTGATAAAATAATAGATGCGATATTTCAGATTCAAGGTGGTTATGCTCTGGTAATGTTAACCCAAAATTTACTTGTAGGAGTAAGAGATCCTTACGGAATAAGACCTTTGGTAATAGGTAAATTGAAAAATAGTTATGTTCTTGCATCTGAAACATGTGCTTTAGATATCATAGGTGCAAAATTTGTTAGAGAAGTTGATAATGGAGAAATTGTTCTAATTGAAAATGACAAACTAACAAGTATCAAACCTTTTCCAGTAAAAAAAATTAGACCGTGTGTGTTTGAATATATTTACTTTGCAAGGCCAGACAGTATTCTTAGTGGAAAAACCGCATATGAACATCGTAAAAGCTTGGGTAAAGAGTTAGCCAAAGAAAATGATATTGATGCTGATATTATTGTACCAGTTCCTGACTCTGGAAATGCTGCAGCTTTAGGTTTTGCGCAACACTTGAATAAAAATTACGAACATGGATTAATTAGAAATCATTATGTTGGGAGAACTTTTATTGAGCCAAGTCAAAAAATAAGAAGTTTGGGGGTTAAGCTAAAACTCAATGCAAATCAAACCACAATTGAAAATAAAAAAATTATTCTTATTGATGACTCTTTAGTGAGAGGTACTACTTCTCATAAAATTGTAAAAATGCTTTATGATGCTGGAGCAAAAGAAGTTCATGTAAGAATTGCATGTCCAGAAATTAGATTCCCAGATTTTTATGGAGTAGATACACCAACAAAAAAAGAACTCTTAGCTGCAAATAAAAATAATGATGAAATCTGTGAATACATCGGGGCTAAATCATTGAAATTTTTATCCATTCAAGGCATGTATAAAGCTGTTGGATTTGATAAAAGAAATGAGGATTATCCACAATTAACTGATCATTATTTCACAGGAGATTATCCTGTTAAACCAATAGACGAATTAGGTGATAGCAAGATAACTCAACTATCTTTATTAAGCACCGCCTCTAATAATTGATTTATGAAAAAAGTAAGTTTTACAGAAATGAAAAATGGAACAAGAGAGGATTATCTTTTGCTTGATAATCACGAAAAAAATTTTGCTAGTAAAACTGCAGATAGAATATTAGAATTTATGTCTAGACTCACTGAAACTTTAGAAGGTTACCAAGTCACAAGATTAGAACATTCACTTCAAAGTGCATCCAGAGCATATAGAAATGGCGAAAGTGATGAAATGATTGTTGCTGCTTTGCTGCATGATATTGGCGATGAGTTAGCTCCAATGAACCATTCAGAATATGCTGCTGCAGTACTTAAGCCATATGTTTCAAAAAAAACTCATTGGATTATTGAGAAACATGGAGAATTTCAAATGTACTACTTTGCTCATCATTTAGGAGGAAACAAGAATAAAAGAGATGAATATAAAAATCATGAATATTACCAAGATACCATAGATTTTTGTGAAAAATATGATCAAAACTCATTTGATCCAAATTATAAATCATTACCATTAGATTTCTTTAAACCCTTAGTAAAAAAAATTTTTTCAAGAAAACCTTACTCTTCAGTATAAAATTTTATAAACTAATATCTTTAATATGATTATTTCTAAAGAAAATATAATTGAATACTTCAAATCTGGAATTAAAGATGAAAAAAATTTTAAAATTGGAATTGAGCATGAGAAATTTTTATTCAACAGTAAAAACAATAGAAGAATTGACTATCCAAAAGTGAGGGAAATGTTTTCTGCTTTAAATGAATTTGGCTGGAGACCGAATAAAGAGAGAGGAAATATTATTGGTTTAAGTAAAGAAGGTAAAAATATTACTCTTGAGCCAGGAAATCAAATTGAATTATCTGGAGAAAAACTCAATAATATTCATGAAGCGTGTGCAGAGTCTCATGATTACCTTTTTGAACTAAGACAAGTTGCAAAAAAGCTTGGTATAAATATTGTAAGTACTGGTTTTGACCCAATATCAAAACTTGATGAAATTCCCAATAATCCTAAAGAAAGATATAAACTAATGACTAAGGACATGCCATTAGGTGGTAGATTAAGTCTAGATATGATGTATAGAACTTGTGGCACTCAATTAAATATTGATTATTCGTCTGAGGAAGACTTTTTTAAGAAATTTAAGATCGCAAATTCAATTGTTCCAATCTCAATCGCTTTGTTTGCTAATTCCTCAATAGTTGAAAAAAAGAAGAGTAATTATTTATCTTATAGATCAAAAGTATGGCAAAATACTTCACGTGGAGGACTCCCAAAATTATTTTTTGAAAACTTAAATTTTGAAAAATACGCTGATTTTGTGATTAATTTTCCAATTTTATTTCTTCAAGAGAAACAAAATTATATCTCTGGTAAGAAATATATTTTCAAAGACTTTATGGAAGGTAGAATAAGTGAAATTTCTAATCGACTTCCAAATGAAAGTGATCTTTCTATGCATTTAAGCACCATATTTACTGAAAATAGATTAAAAAAATACATTGAGTTAAGATCTATGGATACTTGTGGTTGGGATTGTCTTTGTGCAGGACCTGCATTTTTTATCGGAATGTTATATGGAAATTTAGATAATGTTTATGACATAATCTCTTCATGGGATAAAAATAAAATTATAAATGCTTACTTAGATGCTCCTAAAAAAGGCTTTAACACACAGTTAATGGGTAAAGATCTTCTTTACTGGTCATCAATTTTATTAAAAACCTCCAGAGAAGGATTGGATAGTAGAGATATACTAAATAAAAGTGCCAAAAATGAAACTTTATTTTTAAATCACTTACAGAAAATGGTTGATAATAAAACGACAAATGCAGATCATATGATTAGTAAATTTTCTAAAAACGAAGATTTAAGTGTTTTATATGATAAATAAAATTGTTGCTATACAAGGAAACCACCCCACTATACTTAATCCAAAAACAGATACGAGTGTATTTTTAGCAAATGAAGTGCAAAAGAAGAAATACCGAATTTTTTTTTATGATCCAAAAGATCTATCAATTATAAATTCAAAAGTTATCGCAAAAGGTTTCTTTGTAAAGTTTAATTATAACAATAAAAAATTTTATAAGATCTTAAAAAAACAAAAATTGGATCTTGTAAAATGTAGGTATATTTTAATTAGACAAGATCCTCCATTTAATTTGGAGTATATCTCTACGACTTATATGCTTGAAAAAATTAAGAAAAAAGTAAAAATTATCAATGATCCCACATCTATAAGAAATGTTTCTGAAAAACTTTATTCTGTTAAATATCAAAAATTTATGCCAAATACAATTTTTAGTCAAAATATTTACGAAATTAAAAACTTTTTTAAAAAGAATAAGTATGTAATTTTAAAACCAATTCATAGTTTTAGTGGTAATGATATTCACCTACTCAGTAAATTTAAATTAAACTTTATTAATAAATTTATTAGAAAACATAGTTTTATAATGTGTCAAAAATATTTGCCAAAAATAAGTAAAGGAGACAAAAGAGTTTTTTTAATAAATGGTAAGGTATGTGGGGTAATTTCAAGAGTCCCAAAAAAAGGTTCGTATCTTAGTAATATGAGTAAGGGCGCCCTAGCAAAAAATACTCGGTTAACAACCTCAGAAAAAAGAATATCTAGAATAATTGCAAAAGATTTAAAAAAAGAAAAAATTTATTTTGCAGGAATCGATTTTATTGATCAAAAACTTAATGGAGATATTAATGTCACATCCCCTACTGGATTAAAAACTTTATTTGACATTTCAAAAATTAATCTTGCCAAAACTTTTTGGAAAGATTTAAAAGCGTGAAAGATCTAACGGATCAACAAAAAGGATCATTACTTGCTTTTGTGGCTGTAATGTTTATCACACCAGATTCTTTATTTATTAGGATTTCAAATATAGATACCTGGGGCCTTGTTTTTTATAGAGGGATAATTCCCTTTTTGACTGTTTTTTTTGTGATGTTAATAATTTACAAGTTAAATTTTTTTAAAATACTCCTGAATAGTGGTTACCATGGTATTATTTATATAGCTACTTTCAGTATTACAAATATTACTTTTGTAGTCTCAATACAAAATACTAACGTAGCAAATACACTAGTAATGATAGCAACTGCACCAATGCTATCTGCAATACTTAGTACAATTTTTCTAAAAGAAACTTCCGATAAAAAAACGTGGATCTCAGTAATTGTTACGTTTGCTGCTATTTTATATATATTCTTTGACTCTCTTAAACTTGGTAATTTTTATGGTGATATTTTAGGATTCATTACTGCGATTGGTCTTGCTGTTGGTGCTATCACAATTAGATCTGCTAAATCAAAAAATTTAGTTCCAGCAGCAGTGGTAGGAAAACTTTTTGTGGCCACTTTCGCTTTGTTTTTTATAGAGAGTTTTGCACTTAAAGATAATGACTTAATTATTGTCCCCTTAATGTGTATTTTGTGTGTTGCCATACCATTTGTTTTAGTAACAATTGCACCAAGATTTATACCAGCAGCCGAGGTAAATCTTTTCTTCTTACTAGAGACGATTGTAGGTCCAATTTGGGTTTGGTTAATTATTAAAGAACAGCCAAGCTTTGAAACAATACTTGGTGGAGCTGTAATAGTGGCAACCATTGCCTTTCACTCATTTTTGAAATTAAGGAATTCTTAATGACCGTCACAATTAAGACTTGATTTACTTGTAAACGGCGGATAATTAGCGAGCTCTTATGTATAAAGTTTTAAAGAATTCTTGGGCATTATTCTTAGGTATGAGCTTTATAATGATGGCTTATGGTTTTCAAGGATCATTACTCGGAGTAAGAGCGGTTCAGGAAGAGTTTAGTTTGACAGCAACCGGTTTTTTGATGTCAGGTTATTTTATTGGATATTTTATAGGTGCAGCAACAATTCCTAATGTTATTTCAAAGGTTGGTCATGTGAGAGTTTTTGCAGCATTTGCATCTTTAGCATCATTAATAATTTTAATTCACTCAATTTTAATTCATCCATTTATATGGTTTATATTAAGGCTATTAACTGGAGTCAGTATGGTTTGTATGTACACAGTCGCAGAAAGTTGGCTTAATGATAGATCCAGTAATAAAAACAGAGGAAGTGTTTTATCAATTTATATGGTCATCCTTTATGGTTCAATCGGTATTGGAATGTTTTTGTTAAATTTTAGTACTCCAAAAAATTTCCAACCTTTTATATTGGTTTCTGTAATCACTTCAGCAGCATTAATACCTATTTTACTTACTAAAAAGAAACCACCAACTTTTAAAAAAATAACAGCCATGTCTCTTAATGAGCTTTATAAATCCTCTCCATTTGGGATAGTTAGTTCTTTTTTTTATGGAACCATTCAGTCTGCATTATTTACTTTGCTAGCAGTTTATGCAACTTCAATGAATTTTACTATTTTTGAAATTTCGATTGTTACTTTTTTGTTAGCAATTTCTGGAGCTATTGCTCAATTTCCTGTTGGAAAAATATCAGATTTTTATGACAGAAGAAAAGTTATAATTGCATCTACTTTTGGTGCTGCAATATTTGCCGTTTTTACAATATTTGTTTCTGGACAAATGTATTTACCTGACGGTTTAGCTACAAGTAAAACCTGGTTTTATATCTTTTTTATTTTTTTTTCTTTTTGTAGTTTGCCCATGTTTTCACTAATTCTTGCTCACACAAACGACTATATTACAAAAGATAAATTTGTTGCTGCAGGTGCAGGGCTTCAGTTCGTATTCGGTTTAGGTGCTATAAGTGGTCCTTTTTTATGCTCAATATTTATGGATATTGTTGGTTCTAATGGATTTTTTATTTTTTTATTTTTCTTTCATTTTTTGATTGGAATATTTGGAATTTATAGAATGAGAATTAGACCAACAATTGAAAATCCTGATTCTCAATTCGTAGCTATGCCTCAGACAATTACGCCAGCTGGTATTGAACTAAATCCAACCACTGAACCTATAGAGGAACCAATAAAAGAAGAAAATTAAAGAAACTTAGACAAGTTTATCTATATGTTTTGACATTTTGAGTAAAACTTGTTTTTTACTTAATTTATCTGTTCTAATTAAGATTGCATCTTTTACTCTAATTAATGGACTATTTTTTCTTTTTTTATCCATCACGGTTCTTTTATTAAGTGAATTTCTCACGTTTTTTAATGGAACTTTCTTTTTTATATCCAACCATCTTCTATAGCTTGCAATCTTAACATCACATTTAAAATAAAAAGCTAAATCATATTTAGGGTTTTTAGCTAATATTTTACTTGCAATATCTCTTCCCTCAACGCAAATTTTTTTATTTTTTTTAATCAATTTTTTTTGAAAAATATTTATAATTTTTCTAACATTCTTATTCTTAGCTAAAGAACTAACGTGGTTACTAATTTTTTCAGAATGTAAATCTAATTTATCTATTTTATTGTATGAAATAGTCCTAAATTTTTTTTTTAGAAAATTTATATTATTTGTTGGATTATGACTAATAATTTCTCTACTAGCATATCTATACAAAAGTCCTGAATTTATCAGTAGTAATTTATATTTTTTAGAAATGAGTTTTGCTGCAGTACTTTTTCCGCTTGCTGACTCTCCGTCACAAGCAATTATTAATTTTTTAAATTTTTTCACATAGCTTTAATAATGTTTAGATCTGTTTATTGCAAAAAAAATTATGAGTTTTGGGAGTTTTAAACAAAGATAATCGCTTACAGGTTGAAACCCAAAATAAGCACTATTTAATAAAAGTAAAAACTGAATTATTGCAAGTATCTCAAATATTTGCTTCTATAAGAGTATAAAAAAATGACATTAAAAAAAATTAAACAAAAAAAAACAAAAAAGAAAGCAGCAATTGGCAAAATTATTAAACTTGCACCAAAATCTTTTTTGAGTAGCGCAATTTCTAATTATAAAAAAAATAAAGAACTTAATAAAATTAAAGCTATTAAATTAGAGAAATTAAAAGAAAAAAATCTTATTCTAAAAGAGAGAAAAGAACTAAAGATCTGGGAGGAAAAACTTACTAAAGAAAATAATAAATTAAAACTTATTGAGGATGAATTGAGATTAAAAGAAAAAGAGATCAAAATTAAAGATGACGCACAAAAGCTAGAGGCATCGCGATTGGTAAAAAAAGACGAAGAATTAATATTAATTAGTAAAGAATTAAGAGCTAAAGAAAAGGAATTAAAGCTAAGAGATGAAGCACAAAATAGAAGAGATATCGATTTGAAAGTTAGAGAAGAAGAGCAAAGAACCCTTGAGCTTAAAGAAAAAAGAAGAAAAGAAAGAACCCTAAAAATGATTAAGGAAGAGGAGGAAAAACAGAAAGAACTTGAGTATATCAAAATAAAAGAATGGGAAGAAAAATTTGATAGAGAACAAAAAGCAAAAGAACATAGAGAAAATTTAAGAGAGGAAAGATTAAGACAAAAAGAATTAGAAAAGCTTCAATCTTTTGAAAAAAAGGAGACTTCTGTTGATAAAAACCTTTCTTCTGGATTAGAAAAATTTAAAATAGATGTTACAAAAGAAAATTAATTTTTCTGATTAGGAAAATAATCCTTTAAATCACCTTCTCTATAAACATCAGCTGTGCAGCAATGAACACCACCTCCAAAAGCATATGCATCTCTCAATTCAACAGGTACAACTTCCATTCCTAATTTATCAAGTTGTTCAGCTTGGTAAACTTCGCTTTTTTCAACACAAACTGTTTTTGGATTAAGAACTAACACATTCATTGATAACCATACTGATGAATAACAAAGTGGGGGTGGTTCGTTATGAGCAGGTTGAGCACTATCGATTATTTTCCAACCATTATCCTCAAATAATTTTCTTTGTTTCTTTGGAAGTCTTCTTTGAGGATTATTTATAATTAGCCCTTCTTTAATCGGTGTAAAAGTTGCATCAATATGAATTGGGTAAGGATCTCCAGGAAAATTAACTGTATGAATTCTGTGATTTTTAAAATGTCTTTTGAGCCAATCAATACCTTTTAAATTAGTTGTAAAACCGTGTTGTACAACTAAGTCCTTGCCAAATCTTAAAACATCTGCTGCATCAAATAGTGGCTCTTCCTCTGTTGTTACAAAAAATTTTTCCTCAGTCCATTGAAGCCTCTTTTGAATTCCAATCTTGTCCGACAAATAATCTTTACGGTAATCAATATCCGTTAATCTTGGTTTTGGGGCAGTTTCATGACACATATTTTTGTCTTGTTCAAAATATTTTTGAATAAGAGGTCTATAATTCAAATATTCAAACCATCTACATCTATAACTCATTGTAGCTTCAAGCATTTCATTGCCAACTGTAAGTATTACATCTCTTGCAGGCATACATCCAAACATACTTTCAACTTCCCAATCAGGAGTAGAAATTTTTTGATTATGATTTAAAGGTACCGGTCGATCGACTGTAATCCCTCTTTTTTCAAGCATTGAAGCAAAATTATTTAACAACTCATTAGCTTTATCAATTGTATCCTTTGTACGAGGTCCGTGAGAACCTTTCATTTCTGAGTCCTCTGGAACTTTAGCATCCAAAGCTGGTTCTGGTGCTGGAATACAGCTGCCATCTGCTTTTCCAACAATTACGTGTTTAAGTGGATCCCACTCGTTCCAACTATTAACGATTATTTTTTCTTTACTCATTATTATTGATTAATTTAAAGCTATAAACCTTTTATTCCATCGCATTACTAAACTGTAATAAATTAAAGAAATAAAAAGGAAAAAACCTCCTACGATAGTAAAGGAATCAGGCACCTCATTAATTCCTAAGATTGGTAACCATACCCAAAAAATTCCCCCAATTACTTCTGTTAAAGAGAGTAAGGTCAATTCTGCTGCTGGAATAGCTTTAGAGCCAATAGAATACAGAATTAATCCTGTGCAAACCAATACTCCATGAAGTGAAAATAACGCCCCATTGTAACTCGTTGAAAAAAATACTTGCTTGGTACTAAGCAGCACTACTGATGCAAAAATAAAACAAAAAAAACCCGAAAAGGCTACTGTGGTAAACTTTGGTGTTTCAGTTCTCCATCTTAAAGTAACAGAAAAAACTGAAAATCCGATTGATGATAACATTCCAAAAATAAATCCAACTACAGAATTGGATCCAGAGCTTCCAAAAGCCATAATTATAATTCCAATTGTTGCGATAAATATAGAGATCCAAACATTTAGTGAAATTTTTTCTTTAAGAAATAAAAAGGCTAGTAGCGCAGTAAAGAAAGGCATAGCTGCTAGACAAAGTAATGTTATAGCTGCTGAAGTATTTGTGATTGAATAAATAAAACTTATCATCGCGACTCCTAACCCTGATCCACCGATGATACCTGAATAGCCCATTTTGAGATAATTTTTATAAAATTTTAATCCCTCTTCAAAATATAAATAAAGATTTAATAAAATAAAAATTGTTAATCCCCTTCCAAATATATATTGCCACGGTACCTGGTTAGGACTATCCATATATCTCACTACTAGAGGTCCAAAAGACCATAAAATTCCAGCAAATAATACTACTGGCACTGCAATTTTAGGATTTTTTAATTCGAGCATTTTGGGAGATTATTATAAAAATTAATAACTACAACAAAAATGAGAAAGTCTGATTTAAATTTTAATTAGACTGGTTTGATAAAGCATAATCGATATTGCAAATATTAGATTTTACTTTTCCATTTGAAGTTGTGTTAAAAATATTTTTAAATGATGATTGATTGAACTTTATTTATTATGTAATTAAATTTAATGGATTTAGAGATACTTAACATTGCCGCCAACACCGATAACAATAGAAATATTAAAAATCGAACACACATTTCAAAATTGAAAAACTCTTTGTGTGGAGATGAGATGCAAATTGAACTTATTATAAAAAATAGAAAAATTTTAGACTTCGGGTATCAAGGAAAGTCCTGTGTATACTGCCAAGCATCAGCAAGTTTGCTATCGAAGATTTCAATAAATAATCAAAAAGAAAAGATTAATAATTTATGTGATGAAGTTGAATTTTATTTTGATGATACTGTAAAAATTTCTGATAAAAAATGGATTTCTTTAAAAAAATTAATTAAAAGTAAAAATATTAATAAAAAAGATTGTATATTGTTACCTTTTAAAACATTAAAAAAGATAGTATCTATTTAAAATATGGGTAATCCGAAACAGTCTCTTTTAGCTTGTTTGTTTTCAATAATTACAATTGGGATTTTAACTTTTTTAACTTACAGAACTGAATTTGGAATATTTTTATTAGCCTCATTTGGATCATCAATGGTCCTTCTTTATGGATATCCTGAGAGTCCATTTGCCCAACCGAAAAATGTTTTTTTTGGTCATTTAGTTACTACAATTGTAGGTTTGCTTTTTTTAAACTTTGTCCCATTGCCGGTCTTTTTAACTATTCCGTTAGCCGTAGGATTTGGGGTAGGACTTATGATCTTATTAAACGTCACTCATCCACCAGCAGGTGGTAATCCAATAATTGTAATAATTGGTAGCGTGTCTTACGATTACCTGCTCAGTCCTGTAATATTAGGGTCAGTGATAATTATAATTTTTTCAATAATTATTAACAAATTTATTTTAAAAAAGTCTTATCCAAGCCAAAAATAATTTGTTTGCTTGAGATCTCAAAATAATGTTAGATGTACTTTATAAATATATAAATATACAGGAGAATAAATGAAAATATTATGCATATTATATGATGATCCAAAAGGCGGAATGCCAAAATCATATGCACTTTCACAACTACCAAAGATAGATAAATATCCAGATGGAATGACTTTACCTTCACCTAAGGGGAGAGATTATACTCCTGGACAATTACTAGGTTGTGTATCTGGTGAGCTTGGATTAAGAAAATTTTTAGAAAGTAATGGTCATGAGTTGGTAGTGACTAATAGTAAAGATGGAGATGGATGTGAGGCTGATAAACATATTGTCGATGCTGATATTGTTATTTCTCAACCTTTCTTTCCATATTATTTAACAAAAGAGAGAATTGCTAAAGCTAAAAATCTTAAGATGGCAATCACAGCAGGAATTGGTTCTGACCACGTAGATTTACAAGCTGCAATGGATAATAAAATCGATGTTGTAGAGGTAACATATTGTAATTCTAGATCAGTGGCTGAACACATTGTTATGATGATTGTTTCGATGGTGAGAGATTACCACAATCAACATAGGATTGTTAATGAGGGTGGCTGGAACATTGCTGATGCCGTTCAAAGATCATATGACGTTGAAGGTATGCATATTGGAACAGTTGCAGCAGGACGTATCGGACTAGATGCATTAAGAAAGATGAAGCCATTTGACGTTCATTTACACTATTTTGATAGACATAAATTACCTGACTCAGTTGAGAAAGAGTTGAATCTTACTTTTCATGAGTCTGTAGAATCAATGGTAAAAGTATGTGATGTAGTGACAATTAATTGCCCTCTTCATCCTGAAACAGAGAACCTATTTGATGATGCAATGATAGGTAAAATGAAAAAAGGTGCTTATATTGTAAACACCGCAAGAGGAAAAATCTGTAATCGTGATGCAATTGCAAAAGCCTTAAAAAGTGGTCAATTAAGTGGTTATGCAGGAGATGTATGGTTCCCTCAACCAGCACCTAATGATCACGTATGGAGAAGCATGCCTAATCAAGGAATGACACCTCATACTTCTGGAACATCTTTAACAGCACAATCAAGATATGCTGATGGAGTAAGAGAGATATTAGAGTGTTTCTTTGAAGGTAAAGAAATCAGGAATCAATATTTAATTGTCAAAGATGGTCAATTAGCTGGTATGGGTGCTCACTCGTATAGTAAAGGTTCAGCTACAGGCGGATCAGAAGAAGCAGCTAAATACAAAAAAAAATAATTCTTAATAAAATTATTAAAGGTAGTTACTGAAAAGTAGCTACCTTTAAAATCTGGACTTATCATAACGAATTTGTTTATGATATTTTATGAAATATTTTTTAATAATTCTCTTTTTTTTAATCAATACAAATCTTTCTCATTCTGCTCAAAAAGATAAGGCATATTTTGCTGGAGGGTGTTTTTGGTGTGTTGAAGAGTCGTTTGAAAAATTAAAAGGGGTTGAAGAGGTTATTTCTGGATATTCGGGCGGTATTACTGAAAACCCGACTTACAAAGAAGTAACATATGGAAAAACTGGTCACTTCGAAGTTGTAGAAATAATCTACGATAAAAAAGTTATTTCATTTAAAGAATTGTTAGAAAATTTTTGGGTTAATATTGATCCATTTGATGCTTATGGTCAATTTTGTGACAAAGGATATAGTTATAGATCAGTTGCATTTTATCAAAATGATGAAGAAAAAAAATTAATAGAAAAAGATATAAAAGATTTACAAAATAAATTTAAAAAAAAAGTTGTAACATATGTTAGAAATTTTGAAAAATTTTATGAGGCAGAGGAATACCATCAAGATTTCTATAAGATAAAACTAGAAAGATATCTTAGATACAAAAAAGCGTGTGGAAGAGAAGAATTATTAAAAAGAATCTGGAGTCAATAAACTTTATGAAGAATAATATGAATTGGAATTTCGATAACTCTTATTCAAGATTGTCTGATGCATTTAAAGAACATATTGAACCTATTGCCGTAAAAAATCCTGAATTAGTTTTAATGAATGAGGATTTAGTTAAAGAATTAAACTTGGACTTTTCCAAAATCGATAAAAATGAATTAGCAGCTTTATTCACTGGTAATATTCTTCCAGAAGGGAGTAATGCCATTGCTCAAGCTTATGCTGGTCACCAATTTGGACATTTCACAATGTTAGGAGATGGAAGAGCAGTTTTAATAGGAGAACATTTAACGAAAAATAATGAGAGATACGATATTCAATTTAAAGGTTCAGGTAAAACGGCATTTTCAAGAAATGGTGACGGCAGAGCTGCACTGGGTCCAATGTTAAGGGAATATATAATTAGTGAAGCGATGCATCACCTAAATATTCCATCAACGAGAAGTTTAGCAGTTGCTAAAACAGGTGAGGAAATAATGCGTGAGACTCCATTGCAAGGCGCTATCTTAACTAGAGTGGCATCAAGTCATATTAGAGTTGGAACTTTTCAATATGTTGCAGCACGTGATAAAAAAGATGAATTAGAAATTTTACTTAATTATGTGATTAAAAGACATTATCCAAAACTAACAAATTCAAAAAATAAAGCTTTAGACCTTTTGAACGTACTTATAGATAAACAAATTGATCTTGTAGTTAATTGGATGCGTGTTGGTTTTATTCATGGTGTTATGAATACTGATAACATGACAATTTCTGGTGAAACAATCGATTATGGTCCATGTGCATTCATGGATACCTATGACCCAAAAACAGTTTTTAGCTCAATTGATAAGATGGGAAGATATGCTTATTGTAATCAACCAGCTATTACAAAATGGAATCTTTCAAGATTTGCTGAGTGTTTAATTCCATTTATTGATCAAGATGAGAACAAGGCGGTTAAAAGTGCAACAGAATTAATTGAAACTTTCGGCAAAAAATATGAAGAAAAATGGTTGAAGATGATGAGAAAAAAACTTGGATTATTAGGTGAAGATAACAAAGATAAATTTTTGATTGTTGATTTGCTCACTTGGATGCATCAAAACAAAGTAGACTATACAAATACTTTTTGTCATTTAATGAATCTTAAAGACTATGATGATGACTTATATAAAGATGATAATTTTCAAAAATGGAAAAAAAATTGGCTAGAGAGATTAAAACTAAAAAATAATACTCAAGAAAATTATACAAAATTAATGAGAAGTGTTAATCCTCTTGTGATTCCCAGAAATCATAAAATTGAAAATGCATTAGAAAAAGCCAACAATAGTAATCTTGAGCCATTTAATAAACTATTAAAAATTTTAAAAGCACCATATGACCTGCAAGAAAATATTTCAGATTATCTGAAAATGGACACCTATTTAAAAGATTACAAAACTTTTTGTGGTACTTAACTTTATTAATTAACTAGAAAATTTTTTCCAATTTTCGACTGGGGGAACTAAATGTTCAAGTGTTGAGGAGTCTTTTGCTAAAAATACTATATCTGCTGAAATTGATATTCTTTCAGAATTAGACTTTCCTTGTTCTGTGCCATGAATTGTTTTAGAAGGAAATATCAACAAATCATCTTCTTTAGTATCAAATACAACTTTACTTGAATTTAATATATCTCGTTTTTTAAAAATATTTTCTTTAGCCAAAGATCTTGAATCAAATAATTGAGGAATAAATTCATTATGTTTAGAATTGTCAAAAAACATAATTTTAGCATCATCTTTTTGTTTCTTTAAGTAAAATGCAATAGAAAGATGCGACTGATCATGTGAATGATTATCAATGTGTTCAGTTTGTTTTGAAATTGTTGCCCACGACCTCTGAAAATAAAGATCAAGTTTTATATGGTTCACTGATAAACTTTCTAAATATTCTAAAATACAATTATTAATTTGAATAAATAAATTTTTAAATTTTGGATTATTGTGCAAATATTCAAATCCTTGCGTATCTCCTGTCCAAGCTTTTGTTGCTGATTTATAATCTAAATTTTTACTTTTTTTTTCCATTAATCTAACTTCTTCAATCATTTCATTTTTTTCATTTTCTGAAAGTGAGAGCGTCGACTTATAGACTGTGAGAGGAAAAAAATTAAAAATTTTTTGCATTTAGAGTTTTTTATAGCACGTAAGGTTCTGGTCTTGCTTTTGCACCTAATACTCTTTCTACTGCCATATTTGAAATATCAATCGATTGATAAGAGCCTGTTGTAATTAGCTCTGTCAAAGCTCTTCCAATTCCTGGTGCTTGCATTAATCCTCTTCCAGTAAAACCGGTTGCTAAGTATACGTTTTCAAATTTAGGATGTTTTCCTACAACTGCATTATTATCTAATCGATTACAATCATAATAACCTGCCCAACCACCAGTTAACTTCAATTCTTCAAATGCAGGAATTCTTTTAGCTAAAGCAGGCCAAACTAGTTCCTCAAAATCATCCCAGGCTGGTTCCAGATCTGTAGCATCAAAAACTGATTTTGGTGAACCAGCTAAATACTCTTTTCCTTCAGGTCTCCAATAAACACCTGTTGTTAAATCACCAGTTAATGGCATCTCAGGAATATGTTTTGGACACTTAATCCTAAAAACTGTATGCTTTTGAGGCTCTACTGGAATATCTTCCAATAATTCTTTTGTCCAACATCCAGCCGCAGATACTATCGTTTTAGCTTTTATTTCTGATAAAGATTTCACTTCACCTTTTATGAATTCTGCACCTTGCTCTATCGCTTTACTTTTTAATGCAGTATGAAAAAGAAAAGGATCAATCCATCCCTCACTTTTATTATCAGTAAATGTAGCAGTTTCTATTCCTTCTTTATTAATATATGGAAAAAATTTATCTAACTCAGAACCTTTGATGTTTTTTGTTCCTGCGTAACACGCTTTATGATTTTCCAGAGCTTTATATTGTTCTTCCGCATGTTCAGGGCCAAACATTAATAAATATCCATTAGGTACCATGCTTGCAGTAGGATTAGGATTTTTTTCCGTTTTGAGTAATTCTGGTATTTGAAAAATAAATTCTCTGGCAAATTTACCTAACAAAATATTTTCTGTTTGAAAAAATTGTCTTCTAAAACCGCCAAGAGAAAGGGGGAAAGATGCTGATTTATAAGTTGGGTCTCTCTCAATTACTTTAACTTTTCTTCCCTCTTTAGATAGAAAATAAGCAGTCGCTGCACCAATTATTCCCCCACCAACTATTACAACATCATCCATTTAATTTAGTACCATTAAGTTATAGTTAAGAAATAAAGCATAGAAACACCAAAGTAAATATGGAATCATTAAGTAATAACTTACAAAATTGACACGTTTAAATCTAATAATCAAAATTATTATCAAAGTTATCAAAATCACAAGAACAACTAATGCAAAGAATATTTGATGTAGTCCAAAAAAAACAATACTCCAAGTTGCATTAAAAACTATATGTATAAAATAAATGTAAATTGTATTTACATCTTTTTTTTTACTATGCCAAAAAAACCAAATAGCTAATGTCATCATTATGTAAAGTGTTGTCCAAACAGGAGCAAATATCCAATCTGGTGGATTATAATTCGATTTAACAAGTCCAGAGTACCAAGGCTCTTTTAAGCTTATAGAGACTAAACCACCGATAAATGATGCAGAAAAAGTGACAATTAAAAAAAGAATCAATGAATAAAATTTATTTTTTAGCATATTAGTATTATACATCTTTATAATATGAATAAAAAAACTATTTGGATTACAGGTGGTAGCACAGGAATTGGTAAAGCTTTAGCAATAAAATTTGCCAAAGAAGGTTGGAATGTTGCAATATCTGCAAGACGTGAAAATTTACTTAAAGAAACTTGTGGAGAGCATGAAAATATTAGTTCTTTCCCATTAGACGTAACCGATAAGAATAAATGTAAAGAAGTTTTTCAAAGTATAGTAGATACTTTCCAGAGTGTAGATATTTGTTTTTTCTCAACTGGTACATGGGATCCCAAGAAAGAAAAAGATATTGATGTTGAACAAATTGAAAATGTATTTAAAGTAAATTTTTTTGGAACATTAAATAGTATTAAAGCTGTAGAGAAATATTTTAAAGATAGAAAAAGTGGGACAATAACTATAGTCTCCTCTATTGCTGGTTACCGAGGATTACCTAATTCAACTGGATATGGGCCATCAAAATCAGCTTTAAATAATTTAGCTGAAAGTTTATATTTTGATTTTGGTAGATCGAATGTTCGAGTGTGTCTTGTTTCACCAGGTTTTATTAAAACACCGATGACTGACAAAAATGATTTTAAAATGCCTTTCTTAAAAACTTCTGAATATGCTGCAGAAAAAATTTATGATGGTTTAGTAAACAAAAATTCTTTTGAAATTCATTTTCCAAAATCTTTAACAACTATATTGAAAATATTAAGTTTCTTACCAAACAAAATTTATTTTGGCTTAATTGGGAAACTTACAAAATATCAAAAAAAAAATTAATCTTTTACAAAAACAACAGTTAATTCAGCGACTTTGAAACCAAACTTAGTCATTGTAGCCCTGTTAATTGCTACACGTTCATCTTGTTTAAAAATCCAATCATCAAAAGTAATTTTCATCTCTTTACCTTTGACCGGAACTAATAAAACATATTCAAATTTAAAGGCTGGACCATACGAATATCCTTTAGCTTTACCAACAACATCTCCTGCCGTACCCTCATAATTATTTTCATCAATTTTAGTAATCTGCCATTGTCTAGTTTGAATTTCCCCATCATCCCAGTTAAATTTTTCGTCGAGTATCAGTTGTTTACCATCCCATTTTCCATTTAAATCTGCAGAAAATTGTCTTGTGACTTTTCCAGATCTATTTTGAAGCACACCCCAAGCTTTTACATTGCCGGACAAATAATTTTCAATAATCAATCTAGGTTCTTTATTTTTAAAATCTTCTGGTTTCATAGCGCTATTTTTTGAGCAGTTTGTAATTAAGAAAAGAAAAATTATCAATAAAATTGATTTGCTATTTTTAAGTTTAATCATTCGTTTCCTTTAAAGATCATTTATTTTGAAGTGAAAATTGAATTAAATCTATATTTTTCGATTTAAAACCTGCCTCACAATAAGAAAGGTAAAATTCCCACATTCTTTTAAAAGTTAAATCAAATCCTTGTTTTTTAATTAAATCCCACTTCTTATTAAATTCATTTCTCCATATTGCCAATGTATCAGAATAATGATCTGCATAGGAGTCATATGACTTAATAGCTAGACCATTTTCTGAGACACATTTATTAATAATATTCTTACTTGGTAAAAAACCTCCAGGAAAAATATATTTTTGGATAAAGTCTGTCTTGTTTTTATATCGGTCAAACATATTATCATCTATTGTAATAGCCTGAATAGCAGCTCTTCCATCATCTGATAGATTGTCTTTAATTGTTTTAAAATAACTTTCTAGGTAATTTTGTCCAACAGCTTCTATCATTTCTATTGAAGCTATTGAATTATATTTATTTTTTAAATCTCTATAATCTTTAATTTCAATATTTACTTTTTCGTTTAAGCCACATTCGTGAATTCTTTTTTTTGTATATTCAAATTGTTTTTTCGATATAGTAATACAATCTAATTTAACATCATATTTTTTTCCTAAATATTCAGCAAAACCACCCCAGCCACATCCAATCTCTAAAATTTTGTCACCGTTATTTGGTTTTATTAAATCTATTAATTTTTGATATTTATTATTTTGTGCATTAGACAAGTCTTTATTTCTCTCATCAAATATTGCACTTGAATATGTTAAAGTTTTATCAAGCCATAGTGCAAAAAACTCATTGCCTAAGTCGTAATGTTTTGAAATATTATCTTTGCTTCGACCTCTGGTGTTTTTAATAAATATATTTTTTACGTAATTGACCGTTGGAAAGTCTAATAGACCTGAAAATTTGTAAATTATTTTAATATTTCTTGCTGTGATTTCGATCAAGTTTGAAAGATTATCAGTTTCAAATTCATCCCTCATATAAGATTCTGCAAAACCAACACTTCCTCCTTTTATTAAGTTGAAAGTAAAATTTGGTTTTTTAATCCTTAAAACTGATTTTAAAGGACTATCTGGGTTTCCAAATTTTAATAATTCACCATTATATTTTGTGATCTCTAGATACCCGTGCTCAATATCTCTTAAAATTTTGAAGACAATTTGATCTGAAAAGTTATATAGGCCCATTAATTCTCAAAAGTAATATTATTCTTGATTTTAAGTTTTTTTTTTACAAATTTTATTCCTTTAAGCCATAATTTAAAGGCTTCAAAATGTATCGCCGATATAATTTTAAATGTCATTAATGGGTGTTTTATGTATGATTTAAGTAGTTCTATGGTTGTAAAATCTACCCTTTTTCCTTCTTGTGATGCAAATAAAATTTTTTCATTTTGCTGATATTGATCAATAATGACTGAAATTTTTTCAGAGGGTTTTAAGATTCTAAAAAAATAATTACAATTCATTTCAATAAACGGAGACACATGAAATTTTTTGAAACAGTTGTGTTGTAGCATGTTATTTTTCTCTACTCTAAAAATATAAGTATGTTGTTCTCCAAAAGTATTTTTTACCTCATATAATACTGAAATTAAATTTTCATTATGATCATAAACAAAGAAAACACTAAGAGGATTAAACACATAACCAAAAATTCTTGGATAGCACAAAAGCTTTATTCTTATATTTTTTGAAAAGATGTTATTTTCCTCTAAATTTTTTTTCACCCATTCAGTCAAAGATGAGCCATCTCTTTGACCATGATCTTTGTCAAAAAAACTAATTAGATTAAACTGATTATATGAGAAAAAACTTATATTTTTATTCAGATTATTTAGATCAGATAAATCGATTAATAATGAAAATACACTGTACTTAAAATAATGTTTTTTTGGTTTAAATCTTTTGTGTATTACCGTTCCATTGTAAATTGAGCTAGTCATCAAGGTTTTTTAGCATTTCAATTGATGATTTTATTCCATCTTCATGAAAACCGTAACCAAAATAACTACCACAAAAAAGAATATTTCTTTTATTTTGCAAATTTTTAAGCTTACTTTGATAATCTAAAGCAGATTGATCAAAATATGGGTGAGTGAATTTAACTTTTTTCAAAATTTTTGTTTCATCAATATCGAGGTATGGATTTAGTGTAAGAAATATATTTTTCTCACATTCTAAATTTTGGAGTAAATTTAACCAATAAGTGATTGAATTTTTTTCAATTTCATTTTTCTTCATAGAAGAGTTCCAAGCACACCAAGCGTTCTTGTTTTTTGGCATAACTGTCTCATCTGTGTGTATATAAGCAAAATTTTCTTTATAACTGAAATTTGACAAAACTTCTTTCTCTTGATCAGTTGGATTTTCAATCATTGATAATGCTTCGTCCGCATGTGTTGCAATAATTACTTTGTCATAATCAAAAAATTCATTTTTTCCACCGTAATACAAATCAATACCACTTGTTTTACTGATGATTTTATTGACTTTATAATTTTTAAAATGTTCTCCACTAATTTTTGATAGGATCTTTTTTACATATGACCTGCTTCTATTTGAAACTGTGTACCATTGTGGTCTATTTTTAAGTTTAAATAATCCATGATTTTGAAAAAATTTTAAAAAGAATTTCAAAGGCATCTTATTCGCAGCATATGGTGGCATCGACCAAATTGCTGACACCATAGGTATTAAATGATAATTGATAAATTCTTTTGAAAGATTGTTTTTAATCAAATAATCACCCAATGTGATTTTTTCATTTAAATTATCAAGTTTGTCAGATTTTTTATAAAATTTTATAATATCAAAAAACATTTTCAAAAATTTAATATTAAATAAATTCATCTTATTAGAAAAAATTCCATTTAATCCTTTTCCACAGTATTCAAAGTTTGAGTCTTCTACTGATACAGAAAAAGACATGTTGCTTTTTTCAATTTCAATTTTATTTTCATTGAAAAAATTAATTAAATTTGGATAAGTTTCGAAGTTAAACACAATAAAGCCTATATCTACTGGAACTTTTTTATTTCCAATCATAAGCTCAATTGTATGTGAATGACCACCAAAGTGATCTCCTTTTTCAAATAAATCTACATGATTTTTTTTTGAAAGATAATAAGCAGCACTTAATCCTGAAATGCCTGAACCAACTACAGCAATTTTCATCAATAATTATGCTGCATCTTCTTTAAATTCATCCATGCTAGGACATGTGCAGAAAATATTTTTATCACCATAAACGTTGTCTACTCTTGCAACTGGTGGCCAAAATTTATTTATTTTTAAAAATTTAGCTGGATAAGCAGCCTCTTCTCTAGAATACTTGTGTGTCCAATTATCAGAAGCTAACTCAGTGTCAGTATGAGGAGCGTTTTTAATTGGATTATCAACTTTATCAAATTTACCAGTTTTAATTAGATCAATTTCTTGTTTAATCTTAATTAAGGTGTCACAAAACCTGTCTAGCTCTGACAAGTTCTCACTTTCTGTAGGTTCAATCATCATTGTTCCAGCCACAGGCCAAGACATTGTTGGTGCATGAAAACCAAAATCAATTAATCTTTTTGCGATATCTTCTTCAGTGACTCCCGTTTCTGATTTGATTGACCTAATATCAATTATACATTCGTGAGCAACATTACCATTTGAACCTTTGTATAAGATTGGATAATGATCTTTCAGTCTTTCAGCAATATAATTTGCATTTAGTATCGCAACTTTAGAAGCTAGTTTTAATCCCTCTGATCCCATCATTTTTATATACATCCAAGAAATTGACAAAATACTTGAGCTTCCCCATGGAGCAGCAGACACAGCTCCAATTCCCGTTGCTGGACCACAATCTTTCACAACTGGATGATTAGGCAAATAAACTTGTAGATGTTTTTTACATGCAATAGGTCCCATACCTGGTCCACCCCCACCATGAGGGATACAAAATGTTTTATGTAAATTTATATGACAAACATCCGGACCAAAATTTCCAGGTTTAGCGATACCAACTAATGCATTCAAGTTTGCCCCGTCCATATAAACTTGCCCACCATGCTTATGGATTAGTTCACATATATCCATAATTTTTTCTTCAAATACTCCATGAGTAGATGGATATGTGACCATCAAGGCTCCTAAATTTTCTGAATGAAGCTCTGCTTTTTTCTTTAAATCATCAAAATCGACATTACCTTCTTTATCACAATTAACTACAACCACTTTCATTCCAACCATTTGTGCACTAGCAGGATTGGTTCCATGTGCAGAGCTTGGTATTAAACATATGTTTCTATTTTTTTCACCTCTATCTAAATGATATTTTCTGATTACCATTAGTCCTGCATATTCGCCTTGGGCACCTGCATTTGGTTGAAGTGAAACTCCGGAAAAACCAGTAATTGATCTTAACCAGTTTTTTAAATCAGTGAATAATGTTCTGTATCCCTCCATCTGCTCAATAGGTACAAATGGATGGGGCTCAGCTAATTCTCTCCAGGAGATAGGTATCATTTCTGCAGTGGCATTTAATTTCATAGTGCAAGAGCCTAACGCTATCATGGTTCTGTTTAGAGCTATATCCTTATCCTCTAACTTTTTAAGGTATCTGAGCATTTCTGTCTCAGAACGATATGAGTTAAAAACAGGATGTTCTAAATATTTAGAAGTTCTCAGTAAACTTTTTGGTAAATTGGGTAAACTTACTGTTGGATCTTCTTTTTTTATGGATTCTGCTGCATTAAAAATTTTTAATAGTTGATTTACTCTATAAACATTTTTCTTCTCATCAAAAGAAACAGTAAGCATCTCAGAGTTTACTTTTCGAATATTAACTTTTTGATTTAAAGCATTTTTATAAATTTGATCAGTCTTTTCTTTGGTAATAATTGTAACAGTATCAAAAAAGTAATCAGAATATATTTCATATCCAGATTGTTTTATTTTATCAGCGAAATTTTTTGCTAATTGAGAAACTCTTTCAGAAATTTTCTTAATTCCATCTGGACCATGATAAATAGCATAGGCTGCTGATACTATGGCTAACAATGCTTGAGCGGTACAAATATTACTTGTAGCTTTGTCTCTTCTGATATGCTGCTCTCTAGTCTGTAGTGACAATCTATAAGCCTTGTTTCCATGCCTATCTACTGAAACGCCAACTATTCTACCTGGCATAGATCTTTTGTATTCATCTTTTGTTGCAAAAAATGCTGCATGTGGTCCTCCATAACCCATTGGAATACCAAATCTTTGTGAACTACCAACTGCAATATCAGCGCCAAGTTCTCTCGGTGTTTTAAGCTTTGCAAGCGCAAGAAGATCGCAAGCTAAAATAGCTTTACCATTTTTTTTATGAATTTTGCTTATTGCCTCGCTTGGATCTTTAATATCTCCCAAAGTTCCAGGATACTGTAATATTCCACAAACTATATCCTCTTTTAATTGTTCTAAAACTTTATCTTCATTTCCAACAAGAACTTTGAGACCCATAGGCTCTGCTCTAGTTCTTATAACCTCAACAGTTTGAGGGTGACAATTTTCTGAGACAAAAACCAAATTACTATCACTTTTATCAAGTCTATAACTTAAACCCATAGCCTCTGCTGCCGCTGTACCTTCATCGAGTAAAGATGCATTTGCAATATCCATTCCTGTAAAATCAACAATCATTTGTTGAAAGTTTAAAAGCATCTCCAGTCTTCCTTGAGCCACTTCTGGTTGATAAGGCGTATATGATGTGTACCAGCCTGGATTTTCCAATATATTTCTTAAAATTACGTAAGGTGTATATGTACCATAATAGCCCATGCCGATGAAATTTGAGTAAATTTCATTTTTTTTAGAAATTACTTTTAATTTTCTTAATGCTTCGTATTCTGAATTAGACTCACCAATATTAAGTTCACCCTTAAACTGTATTTTTTCTGGAACAGTACTATTAATTAAATCATCTAATGATTTATAATTTAATTTTTTTAACATTTTAGATTGATCATCTTCAGATGGACCAATGTGTCTTTTTATAAAATCTTTTTCAGAATTATGTAACATTAGGTATTATTCTCCTTCGCAAATTTATCATAGTCATCTTTGTTCATTAAAGAGTCCATTTCAGATTTATCTTTTATTTTTAATTTGAAGAACCAAGCAGAATTTTCAGGGTCTTGATTTATTTTGGATGGATCATCTACAATTTCTTGATTTATATCTACAACCTCACCACTCACTGGAGTATAAACATCACTTGCAGCTTTAGTAGACTCTACAACTCCTGCAGTACCATCTTTTTCAACATTAGAACCTTTTTCCGGTAGCTCTGCAAACACAATATCTCCTAGCATCTCTGTTGCATGCTTTGTAATGCCGATTGTTGCAACACCACTCTCTAATTTTATCCATTCATGCTCTTTAGAATATTTCACTTCACTCATTGATTTACTCCTTTTACATAACTTTTTTTATAAAATGGTAAACTGCAAATGTTTGCTGCATATTTTTTACCTCTAACCTCTAAAAATACTTTAGTATTTTTTTTTGAAAATTCATTTTCTACATAACCCATTGCCACAGGTCCATTTACACTCGGCCCAAATGTACCACTAGTAATTTCTCCAATATGAACATCTGATTGGTTGAATATTCTTGTTTTTTCTCTGGCAATTATTCTTCCCTCAGGTTTAATCCCAACTCTTATTTTGGTGACACCATCATTTAATTGTTTAATAATTATGTCCGAACCAATAAAGTCACCTTTGGAAATTCTTTCTTTTGAAATTGCCCATTTCAAATTCGCTTCAACTGGAGTTTTATCTTTATCAAGATCATGACCATACAAGCATAGGCCAGCTTCTAATCTTAGAGTATCTCTTGCTCCTAAGCCTGCCAATTTAGATCCTTTATTAATTAATTCTCTGGTCAATTTTTCTGCAAAGTTATTTGGAATTGATATTTCAAAACCATCTTCACCTGTATACCCCGATCGAGTAATGTATACTTTCTGATTATCAAATAAGAACCAGTTTCCAGACATAAAATTTAAATCTTTTACCCCATCAACATCTTCATTTAAGATTTGTGATGATTTAGGTCCCTGAATTGCTATTAAAGATCTATTTTCATCCAAAACCATTTTGTACTTTTCTTTTAAAAGTTCCTTTAAAATTTTAAAATCATTGTCTTTACACGCTGCATTAAGAATTATTAAAAAACCTTCATCAATTTTTGTAATGATTAAATCATCTTGTATCCCAGCATCTTTATCCATTAAGAAGCTATATTTAGAGTGATTTAGTTTCAAATTTTTTAAATCTAATGGAAAAATTTTTTCTAAATCTTTGATTAGCTCATCACCACCATAAATAAACAATTGACCCATATGTGAAACATCAAAAATACCAGAGTGATTTCTTGTAAATTTATGCTCCTCTACAATACCTTCAGAATATTGGATTGGCATCTGATAACCTGCAAATTCAACAAATTTTGCGTTACAATCTTGGTGTAATTGGTAGAGCGATGTTTTTTTTGTTTCCATATTAACTCATTTTACCCATCTGTATATTTGCCTGAGAGTTTTGCTCCTTCGGCGAGAATTAAATCTCTTTCCAGAGTTAATATGTTACGGTCCTTTTTGCCTGAGAGATTCCTGGGTGGTTGCTCCTTCGGCGCTACGATAATCTGTAGTCTCTCCCGTAATTCAATATTCCTATAAGTATCTTAAAATGTCAATTGGAAACGATTTCCTTAGGTTTTTTTAAAAGTGTGTAAAACTGAAGTAATACAGCAAAAAGTATTATTGCACCTCCTATCAATCCATATATTGAGGGTATTTCGCTAACAAAAAGAAAAGCCCAAATAGGACCAAGAACAGATTCGGATAGCATAATTATTCCAACCATTGCAGAGGGGGTTGTTCTAGCGCCAATAGTTATAAATATAAAACCAAAACCTATTTGAAAAAATCCAGCTAAAAAACCTAAAAAAATATCATGTGGTGAAATCATTATTGTTGTTGAAAGTGATAAACCAATGAGACATGAACTTATACCTGCAACGAACTGTGCTGGGACCATATCAACTGATGGAAATTTTCTAACGATCATTATCAAAACCGCAAAAGTAATTGGCATTGTGAAAGCTGCTAAATTTCCAGATAATTCTCCTGGAGATAATGAGTTTCCAACCATTAACAGCACTCCAGACATTGCTAGAATAATTGAAGTTAAAGTAATTAAATTAATTTTTTCTTTTAAGAAGAAGAAACCAAATATAGCTAAAAATAAAATTTGAAGTGATATGATGAAATTAGTGTTAGCAACAGTAGTGTTATACATAGCAAAAACATAACCACAAAAACCAATAGATAATATTAATCCACCAATAAAACCTGGTAATCCAGAATCATAAAACGATTTTAAAACTTTGCTCTTATAAGTGATTATCAAAAAAGTTAAAACTGTAAGAGAAAAAAATAAGGATCTCCAAAACAATATTTGCCATAATGTTGCTCCCTCAAAAGATTTTACTATTAGTCCACCAAAGCTTAAACTAAGAGCACCGAAAAATATCAGTAATGGACCGGGTAAACTTTTTAAAATATTCATCAAATTTGAGAAATTAAGTTTTGAGTTTCTAGTTCATACAGTTTAAAAAGGTTTTCTGCACTATTTAAATCGACCTCTTGAAATTTAATTCTTGAGCCAGGTGTTAATTGAACTAATTTGTCATAATCAGCACTTATAACTACACCAATCTTGGGATAACCCCCAATAGTGCCATGATCTGAAAGCATTATAATTGGATTACCATCAGCCGGTACTTGTATTGCCCCCTTAATCAAACCCTCAGATCTAATATTTGTATCAACTATATTTTCTATTTTTTTTCCCTCTAATCTCATTCCCATACGGTCAGATAATTTAGAGACTTTAAATTCATTTTTAAAAAAAATTTTTTTCCCTTCCTCAGAGAAATAATTAAAATTTGTTCCCTTAATTACTCTGATATTTTCTATCTTTGTATTAATATAATTTAATTTTTTATTTACATAGTTTGTATTAATTTCTTTAAGATTAATTTTTTGATTATCAGATATTTTCTCTCCCTTATTAGAACCTATATTTGCTTTTGTATTTATTGAACAACTTGACCATTGAAATTTTAAATCAAACTTACCAGATATTGCTAGATATCCATATACAGATTTATTTGTTGATATAATATCTAATTCATCATTATTTTCTAAAATAAAAGATTGGTAACATTCTCCATTAATTAAATCATTACCTTTTTTAATTTTAAAAGTAACATCACCGGTGATAACAATATTTAATTTGTTTCCATGATATTTCAAATGAGGACCCTGATAAGCAAATTCTATCACGGGATAATTATGATTATTTCCAGCAAGTTTATTAGCTAATAAATAACTTCTATTATCCATGGCTCCACTAAATGGAACTCCTATATGATAAAGGTTACTTCTTCCAAGATCTTGAAAAGTTGAGTTAATACCAGCTCTTATTATTTCAAAATAATTTTTACTCATGATAATTTTGATATTTCTCCTTCGTAATTCTTTTAAATGAGACTGAATCACCTGGATTAATTAAATTAGGCTCATTTTCTTTAGAACTATTAAAAATATTCAGAGGAGTATTGCCAATAATATTCCACCCCCCAGGACTTTCAAAAGTATAGATATTTGCAAATTGCTCGGTTATCCCAATTGAACCTTTTGGTACCTTAATCCTAGGAGTACCAAGACGTTTAGCTCTTAAATTTTTATCCAAATCTCCAAGAAAAGGCATTCCTGCAATAAAACCTGTCATATAGCAAAAAAATTCTTTGTCAAAAAAACTCTCATATATTTTTTCCTCTTTCATCTGAAGTTTTTCTTCTAGTCTTTTTATATCTAAGGAAAAATCCTTCTCACAACAAACAGGAATTTCAAACTTTTTATTTTGAATACTATCATCATTAATAATTTCAATATTATCAATAATCTTTTTGAGTTTATTAAAATTAATTTTTTTTAGATCAAAAGAAATAATTAATTTATTATATGATGGAGTAAGATTATTTACTCCTACAATATTTTTGTTTTGAATAGTTTTAAAATATCTTATTACTTGACTATTAATCTTTCTGTTTACCTCTTTTCCAAAATCACAATATAAAGCTGCGTCACCAAGATTTGATATATTTTTTATCATGCCATGTTATACTGAAGAATAGTGACTATTGAAATTAATATAAATTGTGATTTAGGTGAAAAATCTAAACATCATTCTAACAAACATGATCCTGAATTACTTGAGATTGTCAATTCAGCAAATGTAGCATGTGGTTATCATGCTGGTGATGAAGAAACTATGAATACAATTGTAAAAATATCAAAAAAAAATGGTGTTAGTATTGGAGCGCATCCATCTTTTAATGACCCTGAAAATTTTGGTAGAGAAAGAATGAATTTATCTGACTCAGAGATAGAAAAATTAATAATTGATCAATATGAGATTCTTCAAACAATTTCATCTAATCATGGTGAAAGTGTAACTCATATAAAGCCACATGGTGCACTAAATAATATGGCATGCGAAGATATCGATTTAGCGACAACATTAGCAAAAGTAATTAAAAGGATAAATCCTGAGTTGATTTATTTGGTGCCAACTGGATCTAAAATGGAACACGCTGCTAAAAAGTTAGATTTGAAAATCGCCTGTGAAATATTTGCAGATAGAAATTATGAAGATGATGGAAATCTTGTATCAAGAAAAAAGCCACATGCTTTAATTACAGATCCGGAGCAAGCAAAAAACCATGTATTAAAGATGGTTCAAACTCAGTCACTTAATTGTCACAGCGGAAAACAAATACCTTGTGAAATCGACTCCGTGTGTATACATGGTGATAATAAAAGTTCTCTAGCAACAGCTAAGTCAATTAAAACTTACTTGCTAAATAACAGAATTGAACTTAAAACATTAAACAGAATGAAAAAATTTATATGATTAAAAACTTACTTTTCTCTTTGATTGTTTCGACTTTTTTATTTTCAAACTTGTTTGCTGCAGGCTCTAGTGATAGTAGCTCTTCCAATACCGAAACCAAATATGATATGGCGGTAACGCATATTAAAGTAGCAAAAAAATTTGAGGAAAAAGATAAAATTGAAAAAGCAAAGAAAAGATATGAGAAGGCTCAAAAACTATTACTTCAATCAAATAAAAAATATCCTAACAAAGCTGATACATTAAATTATTTAGGTTTTACTACTCGAAAACTTGGAGATTTTGAAAATGGTGAAAAATATTATTTACAAGGTTTAAAAATCGACCCTAAACACATAGGTATCAATGAATACCTGGGGGAGTTATATGTTGCAACAAATAGACATAATCTTGCAGTTGAAAGACTTGAGGTGCTTAAGGGTTGTAATTGTAAAGAATATGATGATTTGAAAGCCATAATTGCTGGTAAAAAAGTTTCAAAATATTAATTCATAATTTAAAAGACATCTAAAAGTTTATAATATAAATTATTTAAATAAGTTATTAAATTGTTAGAAGAATCTCTCATACTACTACAAATTATTTTCATAGATATTATCTTAGCTGCAGATAATGCAATTATAATTGGTCTAATTGCTGCTAACTTTGTGCCTAAGAATAGAAAATTAATTATTTTCTGGGGTGTTGTAGGTGCACTTGTTTTTAAAGTTTTATTTGCTATTTTTGCAACTTATCTTTTCCAATTTTACTGGGTAAAAATTATTGGAGGACTTTTATTGATATGGATTGTGAACGATTTAAGAAAAGATTTATTTGAAATTAAAAAAATTAAATCACCAACCAAAAAATCTAAAGAGCCATCTTTTATAAAAAGTATTTATAAAGTTCTTTTTGCAGATATAACAATTAGCTTTGATAATGTCATAGGTGTAGTGGGTGCTGCGAAAGGAAATTTTGGTTATATGATGTTTGGACTTATTTTATCAGTTGTCTTAACGGGTGCACTTGCAACATATCTTGCAAATTATATTCAAAAACACCTTTGGATTGCATATGTTGGTTTAGGTTTTATTTTACTCGTTGCATTACAACTGATTATCGGTGGGTTGAGTGATTACGGTGTTCTATCGATTAATGAAACATTCAAAAAATATTTTTAACCATATTATTTGTTGATAAAATAACAATTTTTTAAGAGAAATTAAATAATTTGCTTATTGAAAGTTTCTGAAATTTGGTTTTAATTTAGATTTTAAAAATTGTTAACAATAAAAGGATAATAATGAGAAAATTAATTATTGCTGCATTTATGTTTGTGTCGAGTTTTGGAACAAATTTGATGGCAGATGGTCATTCAATTAAGATGGGGATTATCTTAGGATTTACTGGTCCTATTGAATCTTTAACACCAGCTATGGCTGCTTCTGCTGAATTAGCTTTTAAAGAAGCTTCAGATTCAGGATCACTATTAGGTGGAAAAAAAATTAAACCAATTAGAGCAGACTCAACTTGTGTAGACTCTGCAGCGGCAACAGCAGCAGCAGAAGGTGTTATTTCACAAGGTGTAACAGCAATTATGGGAGCTGATTGTTCAGGTGTAACAGGTGCAATAGCATCTAATGTTGCAATACCAAATGGTGTTGTGATGATTTCACCTTCAGCAACTTCTCCAGGTTTAACAGCTCTTGATGATAAAGGATATTTTTTTAGAACAGCTCCATCAGATGCAAGAGGTGGACAAATCTTAGCTGATGTTACTAAAGATAGAAAAATTAAAAGTGTTGCGATCACTTATACTAATAACGACTACGGGAAAGGTTTAGCAGATGTTTATAAAGCAGCTGTTGAGGCTCATGGTATTAAAGTTACTACAGTAACTGCACACGAAGATGGTAAAGCAGACTATTCATCAGAAGTTGCTACATTAGCTTCAGCAGGTGGAGATGCAGTAGCAGTAATAGGTTACTTAGACCAAGGAGGTAAAGGTATTATTCAAGCATCTTTAGACTCAGGCGCATTTGATAGATTTATTTTATCAGATGGTATGATTGGTCAATCTTTAGTTGATGCATTTGGAAAAGATTTGAATAAATCTTTCGGCTCATTGCCTGGTTCAACGGGAAAAGGAGCTGGAGTATTTGCTAAAGTAGCAAGTGCTGCTGGTATAGATAGTTCTGGTCCTTATACAGGTGAGTCGTATGATGCTGCTGCTTTAATAGTTTTAGCAATGCAAGCAGGTAACTCAACCGACAGAGCGTCAATTGCAAAAAATGTAATGGATGTTGCTAATGGTCCTGGAACAAAGATTTATCCAGGTGAGCTTAAAAAGGGTTTAGATTTGTTAGCTAAAGGTAAAAAAGTCGACTACGAAGGTGCAACTGGAGTTACTTTTACCAGCGTCGGTGAAGCTGAAGGTTCCTTCTTAGAACAAGAAGTTAAAGGCGGAAAATTCAAAACTAAAAAACAAAGATAATTTTTTATCTATAATGGATTAAACCCCTAACATCTTTGATGTTGGGGGTTTTTTAAAAAAATAGATATTTATCTGCCATATACATGGCCCAAGCAATAGCAGCACCTGTAATAATATATTTCATAGTCTTATTTTATTTCTATTTTTTCAGGAAGTATACCCTTTGGTCTATATCTCATAATTAATAATAAGCCTATTCCCATCATTAAAAATCTGAAATAAGGAACACTTTCAATTAAATGAACTTTTAAATAATGCGTATCTTCTAAACCTGCTGTTGTTAGATTGACCAAATACAATCCAATTGGTGCTGCCTCAATCCATAAAAACCAAACTACAAAACCTCCAAGAATTGCTCCAAAATTATTTCCACTTCCACCAACAATCACCATTACCCAAATTAAAAAAGTGTATCTCAAAGGTCTATAGCTTCCTGGTGTAAATAATCCATCTTGAGTTACAAGCATAGCTCCAGCAATTCCAACTATTGCAGATCCCAAAACAAAAATTAACAAATGTTGTTTTACTACATTTTTTCCCATAGCATTGGCAGCTTCTTCATTATCTCTAATAGCTCTCATCATTCTTCCCCAAGGAGAGTAAAGAGCTTTTTGAGTTAAGATTAAAAGAATAATTACAACAACTAAAAACAAACCTGAGTAACAAAGTTTTACAAATATTGATGATCCCTCAATTACAAATTGATTAAGAGCTGATTGTCTTTCTATAATATCTGAAATCAAATCCAGTTTTCCAGAATTAAATTTTTCAACTAGATTTATAAACCAATCTGTTTGTTGTAAATTTACTTCATAGGGAGCAGGACGTTTTAAGCCAATAACATTTTTAACACCTCTAGTAAGCCAATCTTCATGTTTTATAATTGCTATAACTATTTCTGATATTAGTAATGTGGCTATCGCTAAATAATCAGCTCTTAATCCAAGGGCTACTTTTCCAATGACAAAAGCCAATCCTCCAGCAAAAAAAGCTCCCACGATCCAAGAAAAAATTATTGGCAACCCTAACCCACCTAGAAATCCAGTTCTCGCTGGATTTACTTCCTCAATTGCCTCAATACCAGGTGCAGAAACAAATCGTATAATAATTATTCCTGAAATAATTATTGCAGCAATCGCATAATTTCTAATTTTAGATTTTTGATATTTTTTGAGAACAAATCTAACAACTAAAACAATTCCAACAATAAGAAATAAACTTAATAAAATATTTATGCCCCCTGCATTCCAAGCCTCTTGAACTGGATTAACAGAAATCAAGACTGCAGCAAGACCTCCTAAGGCCGTAAAGCCCATTATCCCAAAGTTAATTAAACCAGCATAACCCCATTGGATATTAGCACCCATCGTCATGACAGCTGAGATCAAACAAAGATTAAATATAGATAAAGCAATATTCCATGATTGAAATATACCAACAAGGATAATTAATCCCATCATAATACTGTAAGCTGCAATTACATTTAAATTTTTTCTCACAATGTCTTTCCTTTAAATATTCCTGATGGTCGATACAACAATACTATTACTAATATTGAGAAAGATACTGCAAATTTATAATCAGTTGAGAGTAACTGAATTAAACCATCAGGCTCCAGGTTTTCTGGTAAAACATACATAAAAAATTTCTTATATGCATAAGTCAGAAGTATTTCCGAAAAAGCAATTACATAACCTCCTAGGAAAGCTCCAAAAGGATTGCCAATTCCACCAACTATAGCAGCGGCAAATATTGGGAGCATGTTGTTGAAATAAGTAAATGGTTTAAAACTTTTATCCAAACCATACAAAACTCCCCCTGTTGTGGCTAAAATTGCAGCAATCATCCAAGTTATCATAACAACCTTTTTTGGATCTATTCCAGAAAGTAATGCTAAATCCTCATTATCTGAATAAGCTCTCATACTTTTTCCAGTTTTTGTTTTGTTTAAAAACCAGAATAAAATTGAAACTAAAATTATTGTGACTACAATTGTAATTACTTGCGTTGACTTAATAGCAAGTCCCTCATTTAAACCAGTAATATCTTTAAATTCACTTGCCCTAATCAAAAATTTTTCACCATCAAAAAATCTTCTATCTGAAGGACCAATTATAATCCTTACCACAGCTTGAGTAACAAACATTACTCCAATACTTACCATCGCTAATTGAACAGGAGGGCTTTTATTTAATCTGTAATATTTAAATACAAACTTATCAATAATTAACATATATAAACCCATAAACAAAATTCCAAAAGGTATTGCTATTAGTGCAGTGGGTAAAAAACCAAGTGATAGACCAAGAGACTGAAAGTACCATGTAAAAAATATTGCAACCATCGTACCAAACGACATCATGTCTCCAGTTGCAAAGTTTGCAAAACGCAGTATCCCGTAAATTAAAGTAACAAATATAGCTCCAATTGCTAATTGAGATCCATAAGTAAGAGCAGGAACAAAAATATAATTTAATAAAAGAATTAATGCGTTTACAATATCCATTTAACCTCCTAAAAAAGAGCTTCTTACTTTTGGATTGTTCAATAATTCTTTACCAGTACCTGAGTACCGATTTTCACCGGTGACTAGTACATATCCTCTATCAGAAATATTAAGGGCTTGTTTTGCATTCTGTTCCACCATTAAAATTGCAACATTCGTCTTTTTTACCTTAATGATATGATCAAAAAGTTCATCCATTACAATTGGAGAAACTCCTGCAGTTGGTTCATCTAACATTAGCACTGTTGGTTTGATCATAAGGGCTCTTCCCAAAGCAACTTGTTGTCTTTGACCTCCCGATAATTCTCCCACAAATTGTTTTCTTTTTTCAGTCAAAATAGGAAAAAGATTATAAATTTCGTCAATTACTTTTGTATAATCTTTATTAACTAGAAAGGCTCCCATCTCTAAATTTTCCTCAACTGTCATCCCTGCAAATACATTTTTTGTTTGAGGTACAAATGAAATTCCTTCTTTAACTCTATCTTGCGGAGAAAGTTTTGTAATATCTTTGCCATCAATAATTACAGAACCTGATTTTAGATTTAATAAACCTAACATTGCTTTCATTGCAGTGGATTTTCCAGCTCCATTAGGCCCGAGAATGGATACTATTTCTCCTTTTTCAACATTAACAGAGCACGAGTTAATTATGTCTGGACCTCTGCCATATCCACCTGTCATGTTATTTCCCTCAAAAAATGCCACAGTTAATTATCCTTTAATTTTGATCCTCTACCCAAATAGCTTTCAATAACTCTTTCATCCCTTTTTGCATCTTCTACAGAACCTTCAAATAAAACAGATCCTTCTGCCATAACGATTACTGGATCACATAATCTTCCAATAAAATCCATGTCATGCTCAATCATACAAAAAGTATAACCCTTCTCTTTGTTTAATTTTTCAATAGCTGATCCGAGATCTTTTAACAATGTTCGATTAACACCAGCTCCTACTTCGTCTAATAAGACTAATTTAGCATCAACCATCATTGTACGACCTAATTCTAGCAATTTTTTTTGACCCCCCGACAAATTTCCTGCTAATTCATTTTTTAAGTGCTCTAAATTTAAAAAATTAACAACTTCTAAGGCTTTTTCTTTAATCAGATATTCTTCTTTTGCTACTAAAGAGGGCTTAAGTAAAGCACTCATTAATTTTTCTCCAGATTGATTACCTGGTACCATCATTAAATTTTCTAAAACCGATAAATTTGTAAATTCATGTGCAATTTGAAAAGTTCTTAAGAGTCCTTTTGAAAATAATTCATAGGATGGTAAATTGGTAATATTTTCATTGTCGAATAAAACATGACCTGCAGATGATTTTAGATTTCCTGCAATTAAATTGAATAAGGTAGTCTTGCCAGAGCCATTAGGTCCTATTATACCAGTTATTGTACCTTTCTTTACCTTTAGTGAGCAATTAGATACTGCAGCCAATCCACCAAAATATTTTGATAAGTTTTTAATTTCTAAAATGTTGTGTTGCATTCCTTAATAAGATTATAATCTCTTATAAATCTTTCTAAGTGATTTTTCCAATAATCTATAATAGCCTGATTTCCTCAATTCATTAACACCTTGCCAATTGAGACCTCCTGGAGTTTGTTCATTGACTAAATTTTTTAAAGGTTTCTTTGAATTTAAAAGTGCTAGCTCAGCTAATGCTGAATACAACAAAGTTACATATTTTTGAGCATCTGATTTATTTGTTTTTTTTCTAGTCAACCAATTTGATAAAACAGCTAATAATTCGTAAAAAGAAGCCATAGTTCCCGATATAGCCCAAAAGTTTTTTGATAATTTTTCATTTTTAATTTCAATTGTTGTTCCAATTTTATCAAAAAAACTTTTGACCTTTTTATTAGGAGGGAATATTGCTACTGGACCTTTGCCTAGTCTTATTGGAGGCATTGGGATAGCTCTTATAATAATTATTTTTTTTTTAATTAATTTTTTTAATTTCGGGTAATTTGTTGTAGACATAAAACTAATAACAGTTTGTTTTTTTTTGAAATTCAGTTTTGGTAATATGCTCTCACCAACCTTGGGCAAAACACCAAGAAAAATCCAATCTGACTTAGCAATCACAGCCTGGTTATCTTTAGCGATTATAATCTTTTTGAATTTTTTTTTTAAATATTGCGCCTTTTTTTTATTTCTTGGTGAAATAATTATTTTATTGTGCGAAATTTTTGAATTACATATTCCAGTGATAACATCTGTAACAATATTACCAGTTCCTATAAATCCTAAGTTCATAGTTTAAATTACATTATGGGAGGGTTTATTTGAACAAAAAAAAAGGCTGGGTTAAACCCAGCCTTTTAAATTTTAAGTTTAAAAAATTAGTTAAAATGATTTAACTAATGATAATCTAGCAGTAGCACCACGCATATTGGTAACTGTTATAGTGTTCTTATCAGTTTGACCGTTATTTGCTGATACACTATCAAATTCATGATATGCTAGTTCAGCTCTGACAGCAACACCGTTATCTGCTTCATGCTCATAACCTATAGCATATTGTTCACCATCTGTATTTCCTGGATCTTTATAAGTTCCTGCATTTTTAGAAGTTATATTGATATCCATTGTTGAAAAACCAAGCTTAGCATAAACACCTATATCTGTTTTTAGTAAAGCATAGATTGTAGTTAATTCTTCGAAAGCTGCTTCAACTTCAATATCAGTTGTACCGTCTCCGCCTTCACCGCTGTTTATGTTTTTTGGAGTATCAACATCGCCAAAAACATAATCAACACCTACTGCAAAGTTATCATTAAAATTAAGCTCTGCAAAGATTGAAGCATATCCATCAACGAATGCAGCTCCATCTTTTTTCGTAGTTCTCTCTAATGTACCACTTACGTTAGTATTTTCCTCTTTACCATCTGCACCATACAGACCGTAATTACCTGTTACTCCCAGTGAACCTGATAAACTAGACAGATCAACTGCGAAAGCAGATGTAGAAAAGACTATAGCAGCGAGAGTTGCAAAAATTTTCTTCATTATTAGTCCCTTTGTTTAATATTAAACTTATATATATATTGTGGATTTTTAACACAATTGAAATTAATAAGAAAAATAATTTTTTGGAAATTTAATGTTTTTGATTATTGTTGCAAAATTACCACTAAAAAAATGTTGAAATATCTAGTTTTTTTGAACTAAACAATTTTTACACCTAAAGTTGCATAAAAATATTTACCATCTCGGTATCAGACAATTTACTTTTAATCTTTGATTCCTTTGGCTTTAATTAAAAAAAGACCCTCGTATTCTCAAAAGTTCTCTGCTCAAGTCTTTATTTTCCTTAAAAGGCTTTCTTCCGTGTAGCCAAAAATAATTATTAGCTATTACTGAGGAACCAACTGGTAATCTTGTAATGATCTTATGATTGCTTTCCTCTAAACTATCTGACAATTTTTGCAAAAAAACTCCTTGTCTCATGTTTTTTGGTTCAGGAAATTGATCAATATACGAAATTTGGGCTCTACCATTTTTATCAGATGAAAATACTGGATGCTCAACCTTATAATTAATATTTTTACTTTTAGGGGACCCCCAAATAAAATTCTCTTTTGCGCATGGATCGTTAAATAATTCATCGCAATGTTCCCAATCATCAAGATGAAGCATGGCTGATTCTCCACCTTCTACATTTTTTTCTTCTAGTTTTGACATCAATAACCAATCAGTCTTTTCTTTTACATATGTTCCATCAGTATGTAAATCCATGTTCGTATAAGCTTTTCTAAGATAAGAGTCACTTTTGTCTTCATGTTTAACATGAAACCTTGCATAATATTTTCCAGCCATAGCATCATGATTAGGTACGCCAATTAAATGTGCCACTGCTGTGGAAAGTTTTATCAAAAAATTATTATCTGTTTTAGAGATTAGGTTTTTTGGTTTAATTATAAAACAACCTGTATTTCTATCTCGAACAATTTCATTAATAAATTTAGATAATCTATTTTTGCTTAAATCATCCAAGCTTTTAGCAATGGTAAATCTAGTGAAAGGCTTATACTCTAAGGCCGTAATATCAAATTTATTAAATGGGAATATGAGTTTGTTTAAAATTTCCTCACTTATATCAATATTTATTATCCTTGAAGATTTATCGTTTAAACTAATTTCAAAACCATCAATTTTTTCTATCATAAGTAAAAATTAAAAAGTGATAATATGATACCAGAGAAAATAGTTGGGTAAACTAAATTTTTTCTGGTTAGATAAAAAATGACTATAGCCAAAAAGACAACTATAAATCTTATAAAGTAATCCACTTCATTTAAAGACCCTGATGGAAAAATTATCATTCTTGCAATAAGTGCTGCTAATGTTGAGTATGCGAGACAATTAAACCATCTAAATATTTTTGAAGTTTCTTTGATTTTTTCCGCGCTTATAACACCTAAGAATCTGGAAAGATATGTTGCTAAAGATGTGACTATAATTACAATTATAATATTATTTGCCATTCTTTTCTCCAACAAAAAAAGCAATTGTGCCTGCAAAAAAACCACCAAATAAAATGCACCACTCAGGAGATAAGAAATAAAACATTGGTCCTATAATCGCTCCTAATATGACAGATAAAGTTATTTGAGTAGTTTTCATTGCACTTAACATCATGCAGGTAAAATAGATTGGATTAATTATAGCTAAACCAATAAGGATATCTTCATTAATAAAATCAGATGCTATATAGCCAACAACTGTTGCTAATATTGCAACCGACCACGTTGCTGTCCCAATGCCTATCCAAAAATCTATCCTATTTTCTTTTTCAATTACTTCATAATTGTCTTTCATAATAAGCCAAGAGGAGACAGCAATGAAGTGACATGATAAATAGTATTTCCATCTAGGTTGATTTTCATGTATCAGTAAAGGCATTAACGCCACTGTCATTGGATATAATCTTGCATTAACTAACCAAACAGCTAAAAAAATATTTATCAATGATGCACCAATCAACATTGATTCAGCCATGACTAACGATCCAGGTAAAGCATAAGTCAAAAAAGTAGAAAAAATGCTTTCTTGAACTGTGAAACCTAAACTTTTTAATAATGCACCAATTGCAACAAAACTAGCTGCTAGAGCAATAGCTGGACTTCCCACACCTTTAATTGATTTAAAACCCTTAAAAAAATATTTTTTATCGATCATTAACCACCTAGAAAAAGGCGACCCACATCAGGATTACTTAAAAGATCATCACCTTCACCAGCAATTGCTGTTTGACCGGAAACTAAAACATATCCAATGTCAGCAAACTCAAGTCCTTTTTTTGCATTTTGCTCAACTAAGATGATTGTTTTTTTTTCATTTACCTGCAGATCTCTTAAAATTTCAAATACCATTTCAATATATCTTGGCTCCAACCCAATTGATGGTTCATCGACTAATAGTACGGAGGGTTTCATTACTAAAGCTCTAGAAATTTCTAGCAAACGTCTCTCCCCGCCAGATAATACTTTAGCAGGTTGATTTCTTCTATTCCTTAATCTCTCATATTTTTCAAATATTCTCTCTGCTTCTTGATAAGACTCATCTGTATTTTCTTTGATATATCCACCCATTAATAGATTTTCTTCAACAGTCATGTCAGGGAATACTGAATTATCTTGAAGAATGTATGCAATACCTACTGATTTTAATTTTTCAGCTGGTGTAAGATTTGTAATTTCTTTTCCATCTAATTCAATTTGTCCAGAAAAAATGTTTGTAAACCCATATATTGAATGAAGAATTGTTGATTTACCTGCACCATTTGGTCCAATCAAACACAAGGACTGGGCTTTTTTTACGAATAAATCAAAGTTATGAAGTATTTCCATTTTGCCATAACCAGCATTTAAATTTTTGATTGTTAAATGAATTTCATCTGGAGCTAAATTTTTAAGCTCTTCTGCTGTCGGAGCTTTTCCTAAAACCTCATACTGATTTGTCATTATTGAGCTCCTAGATACGCGTCTATTACACGTTTATCACTTTTTATTTCATCTGGTGAACCATTTGCTAGCATCTTTCCATGAGCTAAACAAAAAATATTTTCTGCTAATTGCATTATCACTCTCATATTGTGTTCAATGACCAAAAGAGTAATTCCGAAATCTTGATTTACTTTAATTAATCTATCTATAATTCCATTAATTAATGTAGGGTTAATCCCAGCTGTTGGCTCATCCAATAATAACATTTCTGGCTCATTCATTAATGCCATAGCTAATTCCAATAATTTCTGCTGCCCAAAGGATAAATCACCTGCTCTTAAATTTCTTTTTTGATATAAACCCACAAAATTTAATAAATTTTCAGCCTTTTCTGTGAGTTCTTTTGGTATTGTTGAAAAGATTTTCATTAAACTCTCATCACTACCTTTGTGGCTGATCAACATATTTTCTACACAATTAAGCTTTCCATAAATTCGAGTTTGTTGAAAAGTTCTTAACAATCCAAGTTTTGCTATGACTGGAACTGGTAGCTCTGAAACCTCTTTATCATTAAATTTGATTGAACCATTATCAATTGGGTATGTCCCAACTATCGAATTAAATAATGTTGTTTTACCAGATCCATTAGGACCAATTAATCCAACTATTCTACCTTTTTCAACATTCATTGAAATATCAACATTGGCTTTAACACCACCAAATGATTTACTAACATTACTAACTTCTAGAATGCTCATTTAAGCTCCACTTGTGCTTTACGGTCTTTCTCGTCCACAATTTCACCAAATCTCTCAGGATATTTTTCCCTTAACCATCCCATTATCCCCTCTGGAAAATAAATAACTATAACTACAATTAAAACTCCTAGTGCAACATATTGCCAACCTAAGAAGAATGTCCAAAACCCCTCTTTAAAAATATGAAACACTGTTGCACCAATTATTGGTCCCCAAAGAGTTCCCTTTCCACCTAAGATTGCCATTAAAACCATGAAAACTCCCATCTCTCTTCCATCAAATGCAACATCTGTTGAGTCAATATATCCAACCAAGCCACCCATGATTCCTCCAGCTAAACCACAGAAGAAAGCTGATATCATCCATCCAACTATCTTATACTTCATTGTTTCAATTCCCATAGCCTCAGCTTTATCTTCATTATCTCTAATTGCATTTAAAATTAATTTAAATCTGGTCGAGTAAATTCCTCTTACAGCTATAAAGGTTAGTACGAGAACAAAAAAACTTAGGAAATAAAAAAATTCACCTCTTGAGTCTAAACTTCCTACATCGGGGAATGGTGGAGTAGTGAATCCTTGGCCAGCACCAATAATTTCAATTCCTCCAGAAATCTCACCTGCTGCAACTCCTAGTCCTAATGTGCAAATTGCAAAATAATGCCCTCTAAGTCCTAAAATAGAGTAACCAATTAAGCCTGCTACAATTGTTGGTACAACTGCAGCAACTACCAATCCAACGGCCATTCCCTGAAAAAATTGCGCTGGGGTATGAACAAATGTTTTTTCTCCACCACTTTCAGTCCACTCAGCTAATGGAAAAAACATTCCAACTTGAACGGAGGCACATAGATACATTCCAAGTCCATAAAATAAAATATTACCAAAAGAATTATAGCCCATTTCACCACCTTGAATATTCCATGTGGTTGCTAAAACTATTAATACACAAAGAATTGAAAGTTGAACTTTAAAGGCTGGAAACAAGAATGGAGCGGCTATACCAAAAATTAATATTCCAACATATAAAATTAAATTATTTTTGCTAATACTCATTTTAAATACTCTCTTTTTCTTGAAAGTTTAAATCTTCTATAAACAAGTATTAAAACTAACAATAAAAACACTGACCCAATTCTAAATTCTGTGCCCAGTATGTAATCTGCAAATTCTTCAAATACACCTAAGCCCATCCCTGACATTGCAACACCAGGTAAGTTTCCTAATCCTGCAACAATAACAATCATAAAAGATCTAATTGTATAAGGAAGTCCCATATAAGGGTGAATTGTAAAAGTGATGGAAATTAACGCACCAGCAACGCCACATAGGGCTGCATTAATACCAAAGGTTGCTGCATAAACTTTTTCTGTATCTACACCTAAAATCTTTGCTGCTCTTGCATTTTGTGCTGTAGCTCTAATCGCGCGACCAAGCTTAGATTTTTTCATATAAATTACTAAACAAATTGCAAATAAAATACTTATAAAAGCTGAAAATATTTTTGAATTAGGCAAAACAACATTATTATTAAATAACATAGTTGTTCCATAATCTGAATTTGCAAGAACCACATCAGCTCCAAAAGCAAAGTTCATTAATTGCATGAAAAGAATACTTATTCCAAAAGTTGCTAAAATAGAGATAAATAAATCTCTATCTACTACTTTATTAATTACGAGTTTGTAAATTGCTATACCAACAAAATACATTACTACTGGAGCAACAATGACTCCCCAAGCTGGATGAATTCCATATAGATACATGAAATAAGCAATGTAACCACCTAATATAACAAGATCCCCTTGAGCAATATTAATTATATTCATTACTCCCCATTGAAGTGCCATGCCATATGCAATCAATGCAAATAATATTCCAAGTAAAACTCCATCCAAACATGCTTGAACAGATATCATTGGATATTGGAAGACCATGAAATCCATAATGAACCTTTTAAAAAAATACCCCCTAAATATAATAAATAAGGGGGTATTTATAGATTTGTTTTTATCTTTTAGACCATGAAGGAATTGGGTGAATTAATTTAGCCGATGCCCATTTAGTTGGAGCAACAACTTTATTTTCACATTTTCCTGCATCATCACACATTACTTGAAAAAGTACCATTGGTTTATCAACATTCTGACCACCTTCAGCAAATTTTATGTTTCCATAAAAGGTTTGCATGTTTGTGGCTGCAAGAGCATCTCTTACTTTCTTTTGATCAAAAGAATTTGCTCTTTCAAATGCATCTTTAAATACCAATAGAGCAGCTGATGATTCCGCTGCTTGATATGGAGGCGCGTATCCAAACTCTTTTGTAAAGTCTGCGTCATAAGTCATACCATCTTTAAAGAATTTATCTTTATAAGTTAGTGTTTTATGCCACTGAGAAGCACATAAAGCATATTGTGAGTTTTTACCATGTTGCTTTGACAATTTAGCTGCATCACAGTGTGTCATAGCTAACATTGGAACATCTACCTTCATCTCAGATATTTGTCTAATAGCAGTTAGTGCACCTTTAGTATGGCCTGAAACCACTAAAACATCTGGTTTCATTTGTTTCACTTTTACTAAAGTCGCTGCCATATCGTTTAGCTCTTTTGGTAACTTATCGTCGATTACTTTTTTAGAGCCTGTTCTTTTAATTGCATCTAAAACTCCAAGTCTTACGTCTTGAGAAAACGCATCCTGTTCAAATGCCATTGCAACTGTTACACCTTTTCCATTATTCTTTTCAACTGCTAGATCAATAGCAACATCAAGATATAAATTAGCAGGAGCTAATACAGCAAATAGATACTTGTAACCTTTTGTAAACAAAGATCTAGATGCACCATTTGCTTCAACCATTGGAACACCATACTTTTCAGTTACCGGAGCTATTGCTTTAGTTAATCCAGAACTATATGGCCCAAGCATAAACTCAACACCATCTTGTGATATAAGTCTTTCTGCAAGTTGTGCTGCTCTTTTTGGGTTTGACTCATCATCGTAATAAATAATGTCAAACTTATAAGTTTTTCCACCAACTTTAACTCCACCCATGCTGTTAATTCTATCAACGGCCATATTGTAACCGTTTTGAGTATGAACACCATTAGATGAATATTTTCCAGTTAATGAAATAGCTGCACCTAACACAATCTTATCACCAACTACTTTTGCAAGTGATACAACTGAAGTTGAGAATAAAATCGCTAATGCAGAAATAAAACTTAAAATTATTTTATTTAATTTCATTTTATTTCCTTCTGTTATTAATTAATTAATATCTAATTAAATAAAGAAATTCACACTAATGCAAGTGTCAAAAATTACAGATCAATAAATCTAATATCGTTGGGTAACAACAATTATTAACGCTATAATTACTAAAACACTCGCAGAGATTGTATTAATTGTTTTTGGATTTGCTTTTATCCATATTATTAATTTCTGAGCAAGAATTGCATAACCTATCAAAGATAAGAAATCTAAAACAATATAAGTTGTAATTAGTATTATAAATTGACTTAAATAGTTTGAGCTAAAATCTATAAATTGGGGAAATATAAAAGGAAAAAACATCCAGGCTTTAGGACTTGTTCCTGCAACAATAAAACCATCTCTAAAAAAAGATAAGTTGCTCTTTTTACTCTCTATTTTATTTTTTATGTCGTTAGGTCTAGACTTATAAATATCATAAGCAAGATATAATAAATAAATTATTCCTATCCATTTAAAAATATTTAAAAATATTGAGCTTTCTGAAAAAAAGGATCCAATTACAAAGATTACTAAGGTTGCTTGAACTAAGTTTGCAGATACATCTCCTAGTGCAGACCATACACATCTCCCAACCCCATAATTCATTGAATAAGAGATAATAACGATTCTAGGGCTACCTGGAGTGATAAATAAAAAAATGATAATTTGTAAATAAAGAATAAAATCTAAGGGAAGCATATAAAAAAAAAGATAGTCCTTAAAAACCGGGAGCTAAAGATGGCTAAGAAGGACTATCAAAAGACAGTATATCAGGACCTAAAAAAAATGCATTAAAGATTTTTATCAATTATAAAGGATTTATGAAAAAAAAAGGTCACAGGCCAATAACCCGTATTAAGAACCCTGAGCCAAATATTGAAGATCCAGATTGGGTCATTTGGGCTGCTTGGGCAGATAGGATCACTTTCGAAGAAATTGAAAAAAAAACTGGATACAAGGAATCTGATGTTATCAAAATAATGAGAAGGTCAATCAAGCCTTCTTCATTTAGACTGTGGAGAAAAAGAGTAAATCAGAAAAGTATTAAACATAGAAAAAAGTTTGAATATTCTAGAAAACAAATTACTAGCAAAATTAAAAAAGGTGATTATCTTTAATCTATGAAAAAAGTAACAATTTATACTGGACCAATGTGCAACTATTGTGAGGCTGCAAAAAGATTATTAATTAGAAATAATACATCTTATAACGAAATTAATATTGCTAATGTCGATGGAGCAATGGATGAAATGATTAAGAGAGCTAATGGAAAAAGAACGATTCCACAAATATTTTTTGATGATCAACACATCGGTGGTTATGATGAAGTTAGAGCACTAGAAAAAGAAAATAAATTACAAGAATTATTAAAATAATTTTTTATTTAGCTTTAAAGGTTAAACAAACACCATTGTTACAATATCTTTTACCAGTTGGACGTGGTCCATCATCAAAGATATGACCGTGATGTGCATCGCAATTTTTACAATGATATTCGGTACGTGCATAACCTAATAAATGATCCGTTTTAGTTTCAAAAACATTTGGTAATGATTGATAGAATGACGGCCAACCTGATCCACTTTCATATTTAGTTTTTGACTCAAATAATTTTATTCCACAATTAGCGCAATGATAGTATCCATCGCGTTTTTCATTATTCAATTCACTTGAACCCGGTCGTTCTGTCCCCTCCTCAAACATTATTAACTTCTGTTCGGCTGAAAGATTAGGATTTTTTTTATTCATTTATTATAATAATTTAGCACACGATTGATGTAAAAAAGAGTGTAATTCAACAAGTTTAGCAGTATCTTTATTGTAACCACCACCCAAAACTCCGCAGAGTGGAATTCGTTTTGAAAAAAAATTTTCTGTAACAATCTCATCTCTTTTCTTAATACCTTCATCTGAAATCTTTAATCTACCTAGCCGATCATTAAAATGGATGTCAACTCCTGCAATATAAAAAACAAAATCAAAATTTTCTTGATTTAATTTATTTAAATGTGGTTTTAATATTTCAAGATATTCTTTATCTTCCAGATCATTTTCAAGCTCCACATCACAGTCGCTAATTGATTTTTTTGCAGGATAATTTGATTTTGAATGCATGCTAAAAGTAAAAACATTCCTGTTATCTTTAAATATGTCAGAATTTCCATTACCCTGATGAACATCTAAATCTAAAATTAAAATTTTTCCAGCTAACCCTTTTTCCAATAAATATTTTGATGCCACAGCTACATCATTGAAAACACAATAACCTGCTCCACCGTTATAATTTGCATGATGACTGCCTCCAGCAGTGTTGCAAGCTATACCAGTGCTAATTGCCAACTTAGAGGCTAATACTGTGCCACCGGTTGCTACATAAGACCTTTTAATAACACTGTCTACTAATGGAAATCCTATTTTTTTTACTCCATTTTTATCCAAAGTTTTATTTCTTATATCCTTAATATATTTTTCGGAATGTGCTCTCAACAAAGTTTCTTGAGAGCACGGATAGGGCTCATAAAATTTTTTTACTATTTTTTTCTCAATTAGATAATTTGCTAAATCACCAAATTTGTTTATTGGAAATTTATGGTCATCACCAATCTTTGCAAAATAATCCTTATGATTGACAACTGGTAGTTCCATCATTATTCAATAACACGAATTGGTTTTCCGTTTACACAAGCCTCGAGAGACTCAATCATTTGACTGTAATAAATGTGATAATTTTCAGCTGTGACATATCCGATGTGAGGTGTCAATAATACATTAGGCAAAAATCTTAACTTATTATTTTCAGGTAAAGGTTCTTTTTCATAAACATCTAATCCAGCTCCTGCAATTTCATTAGTTGATAATGCAATAATCAAATCATCTTCACTAACTATTGTGCCTCTAGAGGTGTTAATAAGAAATGCTGTTTTTTTCATTTTATCCATTTCCTTCAATGTAATACAATTTTTATATCTCTCACCACCTTGAACGTGAATAGAGAGAAAGTCAGAGTTTTTTATTAAATCTTCTTTGCTAGATGGTAAAACATCTAATTCTTTACATGTGTCCAAATTTAAATTTTCGCTCCATGCCATGACTTGCATGCCAAATGCTTTACCGATTTTTGCAACTTGAGATCCAACTTTACCAAGACCAATTAAACCAAGTATTTTTCCTTTCAGCTCTACTCCAACAGTAGTTTGCCAATACCCTTGGTACATATTATCTATTTCCTCTTTAAGATTTCTAGCCAATCCAAGTATTAAAGCCCAAGTTAACTCAGGTGTTGGATTTAGATTGCTATCAGTTCCACTTATAATAATTTTCTTTTTTTTTGCAGTTTCAAGATCAATTGATTTATTTCTTAATCCGGTAGTAATTATAAATTTTAACTTAGTCAAATTTTCCAATAAATTTTTGGTAATCGGAGTTCTTTCTCTCATTATCAATAAAGCCTCAAAGTCTGCTAGTTTATCAAGTGCATCAGCTTCATCCTCAAATGGCTCACTAAATATTTTAATTTCGTATTTCCCTGCTAATTTTTCAAGATCAACGAATTGTTGAGAAACATTTTGGTAATCGTCTAGAATTGCAACTTTAAGCATTTTTAATCTTTTTGTTCGAAAGAGTTATACCTGCAATAATAAATATTGCTCCTAATAAATGATAAATCATAAATTTTTCGTCGAATAAAATTATAGCCATTATTGAACCAAAGACTGGCATGAGATGCAAAAAAACTCCAGCTCTGTTTGCTCCTATTATTGATATGCCTTTTATCCAAAAAAAGAATGATGCAAGACCAGGAAATATCACCACATAAGACAAAGTAAGAATAAAAGGTTTGCTCATTACAATCTGATTTCCTAAGTTTATCTCTAAAATATAAATGGGTATCAAAAAAATTAAACCAGTTATAATTACAACTTCTAAAAGAGTTATTTGGGAAATTTCATATGTTTTTTTTTTAAGTAAAGCTGAATAAAGAGCCCATGCAAACATTCCAGCTGCCATTATCAAGTCTCCTCTATTGAAAGCTAAACTTTGAATAACCTCTAAGTTAGACTGGGTAATAATTGATATAACTCCTAGAAGAGATAAGATAACTCCAAAAATCTGAAACCTATTTGTTTTTTCAATACCTAATATTGCTGAGATGAACATGATCCAAACAGGTATAGTAGAAATCATTAAGACACCACTTATTACCTGCATATAATATAGGGAGTAATAAACAGTAGAATTAAAAATTGTTATACTGGTAATTCCTAAAATTATAAAAAAACCAATATTTTCTAAAATATAAACTTTTTTTTTCAAAATTTCACGAAATGTAAATGGTAGTAAAATCAATCCAGCGAATAACCATCTAAAAAAATTTAGTGAGAAAGGTGGTATTTCATAAGTGCTTGCAGCTTTACCTACAATAAAATTACCCGACCAAAATAGTGTAGTTAAGATAAGTAGTATATAAGCTAAGTTATTCTTTTCTTTCACAAAAATTAAGAAAATCTTAATGAACTGTAAGGATCTAAATTTAAATTAGTGTTTTCTTTGGCAATCATTCCGGAGATAATCTTTCCAGATATTGGTCCCAATGTCCATCCCAAATGATGGTGCCCAAAACAATAAAAAACATTTTTATGATTTTTGGATGGACCCATTACTGGTAAAAAATCTGGTAAAGTTGGTCTAAATCCTAACCACTCATCCTCATGGTCAGGTAGATCTCCGAGCATATATCTAGCATTATTAATTAAATTTTTTATACGAGGTTTTGAAAGAGGGTTCTTCAAGCCACCAAATTCTACTGTACCAACTACTCTTAGTCCTTGTTCCATCGGTGTAATTCCAAAACCTCTATTAGAAAAAATTACTGGTCTTTGTAAAAGGTGATCACAGTTTTTAAAATGCACATGGTAACCACGTTCAGTATCTAAAGGAATTTTTTCATTTAATTTGTCAGTCAATTTTCTTGAAAATGCCCCACAAGCTATCACTACTTTATCAAACATGAATTGATCTCTTTCAGACTTTAATATTGGTTGTTGTTCTTTAAATTCGATATTTTTAATGTCCAGTTTTTCAAATTTTCCTCCTTTTTTTAAAAATAACTCAAAAAATTTCAGAAGTATCTTTTTTGGGTTTCTTGCATGTCTAGCATATGGATAATATACACCTGCATGATAAAAGGGTTTCAAATTAGGTTCTAGATCATGAATTTCTTTTTTATTTACAAGCTGTTGATGAACTCCTAATTCATTCCTTACATTTATTTCTAATTCTCTGCTCTTTAAGTCCTTATCGTTCCAAATATAAAGTATACCTTTATTTTCTACCAAACCATCGAGATCTATTTCATCAAATAGTTCGTCGTATGCAGGTAATGCTAAGTCTAAAATTTGATGCATGTTTTTTGCAGTATGCATCATTTTATTTTTAGAAGTATTTAATATAAATTTTACAAACCAAGGAATCATTTTTGGTATATAATTCCATTTGAGCGCCAGCGGCCCTGTTGAACTCAACAGCATAGCTGGCACATCTGTTAAAACATCAGTTCTATTTAAAGATAGAGAGGCGTAAGGTGAAAAATGACCAGCATTTCCATATGATGCTGCTGGGCTACCAGGATTATCTCTATCAAAAATGGTTACTTCATACCCTTTTTTTTGTAAAAATAATGCATTTGAAATACCTTGAATACCAGCTCCAACTATTCCTACCTTAAGTTTGTTGTCCATAAATCAACTATATAATGAAATTTCAAATCTAATTAAGCGACAAATTATACTTATGCGATAGATTGTTGACTATGAGTTTTGGCACTCATCACAATTCCAAATCCTATCATCGTTGCCAACATTGATGAACCACCATAAGACATTATAGGTAAGGGTGAACCAACAATAGGAACTAAACCTAGAACCATACTCATATTTATTACTATATATATAAAAATTGATGTCCCAAAACTATAACAGAACAATTTTGCGAAATAACTTCTAGAAAGCGCGCCAATTCTTATGACTCGGTATATAATTATCGCATAGATTAAAAGTAATACAATTGAACCAATAAAACCAAACTCCTCTGAGAATAATGTAAATATAAAATCTGTATGTTTTTCTGGTAAAAATTCTAAATAACTTTGTGTTCCTTTTAAAAAACCCTTTCCTGTAATACCCCCTGAACCTACAGCTATTTTTGATTGAATAATCTGATAGCCAGCCCCCAAGGGGTCTCTGTCAGGATTAAGAAAAGTTAACACTCTAAGTTTTTGATAAGGTTTTAGAAAAGAAATAATAATTGGTAATGAAATTATTGATAATAAACAAGAATAAAAAAAATATTTATGATTTAATCCAGCAAACCACAACACAACTATACCACTTACTGCGATAAGTAATGAAGTGCCCAAATCAGGCTGTATGATTACTAAGCTCATTGGAACAAAAATAATTATTAATGAAAAAGAAATTGCATAAAATGAATTTACATGTTGCATTTTCATTCTATGAAAATATTTTGCTAAACATAAAATGATAAAAATTTTCATCAATTCAGATGGTTGGAGGTTTAAAAAATAAAGATCAATCCATCTTTTAGACCCTGATGCAGTAATACCAAAATTTACGGTCCAAATTAACATTCCTAAAATAATTGCGTAAGATAAATATCCAAGAGAGAACCAAAATTTAATGTTAATAAACGAAATCACAATCATCATTGAAAAGAAAACAATAAATTTGATGAAGTGACTTTTTGTATGAAATAATACTTCGCCTCCATCAGTAGAGTACATTGTTGCAAGACTAATAAATCCTAAGATTAAAAGACATGTTAAAAGTACATAATCTAAATTTCCAAATTTTTGGAAAAAACCATTTTTGTTGTTAAATCTTCTGTATTGGTACATTAGATATCCAAATATTTTTTGTTGTCATAATTTTTTCTTATTTCATGTCTATCAACAATCATTTTAAATAATTCTTTAGCTAAAGGAGCTGCAACAGTTCCACCAGAGCCACCATGTTCTATAATTATACTTAACGCATACCTTGGACTTTTATACGGCCCAAAAGCTACATATAAAGCATGATCTCTCTCTTCATAAGGAATTTGAAATGTTTTAAGATCTAACTCACGATCTTGCTCAGTTATTTTCTTGACCTGTGAAGTTCCAGTTTTTCCTGCAAATTGGTATTTAGGATCATTTAATCGAGATCTGTAGGAAGTTCCCCTTGGTTCATTTGTTGAACTAAACATGGCATCCTGAACAATTTTAATATTACGAGCTTTTTTATATAACGGTGTAAACTTATCTTCATATTGATTGTCATCATTTGCCACTATTTTAGGATAAATTTTGTATCCACCATTAGCTATTTGTGCGGTCATTAAACATAATTGTATTGGAGTTGTTTGAATAAATCCTTGGCCAATACCAGTAATTATTGTTTCACCAAGAACCCAATTTCTTCCTAATGCATTTTTTTTCCATTCTGTATTGGGAATTAAACCCTTCTTTTCATTATCAAATATATTTCTAAAAACTTTCTCACCTAATCCAAATTTTTTTGCAGTAACGCTTAATCTATCTACACCTAATCGCCTTGCGACTTCATAAAAATATGTATCACAGGATTGCTTCATCGCTTCTCTTAAATTTACAAATCCATGTCCTTCTTTTTTCCAACAATGATAAGTTTGCCCATACAGTTCCAACGGATTTTTGTGTCCTTTGCATTGGACTGTAAAATCTTTTCCAATTACTTCATTTTCTAAAGCTGATAAGGCAACTATAGGTTTTATAGTTGACCCTGGGGAATAATTTCCAGACAATGATTTATTAACTAAAGGCTTCATTGGATTGTTTCTTATAAGTTGCCAATCATCTTGACTTATTCCAAATACAAAAGAGTTGGGATCAAAAGATGGGGAAGAATGCATTGCAATTATTGCACCTGTGTAAATATCCATTACGCATATAGATCCTGCTTTTTCTTTTAGTAATTCATTAGTTAATTCCTGAATTTTTGTATCTATTGTAAGTTTAATTGTTTCTCCTTTGTCTCCTTTTTGAAATGCTAATTGGCTAATTCTTCTTCCATAAGCATTGACCTCATACCGTTCTACAGAATTTGATCCAATTAAATTTTTCTCAAATGATTTTTCTAAACCTGTTTTTCCAACTTTTAAACCAGGTACAAATTTTTCTTTTATATTTTTATTTGTTAAAAGATCATTCTCATTCGCCTGACTAACATATCCCAAAACATGAGTAAAATTTTCTTTATACGGGTAATCTCTAGATATTGAAATAACTGGTTTAACTCCATTAAGATCATATAGATGGTTATTTATTTTTGAAAATTTTTCCCAACTTAAATTATCTGCTACAATTAATGTTTCCCAAGGTTTTATCTCATTCTTTTTTTTTATAATTTTTTTAAATTGTTTTTCACTTAAATTTAATAATTCTTTAACACGATAAATTACATATCTAAAATCCTCCACTTCTTCTGGTATGATATGAAGTTGATAAGCCTCAAAATTTCCAGCAATAGTGTTTCCAAAATAATCTTGAAACTCACCTCTGATAGGAGGTAGTTTCCACTCTCGAATTCTATTTTTATCAGAAAGTGTTAAATATTTTTTATTTTCTTTAACTTGTAAAAAAAATAATCTACTAACTATTCCACCAAGAATTATGATTTTAGCTGTCGCAAGAATAAACATTCTACGATTTAAAGAATTTAATTTAGTTGCGCTGTCACTTATATTAATCATTTAAACTTTTTAAAAACCTCTTAAAAAATATTGAAAATACTATGTAAAATAAAAATGTAAAAAAATTATTTATTATGAAAAGTGTAATATCTAATTCATAAGAAAAAAATAAAAATAAAACTGAAAAATTAATTGAGTTAATCAAACTAATTATAAACAAAAAATAGAACCAATCTTTTATTAAATTTGGGCTAATTGTTATATTTCTAAGATAAGTAGCAAATATACAAATTAGTATATATGATAAAGAACTTAAACCCAAAGGTAGACCAACAACAGTATCATTAAATAGACCTGCTAAAAAAACTAAAAGATAATCAAATCGATGATATGCTTTTAAAACAAAATAAAAAATTAATATAAATGGAAAATTAAATGAAAAGTAATCAATGTTTAGGTAATTTAAATCAAATTCATTAAATACAGATATAAATAAAGCAAGAATTGGTAGCCAAGTATATATCTTGTACAATAAATTTTTCTTTTCAAACTTAATCACTTATTTTTCCTTTTCTCATAATGCACTCTTTATATTCTGGAGTACCTACTTTAAAACCCTTACTAAAAAGTTTTTTTGATTGACACTTTGCGCTATAGATTAAATTTAATCTTAAAAATTCTAACTCTTCTTGATTTAAATCGTGTTGTTGAATAACATTTTTTTGAAATTCATTTTCTGCTTTTAGTATCTCAATTTGTTTAGTTAGTTCATTACTCAAAGTATTTAATTCTTTGTTCTCCTTTAGAAATTTGGTGTTACTTTCTTCTAGAATTTGCAATTCATCGCTTATCAGGTCTAATTTTATTTGTTCAGTATTTGAAGATACATTTGTTTGGTTATTTTCCTCAATTTCAACAGTTGTAGGCATTAACTCATCAATCTCTGCAAAAACATATTTTAATTGAGTAAAATCGCTATAAAAATTTATCAAAATTTTTTCATTTTCATTTTTAAGATCGACAGTTCCGACAGGAGTTCCACTTCTGAAAATTGAGCCTGTCCCTGATGTATATGCAATTCCTTCATCATTGATTTTGTTAATTAAATCGTTTTTGATATATTTTATTTCACCTTTTTTATCTCCATTACCAACAACAATTGCTTGAACATTTCCAGGTATGATAGAAACTGGAATATTTGAATTTAAATCAGTTAATAACAATACTCTTGAATTTGTATAATTTACTTCGATAACTCGTCCAACGAGGTAGTTTCTATCATAAATATTTGTTCCTATCTTTATTTTTTCTTTGCTTCCTTTATTAATTATAATTGATCTTAGGAAAGGACTTTCGTGATCTACAATTACTTTTGCTAAAATCTTATTTGAAGTAAAGCTATAGCCGTCAATAAGACTTTTGAGTTCCTCATTTTCACTTTTAATAATTTTTGTTGAAATATTTTCAGATTTTAATTGATCTAATTCTTCTTCGATTCTTTTAAAATCTTGATAAAAAGTGCTATATTCATTTAAATTTAAATATGAAGATTTGATAAAATTTTCTGGAATTGAAACTATAAAGGAAGACCTGTAAACAATTTCTTTTATAACTGACTTCGTTACGGTTATTGCCTTGAAATTCAAATTTGATAGAACAATTATAAAAATTGAAAAAAATGCTAAAGTTAATAAAGAAAATTTTTGTTTAGTGCTTTTTTTTAAAAAAGCAGATCTTATTGCTATTATAAAATCATCTCTGCTTTCGGCCATCTTTCTTAATATTCAGTCAGCATCGTAGAGAATGTTTGTTCTTGATCCAGGGCTTTACCGGTTCCAATTGCGACACATGATAATGGGTCCTCAGCTATGTGCACTGGCAATCCTGTTTCTTTAGAAAATCTTCTGTCTATATTTTTTAATAAAGCTCCACCCCCTGTCAAAGTTAACCCCATATCAACAAGGTCTGCCGATAACTCTGGTGGTGTAGCCTCAAGAGCATCTTTAATACCATTAACCATTTCTCTTAAAATACCATCTAATGCTTCTGCTGTATCTTCCTCAGTGATGTTGACTTCTTTTGGAGTTCCCGATCTTAAATCTCGACCTTTCACAGCATAAGTATTATTATTTGATGGAATTGCAGTACCAATTTCTTTTTTAATTTTTTCAGCTGTGCTATCACCTATCATAAGGTTGTACTCTTTTCTCATATAATTTACCAAAGCTCCATCCATAGCATCTCCCGCAACTCTTAAAGATTTTGAATAAACCAAACCACCTAATGACATAACGGCAATCTCACTTGTTCCACCTCCAATATCAACAACCATTGATCCTGTTGCCTCTGATATTGGTAAACCTGCACCAATTGCTGCAGCTATTGGCTCCTCAATTAATTGAACTCTTCTTGCTCCCGCAGCTAAAGCACTATCTTGAATTGCTTTTCTTTCAACTGGAGTAGAGCCAGTAGGTACGCAAATCAATATTCTTGGGTTAGCAAATGTTCTACCTTTGTGAACTTTCTTTATAAAATGTTTAATCATTTCCTCTGTAACTATAAAATCAGCAATAACACCGTCTCTTAAAGGTCGAATTGCACTAATATTTCCAGGTGTTCTTCCCAACATTGTTTTTGCCTCATCCCCTACAGCTAAAACTTGTTTTTTTCCAGACTGTTCTACAATTGCTACAACAGACGGCTCATTTAAAACTACACCTTGTCCTTTAACTACGACTAATGTATTCGCAGTTCCAAGATCGATAGCCATATCCTGGCTCCATATTTTTTTAACACTATCAAATATTCCCATTATATACTCTCCTTCAATTTTTTTGGTTCTATATTTTTATAAAGAGATTTTTTCTCTCTCTTAATAAGCATTTTGTTTAAAGCATTTAAATAAGCATTTGCTGATGCTACCAAAGTATCTGTATCAGCTGACTGACCCACTGTAGTTCTATCGTTTTCTTCTATCTTTACACTTACTGTAGCTTGAGCGTCAGTTCCTTCTGTAACTGCATGAACTTGATAAAGAGATAATTTTACATCATGAGGATAAAGTTCTTTAATACATTTAAATATCGCATCAACTGGACCATCACCAGTTTGTGAAGTCTTTTTAACTTCTCCAAAAACATCTAAAGTCATATCAGCTCTTTGTGGCTCACCAGTTCCAGCAAATACTTTTAGAGATTTTAAGTTTATGGCATTTATTTTGTTATCTATAATTAAACTATCATCGACTAATGCAACAATATCTTCATCATAAATATGTTTTTTCTTATCAGCTAAAATTTTAAATTTACCAAAAGCTGCTTGTACAACATCATCTGTTACATCCGCATATCCTAAATCACTTAATTTATCTTTAAATGCGTGACGTCCGGAATGTTTTCCCATAACTAAAGATGTTTTTTTTACACCAACACTTTCGGGTGTCATTATTTCATAAGTCTCTCTATTTTTTAACATTCCATCCTGATGAATACCTGACTCATGGGCAAAAGCATTTTTTCCAACAATCGCTTTATTAAATTGGACAGGAAAACCTGTAGCATTAGATACAATTTTAGATGCTTTACTAATTAGTTCAGTTTTAATTCCTGTTTCATAAGGTAACAAATCATCTCGTGTTTTTATAGCCATTACAATTTCTTCAAGTGCTGCATTACCAGCTCTTTCACCTATTCCATTTATAGTACATTCAATTTGTCTAACCCCTGCTGATAAACCTGATAAAGCATTAGCAACCGCTAATCCTAAATCATTATGACAGTGCGCAGAAAGAATAGCCTTATCAATATTTGGCACATTGTTTTTTATTGATGTAATAGTTTTTGCAAATTCTTCAGGTATTGAATAACCAACGGTATCAGGAATATTAATTGTTGTTGCACCACATTTAATGGCAAGTTCTATTGTTTTATACATAAATTCTAAATTTGTTCTTGTGCCATCCTCACACGACCATTCAACATCATCTGTAAATTTTTTAGCATAAGTAACACTTTCTTTTATAGCGCCCAAAACTTGTTCATCTGTCATATTAAGTTTATGTTTCATATGAACTGGACTTGTTGAGATAAATGTATGGATACGAAATCTTTTTGCGAATTTTAAAGACTCATGACAAGCGTCTATATCTTTTTTTGTAGCTCTTGCTAAGCCACAAGGAATTGAATTTTTTACACTTTTACTGATTGCACTTACAGCCTCAAAGTCACCCGGGGATGATATTGGAAAACCAGCCTCAATTATATCAATTCCCATTTCATCGAAAACTCTTGAAATCTGAATTTTTTCTTCAACGCTCATAGAAGCGCCTGGTGATTGTTCACCATCTCTCATAGTTGTATCGAAAATAAATACTTTATCTTTCTCAGCCATATAAATATTTTTAGTGCCCGAAATATACAACCTATCGTTTAGATTGCAAAATAAAATAATTATTTTAGCCCAATTTAATCAATAATTTACTTCTTATCGCTATCCACTAATTTCTTCTTACCAATCCAAGGCATCATAGCTCTTAGTTTCGTACCAACTGTTTCTATAGAATGTTTTGCTAATTCCTCTCTAGTTTTTAGAAAATTCTTTTGACCATTTTTACACTCATCCATCCATTGTTTGGTAAACTTTCCAGATTGAATGTCTGCAAGTACTTCTTTCATTCTTTTCTTGGTTTCCTCTTTATTTATAATTCTAGGACCTGAAACATACTCACCATACTCTGCAGTATTCGAAATTGAGTAATTCATATTTGCAATCCCACCCTCATAGATAAGATCAACAATTAATTTTACCTCATGTAAGCACTCGAAATATGCCATCTCAGGTTCATATCCAGCCTCAACTAAAGTCTCATATCCATTTTTAATTAGCTCTACAAGACCTCCACAAAGAACTGTTTGTTCACCAAATAAATCTGTTTCACATTCATCTTTGAAAGTGGTTTCAATAATTCCTGATCTTCCTCCTCCAATCGCTGATGCATATGATAGAGCTAAATCTCTTGCTTTACCTGTGCCATCTTGATGTACTGCCATTAAACAAGGAACCCCACCCCCTTTTTCAAATTCACTTCTAACAAGATGTCCAGGCCCTTTAGGAGCAACCATAAATACATCTAAATCTTTTCTTGCTTTGATTAAATCATAATGAATATTTAAACCGTGAGCAAAAGCTAAACTTGTACCCTCTTTTATTCTTTGTTCGATATGATTTTTATATATTGTTGCTTGAAGTTCATCAGGAGTTAAGATCATACAAACATCAGCCCATTCTGCTGCATCGGACAAGTTCATTACCTTTAAACCTTTGGACTCAGCTTTTGCTTTACTTACTGAACCATCTCTTAAAGCAACGACTACCTCTTTTACCCCGCTATCTTTTAAATTAAGAGCATGAGCATGCCCTTGACTTCCATAACCAAAAATAGCAACTTTTTTGTCTTTAATTAAGTTTACATCAGCATCTTTTTCATAGAACATTTTCATTTTTTTTCTCCTTTTATAAATTTATTTGAATGTTTGAGCACCTCTGGTCATAGCTATTGCCCCAGTTCTTGAGGTGCTTGTAAGACCATAGGGTTTTAATTTTCTACTCATTTTGTCAATTTCTCTTCTTAAAGCAGTTATTTGTATAACCACTGATTTATTTGTTTTGTCTAAAATTACAGGATTAAATTTTTTGCATTCTTTAAGACACTTATCTATCTTTTTTTTCTGTGCAACAATTTTAAGTAATGCCATCTCTTTAAAAATAACATTTTTATCTTCTCTTTTAAAATCAGCAACTTTATGAACTGGAACTAGTTTTTTCAGCTGAAGTTTAATTTGATCAATAACTTGTGGTGTTCCTGTTGTTACGATGGTAATTCTTGAAATATTTTTTGTTGCATCAACTTCCGCAACAGCTAAAGACTCAATATTATATCCTCTGCCAGAAAATAACCCAACAACCCTTGCCAATACACCAGACTCATTATCAACCCAAACAACAAATATATGAGTATCTAATTTTCCTTTTTTAGTGGGAATACTATATGCTGATTTTGGGGATGACATTAAACTAATGACTTCCCTTTGCCAGTAATTTTGTTTTCCTCTTTGTCACTTGGACCTAAAATCATCTGATTATGAGGTTTTCCAGATGGTATCATTGGAAAGCAATTTTCATTAGGATCTACATGACAGTCAAATATAACGGGGCCTTTGTAGTCAATCATCTCTTTTATTTTGTCATCTAATTCATCTGGATTATCTGCCTTGATACCTTTACATCCATAAGCCTCAGCTAATTTAACAAAATCAGGTAAAGCTTCGGAATAACTTTCTGAATAGTTTTTTTCATGTAGAAGTTCTTGCCATTGTCTAACCATTCCCATGTACTGATTATTCAATATGAATATTTTTATAGGCAAATTGTACTGAACTGCTGTAGACATTTCTTGAATTGTCATTAATACAGATGCTTCACCTGCAATATCGATTACAAGTTTATCTGGATGAGCAATTTGAACGCCTACTGCAGCTGGAAGTCCATATCCCATAGTTCCAAGACCACCTGATGTCATCCATCTATTAGGTTTATTAAATTTATAGTGTTGTGCAGCCCACATTTGATGCTGACCCACTTCAGTTGTAATAAATGTATCTTGATTTTTTGTAAGCTCATATAATCTTTTTACAGCATGCTGAGGCTTAATTTCTTTATCGCTATTAATAAAGCCCAAAGAATCCTTGGTTCGCCATTTTTGGATTTGTTCCCACCATTTTGAAATTCTTTGTTTATTCGAATCTTTTAATCCATTTTGTTTTTTATCTATTTTCTTGATAGCTGACTTTATTACTTCATTAACATCTCCAACTATTGCAAGATCTACTTTTATAATTTTATTAATTGACGATGGATCAATATCAATATGAACTTTTTTTGATTTTGGAGAAAACTCATCGATCTTACCTGTTATTCTGTCGTCAAATCTTGCACCAATGTTAATTAGCAAATCACAATCATGCATTGCATTATTAGCTTCATAAGTTCCATGCATACCTAGCATTCCGATAAATTGATTATCATCCCCTGGAAATGCCCCTAGCCCTTGTAGAGTTGATGTTATTGGAAAACCAATTAATCTAACAAACTCTTTTAAAGTTTCACTAGCCTGAGGACCTGAATTTATTACTCCACCTCCAGTATAAACAACTGGTTTTTTTGCTTTTAAAATCAAATCAATTAATTGATTAATTTCATCTTCAGAAAATTTATTATGTATTTTTCCATTTAATTTTTTTTCTTTTTTAAATTTTGTATAATTAGTTTTTGCAAATTGTATATCTTTTGGAATATCAATTAGTACAGGTCCAGGTCTTCCAGTTGTTGCTACTTTAAAAGCTTCATGCATCACTTTTGGTAATTCTTTAATATCTTTAACTAACCAATTATGTTTTGTGCAGGGTCTCGTGATCCCTGTGGTATCGCACTCTTGAAAAGCATCAGTGCCTATTAAATGAGTAGGTACTTGACCAGAAATACAAACTAAAGGTATTGAGTCCATATAAGCATCAGTCAATGCTGTAACAACATTAGTTGCACCGGGTCCTGATGTTACTAAAACTACTCCAGGCTTGCCTGATGATCTTGCATAACCCTCTGCTGCATGGCCGGCTCCTTGCTCATGTCTAACTAGTATATGTTTAATTGATGAATGATTTTTAAGTTCATCATAAATTGGTAAAACTGCTCCACCTGGATAACCAAAAATATATTCAACCTCTTGATCTTCAAGACATTTAAATACAATTTCAGCACCAGTATATAATTTAGACATTCAAGCAATCTAGCTGAAGTTGTGCTAATTGGTCAAGACTAAGTAGAGAATATCTAAATTTTTTTTAAGAGCTTTTCCAAACCAGCTGGATTAACTTTATTCCAATCTTTCATATGTCCTCGAGCCCAAGTGCTCTGTCTTTTGGCATATTGTCTAGTCTTTATTGATATTTTCTCTATTAATTGTTCTGTTTGGATTTTTTTTTGAAGATATTGTTTAATCTCACTTATCCCAATTGCTTTGCTAAGGCTTTTATTTTTTGGAACTTTCAATTTGATAAATTTTTTAACTTCTAAAATTGCACCTAGTTTAATCATATTTTCAGATCTCTTATTTATTCTGTCTATTAAATCTTTCCTCGGAAAATCAATACAAATTTTAAAAAAATCATTATGATCATAATTTGACTTAGTGTTTTTAAACCAACTAATCATAGATTTTTTTGTAAAAGATTTAATTTCATATGCTCTTAAAGATCTTTGCACATCTAGAGAATTAATTTGATTTTTAATCAAAGGATCTATCTCTATTAACTTTAAAAAAAATTTTTTTTGTCCTACTCTTTTATGCAAACTTCTTACTTTATTTCTGAAATTAATAGGAATTTTAGGAATATTTACTAAACCATCCGTCAAAGCTTTAAAATAAAGACCAGTGCCACCTACCAATATTGGTATTTTTTTAATTTTTCTACATAGCAAAATTTTTTGGTTTGCTAACTTAAGCCAATCTCCTGTTGAGAAATTTTTTTTTGCATTTTGAAATCCATATAAATGATGTTTGACATTTTGAAAATCTTTTTTAAAAGGTCTTGCTGTTAAAACCTTTAATTCTTTATAAACTTGCATACTATCGGCATTAATAATCTGACCTGAAATTTTTTTTGCTAATCTAACAGCAAATTTAGATTTTCCAGATGCAGTAGGTCCATAAATTAAAATAATTTTGGATTTTAAATCCATGTATTAATCTAACTTGATACCAATATATCTTTTTTGATTTTGGCTGTTATAAATGACAAGTAAAATAGTTTTTTGATTACTTTTTAAAACCTGTTTAAGAATTTGATCTAAATCCTCTGCCACCCTAATCTTTTGCTTTTGTGCCTCTAAAATAATACTATTTATTTCTATAGAACCGATTAAAGGACTATCTTTTTCAATACTAGTAATCACTAATCCATTTGTTTGATTAGGTAATTTTCTAGACTTGATATCTTCATCAGAAAGTTTTCTAACTTTAATTTTTAAATTTTCAATAATAGTTTCTTTGGGTTTTGCTTCTTTCTTTTTTGTAATTTTAAAGTCTTCTGAGGTTTCTAATCTTCCAAGTGTAATTGTTTTAGTAACTTCTTTTTTATTCCTCCAAATCTTTACTTTTACTTTTTTACCAACCTCGGTTCTTGCAACAATTATAGGAAGTTCTTTCATTTGTCTTATTCTTTCACCATTGAATTCTAAAATAATATCTCCACTTTTGACTCCAGCTTTTTCTGATGGACTATTTGGTGCAACGCTTGCTACCAAAGCTCCTCTGGGTTCATCTAAATTTTCCACCTCTGCTATCTCTTTTGTAACGTCTTGAATTCTTACTCCAAGCCATCCTCTTTTTGTTTCACCAAACTTAATTAATTGATCAATTACAATTTTTGCACTATTCGATGGTATTGAAAAACCAATTCCCACATTTCCACTTCTACCAAGAATAGCAGTATTAATTCCAATCACATCACCGTTCATATCAAATAAAGGCCCTCCTGAATTTCCGGAATTAATTGATGCATCAGTTTGAATATAATCTTCGTATCTAGACAATCCAATTGATCGATTTCTTGCAGAAATTATTCCTGAAGTCACTGTCCCACCTAATCCAAATGGATTACCAATAGCCATTACCCAATCACCTATTCTTGCTTTATCTGAATCCCCAAATTTTACAGGTAGAAACGTCTCTTTAGAATCTATTTTTAATATCGCAATATCCGAAAGTGGGTCAGCGCCAATAACTTTAGCATTAAATTTCTTTTCACCATTGACTTGAACTACTATATCCTCAGCACCTTCAATTACGTGATTATTGGTTACAACTATACCCTTTTCATCTATGATAAATCCTGAACCCAGCGCAGAAGATTGCCTTTCTTGTGGTGTTCCAAATTCTTTAAACATATCTTCAAATGGTGAACCTGGAGGAAATTGAAAATTTGGAAAAGGATTACTTCTAGTAACAACAGTTTGAGTCGTAGAAATGTTTACCACAGATGGCATCAATTTTTCTGCTAGATCAGCAAATGAATTAGGAATATTTTGAGAATTAGAGAAAGTTGAAAAATTGAATATTAGTATTATTGAAATAAGAGTAGTTTTAATTTTTCTCATTTTAATTTTTCGCGTAATAAATTACTACAAATCCTATTAATGCAAAAACTAATCCACCAGTTCGCAACTGATTGTCTTTGATCAACTCCAGCTTTCTAAGCATATTTTTCATTTTTGATGGAAATAAGGCATATAAAATTCCCTCAACAAATAAGAAAAGACCAAAAGCAATGATCAATTCCTTCATGAAAATTTACTCAGTTTGTGGTTTTATGTTTCCAAAGAATTTAAAAAACTCACTATCTGGAGATAAAATTAGTGATGTTTCTCCACCAATTAATGCTTTTTCGTAAGCTTGCATTGCTCTATAAAATGCAAAGAACTCAGGATCTTGACCAAACGCACCAGCAAAGATATTGTTTCTTTTCCCATCTCCCTCACCTTTCATAATCTCTGATTTTTTTTGAGCCTCGGCTAATATTACAGTCACTTCCTTGTCTGCTGTTGAGGTAATAGTGACTGCCATTTCTGCACCCCTTGCTCTAAATTCTTTTGCTTCTCTTTCTCTTTCAGTTTGCATTCTTCTAAAAATAGCATCACTGTTTGCCTGAGGAAGGTCGGCTCTTTTAATTCTAACATCATTAATTTTAATTCCAAAATTTTCAGCCTCATTATTTACACCCTCTTGAATAAGAGCCATTTGCTTAGTTCTATCTTCCGATAGTAGAGTTTGTAATTCTTGTTGACCTAAAACATTTCTTATTCTTGAGTTTATAATTGTTGCAAGTCTCGATCTTGCAACTCTTTCGTTCCCTACTGATATATAAAATTTTAAAGGGTCAATTATTTGAAATCTTGCAAAAGCATCTACGATTAATCTTTTTTGATCTGAAGCAATAACTTCTTCTGGAGGTGTATCAAGGTTTAAAATTCTTTTATCTAAGAAAACTACATTTTGAATAAACGGAATTTTAAAATTCAAACCAGGTTTTGAAATTATTCTTTTAGGATCACCAAATTGTAACACAATCGCTTGATTTACTTCTTTAACTATAAAAATCGAAAAGAACGCTACTGCTGACAAAGCAACTAAGATACCTACAGTTATTTTACTCATATTCATATTAGTTAGTCGCTTTCTTTTTTAATTCAGGTAAAGGTAAATATGGAACTACTCCTGAGCCTGCATTTTTTTCGATAATAACTTTATCTATATCGGCTAAAACTTTTTCCATTGTCTCTAAATACATTCGTTCTTGAGTTACAGATTTTGCCATCTTATATTCATTATAAATTGCTAAAAATCTACTAGCTTCACCTTCTGCTTTTGCAACAACTTCTTTTTTGTATGCTTCTGCAGCTTGAAGAATTTTTTCTGCTTCCCCACGAGCTCTTGGGATAACATCATTTGCATATGCTTCAGCCTCATTTTTTGATCTTTCCATGTCAGCCCTAGCAGCTTGTACATCCCTAAATGCATCAATTACTTGATCCGGTGGATCTGCTTTTTGTGTTTGCACCTGTGTTATTTGAATACCACTTGTATATTCATCCAAAATTTTTTGGATAATTTCTTGTGTATCTGTCTCGATGAGTGATCTACCCTCTGTTAAAATTGGTTGAATATTAGATCTTGCAATTACTTCTCTCATTGCAGTTTCTGCAGCAGCTTTAACAGTGCCTTCTGGATCTTGAATTTTAAACAAAAAATTTCCAGCATCTTTTATCACCCAGAAAACAGAGAAATCAATATTTACGATATTTTCATCGCCAGTTAACATTAAACTTTCTTGAGGCACGTCAGCAACTCCACCCGATGAGGTAAAACCACTATCTCTTTCAGATCTAAATCCAATATCAATTCTATTAACCTTAGTTACTTTTGGGGTTAGAACAGATTCTACTGGGAAAGGAATATGGTAATTCAAGCCTGGTTGAGTAGTTTTTACAAATTTTCCAAATCTGAGCACTACCCCTTGCTCGTCAGGCAGAACTCTATAAAGTCCACTTGCTAACCACACAAAACCTAAAATTATTAATACTAATAAAGCTTGTTTTCCACCGGAAGAACTTCCTCCAGGTAAAAATTTTTTTATTTTTTCCTGAAATTCTTTTATGATCTTATCAATATCTGGTGGCCTAGGACCTCTACCAGATCCATTTCCGCTTCCACCGCTACCACCTGGGGGTGTTCCCCAAGGACTTCCTCCACTTTGTCTAAAATCGTCTGACATATGGCAATCTATATAATGTCTTTATAAGGAAAAACAAGTTAAGATCTAATTATGCCAAAGGAAAAACCAGAATTAAGTGACGCAATGAAAGCTCAAATGAGGAGAAAAACGCCAGAAAAAAATCCAATAAAAGGCACTAAGTTCACTATTGCTATTTCTAGTGCCAAAGGGGGTGTTGGAAAATCTACTTTTGCAACAAATTTAACTTTAGCACTTAAAAAAATTGGGTGTAGAGTTGGTTTGCTCGACGCAGACATTTACGGACCATCTGTGCCCAAAATGTTAGGAATTAATGAAAAACCTAAAAGTGATGGACAGAAATTAGACCCCGTAATTAAATATGACGTTCAGTGCATGTCTATTGGTTTTCTTACTGACCAACAAACGCCTATGATTTGGCGAGGACCTATGGTGACTAGTGCAATTAAAACTTTTACTCAAAAAGTAAATTGGAAAGATCTAGATTTTATTATTGTGGATATGCCTCCAGGAACGGGAGATACACAATTGACTTTTTCGCAAGAAATAAAAATAGATGGGGCAATTATAGTTTCAACACCTCAAGAAGTTGCTTTATTAGATGTTGTAAGAGGTATTAAGATGTTTGATAAACTTGGGGTAAAAATTTTAGGTTTAGTTGATAATATGAGTTTTTTTGTTGGAGATGATGGTAAAAAATATAAGATTTTTGGTGAAGGTGGTGTCAAAAAAACTTCAGAAGAATTTCAGAAAAATTTTTTAGGTGAAATTCCTATTAATTCTGAAATTGGAAAATGTGGTGACGAGGGAAAGCCTATCGTAGAGTCAGATGTTAATCATGAGATTTCAAAAATATATTTAGATTTTGCTAAAATAATTAAATCAACCTATCTTTAAAATCAAAAGCCTCCATTAATTCATTCCATTCTCGTTTTGATAAACCTGAATCTTCTAAAGAAATTTTTTTTCCTTTAGCCAAATTTTGAATAATTATTTTTCCCTTAGCCGATACTTCTGTTCCACCTACTCTGTAATCCATAAAAGCATCATAAGTTATCGGAACCCACTTTTTTAATGTATCTAACATAATATCTGCATAAACTCTAATCTCGTATTGTGCATGATGATCCGCTCTTAATCTTAAAAAATTCATAAGATTTAAAAGATCTGTTTTCCAATACCATTGAGTATAAGTATTCAATGTCAAGTTCATTCTTGCAAGTTCTCTTGCCAAACCTTTTTTATCCTCATCGATAGTGGATCCGTCATATTTTTCATTTAGCATCGTTTCATAATTTGCATAAGTTCTCTCAGCATCATTTTTTAACAGTTCTAAAACTTCATTTGCTTGATCACCTTCCAAAATATCTCCTCTACCTTGTCTATTGGATGTTGATTGAGCAGCAAGATTTTCTTTTGTTGGTAGATAGAATTCTTTATCTAAAATTGAATACCTTGCAGAATATTCATTTACATTTGCAGTTCTATGTCTAATCCATTGACGAGCAATAAAAATTGGTAGTTTAATATGATATTTAATTTCGCACATCTCGAATGGCGTACTATGCCAATGTCGCATTAAGTATTTAATTAAACCTGCATCTGTAGAAACTTGTTTAGTACCTTTGCCGTAAGAAACTCTAGCTGACTGAACAATTGAAGTATCATCTCCCATATAATCAACAACTCTTACAAAACCATGATCAAGAGCAGGCAACGCCTCATAAAGAATTTTTTCTAATTCAGGTGAAGTTACTCTTTTTGTTGAATTGCTTTGTAATTGTTGATTTTTTATATCTGCTTGTTGTTCTTTAGTTAATTTCATGATTGTTATTGAATCTCTTGCAATTACTTTTATATTAATAAAGTTGGATTTCCAACTATGACGATAAACGAATTTCGTAATAACCATTGCGGACGTGGGGGCAGTACCCACCACCTCCACCATTTACAACTTATGGGGGTGAACTAGATTCGACGAGTGACTAAAGGCTATTCTTTCGTTCGGAATTGTTCCTCCGAAAAGGGCTAATTTATAATTGCTAACGAAAGTTACGCACTTGCTGCTTAATTAACTTTGTTAATTAAGTAAACGGGGTCTGGGGCACCTGGCAACAGAACGCCCCTTTTTTTTTAAATTATAATTATTTGGATTGCTTTTATTTTTTTATTTTATAGTTTGTTCTTACCATATCTCATGGTGAAAAAGAGGCCGATATCGCATCGGTGAAAAGCGAGTTTTGGAAAACTAACAAGGAGAGTGTATGAAAAGAATGCACAGAGTACTAAGTTTGTTTAGCCGAGGCTCAAAAAATGCAAGGCTAAATCAACTTATGTTTCGGAACACAAAAACCATAAACGCTAATGACAATGGTACAAGCGGTTATGTAGTTAAAACAGGAAAAAATACTGGAAGAGTATTGGGACATATAAGAGGTAGGTCTAAAGTTATTTAAATTCACTATGTTATGGGGCATCTGGAAACAGAATGCCCCAAAACTTATTTTAGATATTTTTTTAAATTTGGCTTAAAATAATTTGGTCCTTTCATTACTTTACCAAGCTCATTATATATAGGTTTACCTTTTTTATCTAATTTACTCATATTTGAATTTTGAACTTCAGCAAAACATATGTCTAGATTAATACCAAAAGCATGTCCTGCGCCGTAAGTCACATAAAGAATATCAGTCAATGCATCAGCAATTTCAACTATATCTTTTTTATCTAACGCTTCTTTCAATTCATCCAATTCCTCTTGAATAAGATTTAATCTTAATTTATTTATTTTGTCAGTGCTCAAAGATGGTCTCAATTTTACCTCTTGGCCAAAAGTTTTCATAAAAACCCCAACTTTCTCAAAATTTGTCATTTTGCTCCTGTAAGTTATTGAATTTTTAATATATATATATTGATTATTTATCAATGAAATTTCGTAAAGAATTTGACAGTATTGGATCAATAAATGTACCAAACGATAAATATTGGGGAGCATCAACTCAAAGATCAAAAAAATATTTTGATATAGGAGAATTTTTAGTAAGACCTATATTAATTAAATCTATTGCAATTATTAAAAAAGCTGCTGCAAAAGTTCATTTTAAAGAAAAACAAATTTTACCTAAAATTTCAAGAGCAATAATTTCTGCGTCAAATGAAGTTATTTCAGGTAAACTAGATAATCATTTTCCATTAAAAGTGTGGCAAACAGGATCAGGAACTCAAACAAACATGAATGTGAATGAAGTAATTGCAAATAGGGCGATAGAAATTTTAGGAGGTAAAAAAGGTTCAAAAAAACCAGTTCATCCTAATGATCATGTAAATAAGTCCCAGTCCACTAATGATGTATTTCCGACTGCAATGCATATAGCTATAGCAATTGAAACAAATAATAAATTACTACCGTCTTTAAAATTACTTAATAAAGAACTAAAAAAAAAAGTTTCAGAGTTCAAGAATATTATTAAAGTTGGAAGAACACATCTACAAGATGCTACTCCACTTTCATTAGGTCAAGAGTTTTCTGGTTACCAATCTCAAATTGAAGAAAGTATTAAAAGAATTGTAAAAGCTTTGGATGAAATTTACATGCTAGCACAAGGAGGAACCGCTGTTGGAACTGGAATTAACACTAAACAAAATTTTGACAAAAAAGTGATTAATGAGATTAGAAAGATTACTAAATTACCGTTTAAACCTACAAAAAATAAATTTGCAGCTTTAGCTGCACATGATGAAATAGTCAATTTTTCAGGAACATTAAATACCGCTGCTGTAAGTTTAATGAAAATTGCAAACGATATAAGGTTTTTAGGTTCGGGTCCTAGAGCAGGTTATGGTGAACTAATTCTACCAGCAAACGAACCAGGCTCATCTATTATGCCTGGTAAAATAAACCCTACACAATCAGAGGCTGTCACTATGGTTTGTGTCAAAGTAATTGGAAATCACAATGGAATAACTATGGCTGGGTCGCATGGACATTTCGAGTTAAATGTATTTAAACCTTTAATTGCTCACAACATTTTACAATCAATTGATTTGTTAGCGGATAGTATTAAAAATTTTACCTCTTTTTGTGTAAAGGGAATAAAAGCAGATAAATCAAAAATCAAAGAATACCTAGACAATTCTTTAATGCTTGTGACTGCTTTAGCACCTGTTATTGGATACGATAACTCTGCTAAAATTGCTAAGTTAGCCCTTAAAAATAAAACAACATTAAAACATGAGGCAATAAAATCAAAACTTATAAATGAA
>CACBYE010000002.1 GCA_902543375.1 uncultured Pelagibacteraceae bacterium
ATCTTTGTAAAGAGGCCCCTAAAGCTGTTATTGAATTAGAAAAATATGGTGTTCCTTTTAGTAGAACGGATGATGGAAAAATTTATCAGAGACCTTTTGGAGGAATGACCAAAAATTACGGAAATGGGATAGTTCAAAGAACTTGCGCTGCAGCAGATAGAACTGGGCATGCAATTTTACACACACTCTACGGTCAAGCTTTGAAACACAGAACTGAATTTTTTATTGAATATTTTGCTCTAGATTTATTAATGAAAGATGGTGAGTGCAAAGGTTTAATTGCTTGGAACTTAAACGATGGAACAATACACAGATTTAGATCTCATACGGTAATTATAGCCACTGGTGGATATGGGAAAGTATATTACTCAGCGACATCAGCCCATACTTGTACAGGAGATGGAAATGCAATGGTTTTAAGAGCAGGCTTACCATTACAAGATATGGAGTTTGTACAATTTCATCCAACAGGAATTTATGGGCATGGAACATTAATTACAGAGGGTGCAAGAGGTGAAGGAGGGTATCTTACAAATTCTAAAGGTGAAAGATTTATGGAAAGATATGCACCTAAAGCTAAAGATTTAGCATCTCGAGATGTTGTCAGTCGATCTATGTCTATCGAAATTAATGAGGGTAGAGGTGTTGGAAAAGATCAAGATCACGTTCATTTAAATTTAAATCACCTTGATAAGGAAATTATAGAAAGCAGATTACCAGGTATAACAGATGCAGCAAGATTATTTGCTAATGTTGATGTTACCAAGGAACCAATACCAGTTGTCCCAACTGTTCATTATAACATGGGTGGTATACCTACTAATTATAAAGCAGAAGTATTAACTGTAAATGGTTCTGAAAAAACAGTTCCTGGACTAATGGCAATTGGAGAGGCTGCCTGTGTTTCAGTTCATGGAGCTAATAGATTAGGTTCGAACTCTTTAATAGATCTTGTTGTTTTTGGAAGAGCTGCTGCAAAAAGGGCTGCTGAATTAATTAAACCTGGCATGCCACATGAAGAAATTAGTGAGACGGAGACACAAAAGTGTTTAGATCGTTTCGACAAAATAAGAAATTCTGAAGGCAATGTTGGTACTGCTGAATTAAGATTGTCTATGCAGAAGACTATGCAATCAAAATGTGCTGTATTCAGAACAGAAAAAACTCTCAAAGAGGGTGTTAATGAAATTAAAAAAACATTTGATGGGTTAGACTCTATTCATGTTAAAGATAAATCTTTGATATTTAATACTGATTTAGTTGAGACTTTAGAATTTGATAATCTAATTAGACAAGCAGTGGTAACGGTTGATTCTGCCTATAATAGAAAAGAAAGTAGAGGGGCACATGCGAGAGAAGATTATCCTAAAAGAGATGATGATAAATTTATGCAACACACTTTAGCTTGGTGTGATGGAAAGAATACAAAAATAAGTTATAGAGATGTCCATAAATCTACATTAACTAATGAAGTACAATATTTTCCACCTCAGGAAAGAGTCTATTAATGGTACAAATTGGTTTACCTGAAAAGTCCCAAATAAAAAAAGGTAAATATTTTAAAGATAAAACTGGTTCAAAAAATTTAAAAAAAGTAAATGTATATAGATGGGATCCATCTTCAGGAGAAAACCCCAGAATTGATACCTACGAAGTTGATATGGATAATTGTCCATCTAAAGTCTTAGACGTTTTAAATAAAATTAAAAATGAAATAGACTCCACTCTCGCTTATAGAAGATCGTGTGCGCATGGTGTCTGTGGTTCTTGTGCCATGAATATGGCTGGAAAAAATGGTTTAGCTTGCACAACTCCACATGCAGATATAGATGGAGATATTGATATTTATCCATTACCTCATTTAAAAGTTAAAAAAGATTTAATCGGAGATTTAGATGGACTGTACAAACAATACCAATCAATTGAACCTTGGTTGAAATCTAGCTCAAAATCTGAAATTAGCGAAATTTTTCAATCTAAAGAAGATAGAGCAAAGTTAGATGGTGCATATGAGTGTATTATGTGTGCGTGTTGCTCGACATCATGCCCAAGTTATTGGTGGAATGGTGACAAGTATTTAGGTCCAGCAGTTTTATTACAAGCATATAGATGGATAATAGATAGTAGAGATGAGGAAAGACAGACGAGACTCAAGAAAGTAGCCGATGAACTTAAATTATATCGTTGTCATACAATTCTTAACTGCACAAGTGCGTGTCCAAAGGGATTAAATCCTGCAAAGGCAATTGCTGAAATAAAAAAAATGTTAGCAACAGCTAATATTTAAACAATAGACTCATAAGATTTTTTACTCTAAAAGATCGTATTCATGAATTTAATTGAACATTTTGTAGGTGGAAAAATTTTTCCTGGGTCTTCAGAAAAAAAAGATAAAATTTTTAATCCTGCTACCGGCGAACAAGAAAAAGAAGTCAGATTAGCCTCTCAGCATGATTTAGACCAGGCTGTAGTAATTGCAAAAAAAGCTTTCGAAACTTGGTCAATTAAACCATCACTTCAAAGAGCAAGAATTATGTTTAAATTTAAAGAGTTGATTGAAAAAAATTACGATGAGCTTACTAAACTAATTGTTTCTGAGCATGGCAAAGTTTATGAAGATGCGAAAGGGTCATTAACGAGAGGTTTAGAGGTAGTAGAATTTGCATGCGGAATTCCACACTTATTAAAAGGTGAATTTTCAGAGAATGTAGGGACAGATGTTGATAGTTGGTCAATGCGTCAACCACTAGGTGTTGTCGCTGGAATAACACCATTCAACTTCCCTGCCATGGTTCCTATGTGGATGTTTCCAATTGCAATTGCTTGTGGAAATGCATTTATATTAAAGCCATCAGAAAAGGATCCTTCTTGTGCAATAAGATTAGCAGAATTATTAAAAGAGGCTGGTCTCCCGGATGGAGTATTTAATGTTATAAACGGGAACAAAGAAGCAGTAGACGCGATATTAACAAACAAAGATATAAAAGCGGTGAGTTTTGTTGGTTCAACCCCTATTGCGAAATATATTTATGAAAATTCAGCAAAAAATGAAAAAAGAGTTCAAGCATTAGGTGGTGCTAAAAATCATTTAGTTGTAATGCCAGACTGTGATTTAGATGGTGCAGTAAATGGTTTAATGGGTGCAGCTTACGGTTCAGCCGGAGAAAGGTGTATGGCTCAGTCAGTTGCTGTAGCAGTTGGTGATATTGGAGACGAACTAGTGTCTAGATTATCAAAAAAAGTAGAGTCATTAAAAGTTGGGCCAGGAATGGACAAAAATTCTGAAATGGGGCCTCTGGTCACTAAAGAACATTTAGAAAAAGTAAAAAGTTATGTTGATTTGGGTGTAAAAGAAGGTGCAAAATTAGTTGTTGATGGAAGAAATTTAAAATTACAAGGATACGAAAATGGCTTTTATATCGGTGGTTGTTTATTTGATAATGTAACAAAAAACATGAGAATTTATAAAGAGGAAATATTTGGTCCAGTTCTATCAGTTGTTAGGGTTAAAACTTTTGAAGAAGCTTCAAAATTAATAAATGAACATGAATATGGAAATGGCGTAAGCATTTATACAAGAGATGGAGATGCTGGAAGAACATTTGCGAGCAAAATTCAAGTTGGAATGGTTGGTATAAACGTACCGATACCTGTGCCAATGGCTTTTCATAGTTTTGGTGGTTGGAAAAGATCTTTGTTTGGAGATAGTGCAATGCATGGTATGGAAGGAATAAAATTTTATACTAAATTAAAAACAATAACTTCAAGATGGCCATCAGGAATTAGATCTAACGCTGAATTTGTGATGCCAACAATGAAATAAAAGAACAATGAGCAAAATATCTTTAATCGGTGCAGGTCAAATAGGTGGAACCTTAGCTCATTTAATTGGAATAAAGGAATTAGCAAATGAAGTAGTTTTATTTGATGTCGCAAGCGGTATTGCAAAAGGAAAAGCACTAGATATTGCACAATCATCATCTGTAGACGGTTTTGATGTTAAGTTATCAGGGACCAGTGATTATAAAGACATTAAGGACTCAGAGGTAATCATAATCACAGCCGGAGTTCCAAGAAAACCTGGTATGAGCAGAGATGATTTACTCGGTATTAATTTAAAAATTATAAAGCAAGTTGCTGAAGGAATTAAAGAAAATTCGCCTGATGCATTTGTAATATGTATTACAAACCCATTAGATGTGATGGTAATGGCTTTCCAAAAATTTTCAGGACTCTCTCCAAATAAAGTAGTTGGAATGGCAGGTATATTAGATAGCTCTAGATTTAAATTATTTTTATCTGAAGAATTTAGTGTCCCAGTTAAAGAAATAGAGGCAATGGTGATGGGCGGTCATGGTGATACAATGGTGCCTCTTCCAAGATTTACTAAAGTTTCAGGAAAACCTTTACTAGATTTAGTCAAAGAAGGAAAGATTTCTCAAAAAAGATTAGAAGAAATAAATCAGAGAACAAGAGATGGTGGAGCTGAAATTGTAAAATTTCTTGAAAAAGGATCAGCTTTCTATGCCCCAGCAGCTTCAGGAGTTGAGATGGCTAAAGCCTATCTTCAAGACGAGAAAAAAATGCTTCCGTGTGCTGCATATTTAAACGGCGAATATGGAATCAAAAATATATACGCTGGAGTTCCAATCATAGTTGGAAAAAATGGTGTCGAAAGAATAGAGGAAATAAAATTAGATGAGAAAGAAAAATCTGAATTTCTTCATTCAATTGATGCAGTAAAAAAACTCTGGGAAGCAGCATCTAAAATAGACCCAGATTTGAATAAATAATGAATATACACGAGCATCAAGCTAAACAAATTTTAAAAAAATTTGGAGCAATTGTTCCAGAAGGTGTATTTGGTTTTACAGTTGAAGAACTCTTAGAGAAATGTAAGTCATTAAAAACAGAAAAATATGTTTTAAAAGCTCAAATTCATGCAGGTGGGAGAGGAAAAGCTGGTGGTGTTAAAATTTTAGATAATCTTAAAGAACTTGAAGCATCAGCTAAAGAACTACTAGGTAAAAAATTAGTTACTCATCAGACAGGACCTGATGGAAGAGAGGTAAAAAGGTTATATGTAGAGGTATCATCAAATATTGAAAAAGAGTTTTACTTATCTTGTTTGGTAGATAGAGCCTCTTCAAAAATTGCTTTTATTTCTAGTGATCAAGGTGGCATGGATATTGAGGAGGTAGCAAGCAAGTCGCCAGATAAAATTTTAACTACTAAAATTGAATTAAAAAAAGAAATTTCAAATGAAGAATGTGAAAAGATCACTCAAATTTTTAAATTAGATGAAAATTCAAAAAAAAAATCAATATCTTTAATTAAATCAATTTACAAAATGTTTATAGAAACAGATGCAAATATGGTCGAGATAAACCCATTAATACTAACTAAAGAAAAAAAGATTATATGTTTAGATGCAAAGGTAAGTTTTGATAGCAATGCTTTATTTAAACATCCAGAGATTTTAGAATTAAGAGATTTAAATGAGGAAGATCCTGCTGAAATTGAGGCAAGCAAACATGATCTAGCCTATATCAAGTTAGATGGAAATATTGGTTGTATGGTTAATGGGGCTGGCTTAGCGATGGCAACTATGGATATAATTAAACTATATGGAGAAGAGCCAGCAAATTTTTTAGATGTTGGTGGAGGAGCGTCTAAAGAAAAGGTTTCAGCTGCTCTAAAAATAATTTTGTCTGATAAAAATGTTAAGGGAATACTAATCAATATTTTTGGTGGTATAATGCGATGTGATGTTCTTGCACAAGGAGTTGTAGATGCTGCAAAAGAAATGAAAATCAATGTCCCTTTAGTTGTCAGATTAGCTGGAACAAATTTTAAGGAAGGGAAAAAGATATTAGACAATTCAGGTTTAGAGCTAATCTCAGCTGAAAATTTAGATGATGCTGCAAAAAAAATTGTAGAGGTAATTAAATAATGTCAGTTTTGGTTAATAAAAATACAAGATTGATTTGCCAAGGATTTACAGGTTCTCATGGAACATTCCATTCCGATCAAGCAATAAAATATGGAACAAATCTAGTTGGAGGTGTAACACCAAAAAAAGGTGGTCAAAAACATTTAGGTCTTCCAGTTTTTAATACAGTGAGAGAGGCAAAAGAGTCCGAAGGTGCTAATGCAACAATGATTTATGTTCCTGCAAAATTTGCTGCTGCAGCAATAATAGAGGCGATTGATGCATCTATTGAACTTATTGTATGTATAACTGAAGGGATTCCTATTCAGGATATGCTTAAAGTGAAACAAAAACTAAATAATTCTAATTGTAGGTTGATTGGTCCTAATTGCCCAGGAATCATTACACCTGATGAGTGTAAAATTGGAATAATGCCTGGAAATATTCATAAAAAGGGAACCGTTGGGATAGTATCAAGGTCAGGCACATTAACTTACGAGGCAGTGGCTCAGACAACAGAAAATGGACTTGGACAATCAACATGTATTGGGATAGGTGGTGATCCTATTAATGGCACAAATTTTATAGATTGTTTGGACTTATTTTTAAATGACGATGATACCCAATCAATCTTAATGATAGGAGAAATTGGAGGGACTGCAGAGGAAGAGGCTGCAGATTTTGTTAATAATCATAAAATAAAAAAACCGATTGTTGGATTTATTGCTGGTGTCACAGCTCCACCTGGACGAAGAATGGGTCACGCTGGAGCTATAATTTCAGGAGGCAAAGGTGCTGCTGAAGACAAGATAAAAAAAATGGAAGATTGTGGAATTATTATGGCCAACTCCCCGTCAAAAATTGGAAATACATTATTTAATAAATTGTCTAATTGAAAAAATTCTTTGTAGGTTTATATTAACAAACAATAATGTCTTCTAGTAAAAATCTTGAATTCGAAAAATCTGCTTTTTTAAGTAAATCTAATAGTGCATTTATTGAGGAAATGTATCTAAAATTTGTGAATAAAGATCCATCATTACCAGATAGTTGGATAAAGTATTTTAGTGAAATTGGGGATCAAGCAGAAGAAGTTATAAATGAAATAAATGGTCCATCATGGAGTCCATCAAAAAAAGTCTCAATAAATAAAGAGCAAAAATTGGACAACGGAAATTATAAACAAGACGAATTAGTTTCGAGAGAATCTAACGCTAATTCAATCAATGCTGTTGCTATGATAAGATCTTATAGGCAAAGAGGACATTTAATTGCTAAATTGGATCCATTGGGTCTTCGTGAAACGGACTATTTAGACGAACTTCATCCAGAGTCTTACGGATTTAAAAAAGAGAACTATAATAGCAAAATTTTTTTAGATGGAGTTATTAATAAACAATATTCCAATATTTCCGAAATTTTAAAATTTTTAAGAGATAAATATTGTGGTCCTTTAGGTTATGAATATATGCATATCTCAAATCCAACTGAGAGAAAATGGTTTCGAGATAGAGTAGAAAAAGCTGATGATTTTAAATTTACTCAAAATGGAAAAGAGGCAATTCTTAAAAAATTGATTCAGGCTGAGGGTTTTGAAAAATTTTTACACACCAAATATGTTGGTTCAAAAAGATTTGGGCTTGATGGAGGTGAAAGTTTAATTCCAGCGCTTGAACAAATAATCAAAATAGGTGGTCAATCAAAAATAAAAGAAGTCAAAATAGGCATGTCTCATAGAGGTAGATTAAATGTGCTAGCTAATGTTTTGCAAAAATCCTACAAAAGAATTTTTAACGAATTTGCTGGAGAAATTAATTCAAATTCTGATGATGACACTGGAGATGTAAAATATCATTTAGGCGCTTCATCAAATAGAGAATTTGATGGAAATTCTGTGCATGTAAGTTTGACAGATAATCCATCTCATCTTGAGGCAGTTAATCCAGTAGTTTTAGGACAGACAAGAGCAAAACAATATTTTCATAAAGATAAAGAGAGAAAGAAAGTAATACCGATATTAATTCATGGAGATGCAGCTTTTGCAGGTCAAGGAGTTGTTGCAGAGTGCTTTGCAATGTCAGGATTACCAGGACATAATACTGGTGGAACTATTCACATTGTAGTAAATAACCAAATAGGTTTTACCACTAGCCCACGATTTGCTAGGTCATCTCCTTATCCTTCAGATATTGCAAAAATGGTTGAAGCACCAATTATTCATGTTAATGGTGATGATCCAGAAGCTGTCGTTTATGCTGCAAGAATTGCAATAGACTTTAGATTAAAATTCAATAGAGATGTTGTGGTCGACCTAATTTGTTACAGGAGATTTGGTCATAATGAGGGTGACGAACCCTCTTTCACTCAACCTCTAATGTATAAAAAAATTCGTTCACACCCAACAACGATAAAAGTTTACGGCGAAAAATTAGTTCAAGAGGGATCAATTACTGAAGATTACTTAAAAAATTCAATTAAAGAATTTAAAGAATTGCTTGATGATCAATATAAAAATGCAAAAAATTATAAACCAAAAATTGAATGGTTTGAGGGGACTTGGTCAAGATACAAGCCTGATAGAGGTAAAGACAAAAAAGGTGTCACAGGTTATGATATCGATAAGCTAAGAGATATATCAAATAAAATCAATGCAATTCCAGAGGAATTTAGTATTCACAAAACTATTTCTAATATTCTAGAGAAAAGAAAATTAGTTGTGAACAAAGAAAATGGAATTGACTGGTCAACAGCTGAGGCTTTAGCTTTTGGCTCACTTTTAGATGAGGGATATCCTGTTAGATTAGTTGGTCAGGACTCTGGGAGAGGTACATTCAGTCAAAGACATTCTGTCTTAAGAAATCAAAAAGACAATTCCAGATATATACCTCTAAACAACATATCTAAAAGTCAAAAAAATTTTGAGATAGTTGACAGTTTTTTATCAGAGTTAGCAGTTTTAGGTTTTGAATATGGCTATAGTTTAGTTGAACCTAACACTCTTACAATCTGGGAAGCTCAATTTGGTGATTTTGCAAATGGTGCCCAAGTAGTCATTGATCAATTTATAGCCTCTGGAGAAAGAAAATGGTCCAGAGCGTCTGGATTGGTGATGTTATTGCCTCACGGATATGAGGGTCAAGGACCTGAACATTCTTCAGCAAGACTAGAAAGGTTTTTACAGTTGTGTTCTAATGATAATATGCAGGTAGTAAATTGCACTACTCCAGCAAACTATTTTCATGCATTAAGAAGACAAATGCACAGAGATTTTAGAAAACCTTTAATTATTATGACACCTAAATCTTTACTAAGACATAAAGATTGCATTTCAAGCTTAAATGATTTTGGAAAACAAAATTCTTTCCATAGATTTTTATGGGATCATGCAATTGACCCAAAAAGTAAAGGTTTTATCAAATTAAAAAAACCAAAAAAAATAAAAAAAGTTATCTTATGCTCAGGCAAAATATATTTTGATTTATTAGAGGCTAGAGAAAAATTAAAAGTTGATGACGTTTTATTTTTCAGAATTGAACAACTTTATCCTTTTCCCGCAAAGAGTCTTGCAAAAGAGCTTAAGGTTTATGCTAAAAATGCTCAATTTTGTTGGTGTCAAGAGGAACCCCAAAACATGGGAGCCTGGTTTTCTGTTAGAGATTATATCCAATGGACTTTAGATAATATTAAGGCTAATAATAAAGTAGTTTCTTACATTGGAAGAAGTCCAGATGCATCACCTGCAACAGGATATGCAAAAAGACATGTTTCACAACAACAAGAAATTATAAAGAAAGTTTTTGAATAAATTATAATGAGTGAAAAAATATTAGTTCCAGCATTAGGTGAGAGTATTACTGAAGCTACAGTTTCAAAGTGGTTAAAAAATAAAGGAGATTCAGTTGATGTTGACGAGCCTATTGTTGAATTAGAAACAGATAAAGTTAATTTAGAAGTGCCATCACCAGTAACAGGCCAATTAATTGAAATAAATTCTAAAGATGGCTCAACTGTTAAGGTTGGAGAAATTTTAGGTTCAGTTAAAGAAAATCAAGGTGAAATTAAAAAATCGAACGAAATTAATAAAATTAAACCTTCAATTCTAGAAAAAAACGAACAATCAAATGAAGATGATAATGTAATAAAGCTAGACCCAATAAAAGATGAAGAAGAATTAGAAATATTTGAAGAAAAAGATAGTTTTGAAAAGACAAAAGAAGAGCCGCTTGTTCTAAGTGATGAAGTGAAAGATGAAAATTCAGGGATAAATATCAAGAAAGATAACCAAACTTTATCTCCAGCTGTAAGAAAAATGGTTAATGAAAATAATATTGATATCAAATCACTTAAAGGAACCGGAAAAGATGGAAGAATATTAAAAGGTGATTTAATAAATTTGATGGGAGTAAATCCTCCACCTTCAGAAAGAAAGGTTAAATATGGTCAAGAAGAACGAATTAAAATGACCAGATTAAGACAAACTATAGCAAAAAGATTAAAACAAGCTCAAGAAAACGCAGCCTTACTAACAACATTTAATGAAGTTGATATGACAAATATAATGGAAATGAGAAAAGAAAATCAAAAAGATTTTCAAATTCGATACGGTATTAAACTTGGATTTATGTCATTTTTTGTAAAGGCATGCGTAGTCGCCTTAAAAAATTATCCTGCGATTAATGCTGAAATAGACGGAGATACAATTGTATATAAGAATTATTATAACATAAGCTTTGCTGTTGGAACAGATAAAGGTCTCGTTGTGCCAGTTTTAAAAAACGCAGATGAGTTATCTTTTGCAGAGATAGAAAAAAATATTAAAGAGATTTCTGAAAAAGCAAAAGAGGGAAAACTTGTAATTGAAGATCTTCAAGGTGGAACATTTACAATTAGCAATGGTGGAGTATATGGCTCGATGCTTTCAACTCCAATTTTAAATCTACCTCAGTCTGGAGTATTAGGAATGCACAATATTGTAGATAGACCCTTTGTAGTAAATGGTGAAATTCAGATTAGACCAATTATGTATTTAGCTTTATCATATGATCACAGAATTATTGATGGCAAAGAGTCAGTGTCATTTCTTAAAATGATCAAGGAAAATTTAGAGGACCCAAGAAGGTTATTTTTGGATATTTAGATGTCAGAAAAATTTCAAGCAGTAGTTATTGGTGGTGGACCTGGAGGATATGTTTGTGCGATTAGACTTTCCCAACTAGGATTAAAAACAGCATGTATAGAGTCTAGAGGTTCGTTAGGAGGTACTTGTTTAAATGTTGGGTGTATACCTTCAAAGAGTTTGCTAAATCTATCGGAGGAATTTCACAAAGTTAAGGGTTTAGCAAATAAAGGAATAGAAGTTGGAGATGTAAAGCTAAACCTAGATAAAATGATGAAAAGCAAAGATAAAGCCGTCACTGTCCTAACAAAAGGAGTTGAATTTTTGTTTAAGAAAAACAAAGTAACTTATTTTAAAGGTTATGGCAGTTTTAAATCTTTAAACGAAATTTTAATCAAAGATAATGATAACAAAGACATCATTATAAAATCTGAAAAAACTATAATTGCTACTGGATCTGTGTCTACTTCTTTACCTGGAGTTGAAATCGATGAGCAAAAAATAGTTTCTTCAACAGGTGCATTAAAGCTTGAAAAAGTTCCAAATAAAATGGTTGTTGTAGGTGGTGGTTATATTGGATTAGAAATGGGATCAGTTTGGTCAAGACTGGGATCTGAAGTACAAGTTGTAGAGTTTTTAGATCACATTACTCCAGGTATGGATAAAGAGATATCATCAGAATTTATGAAAATCTTAAAGAAACAAGGCATTAAGTTTAATATGCAAAATAAAGTTGAAACAATTAAAAAAAATAAATCTGGAGTAGAAGTATCCACTATAGATAAAGATGGAAATAAAAATAATTTTGATTGTGATGTAGTTCTTATTTCTGTTGGTAGAAAGGCAAATACTGATGGTTTAAATTTAAAGGCTATAGGAGTTGAGCTGGATGACAGAAAAAGAATTAAAACTGATAAATCATTTAAAACAAATTTAGAGAATATATATGCAATCGGTGATGTAATATCAGGACCCATGCTTGCTCATAAAGCTGAAGATGAAGGTATTGCGGTTGCTGAAAACATTGCAGGACAATCAGGGCACGTCAATTATGATACTATTCCAGGTGTTATATATACTACTCCAGAAGTTGCAGCGATTGGAAAAACTGAGGAACAATTAAAAGATGCCAAAATGAAATATAAAGTTGGAAAATTTTCATTTATGGCTAATTCAAGAGCAAAAGCTATTGATGATGCAGAGGGATTTGTAAAAATTTTAGCTGATGAAAAAACAGATAAAGTTTTAGGTGCTCATATAATAGGTCCGCATGCAGGTGAATTAATTGCTGAAATTGGTGTTGCTATGGAATTTGGAGCCAGTTCAGAGGATATCGCACGCACATGTCATGCTCACCCAACTTTTTCAGAGGCAGTAAAAGAAGCAGCTTTATCAGTAGATAAAAGAGCAATACACTCTTAATTTAATTTCATATTATAAAATATGAAATATCCGATTCTACTACCTAATATCTTTAATCATCCATTCACATATGAAAGTGATTTAAATTTAGAAATTGGTGAATATGTGTCAGTACCGTTTGGTAAAAAAAAACTTACTGGAGTGGTGTGGGATAAATTAGAAGATGATGAACAAAAAAAATTTAAATTAAAAAAAGTCCTTAGGAAATTACAAGTAAAACCTTTAAAAAAAACAACTATAAACTTTTTAAATTGGTTCTCAGAATACAATATTATTCCAAAAGGTATGGCTTTAAAATTGGTGCTGTTGAGCAATAATGCAATTGAAAACAATCTCAAAAAAAATCTTAAAGCTTTTGAAAGTGATATAAAAAATAGTTCAATAACACTTTCTGAAGACCAAAAAAAGTCTCTTAAGGAAATGAGTGTTGTGAAGAACAAGTTTAGAGTACATGTGTTGCAGGGAACAACTGGCTCTGGAAAAACTTTAGTTTATTTTGAAGCACTAAAATCAATAATAAAGAAGGGTTTTCAAGGCTTAATATTATTACCTGAAATAGGATTAACAGGCCAGTTTGAACAAAAATTTTTTGAATATTTTGGTTTTAATCCAGCTGTATGGCACTCAGGGATATCAAAAAAAAAAAAGGAAATAATATGGAGTGGAACTTCCAATGGAAAAATTCAGGTTATAATCGGTGCAAGGTCATCTTTGTTTTTACCATTCGCGAAACTTGGTATAATTATTGTTGATGAAGAACATGACCAGTCATTTAAGCAAGATGAGGGAGTGACTTACAATGCAAGAGATATGGCAATAGCCAGAGCATCATTTGAAAATATTCCTATAAATTTGATAACGGCGGTTCCGTCTATTGAAACATTTGAAAATATAAAAAAGGGAAAATATAGTGTATCTAGGTTAAATCAAAGATACAAAAATGCATCTCTCCCAAATTATCAAATAATAAATCTAAACAAATCTAAGTTAGAAAAGCAGTCTTGGCTATCAAATGAAATTATTCAAAAGGTAAATTTACATCTAGAAAAAAAGGATCAAGTTTTATTTTTTCTTAATAGACGAGGATTTTCACCACATGTATTATGTAATAAATGTTATTCAAGTTTTTCATGCCCAAATTGTAGCATCAATCTAGTATATCATAAAAAGAAAAATAATTTACTTTGTCATTACTGTGGTTATAGATCTCTTTTAAAAAGAAACTGTTCAAAAGATGGAAATTGTGAATTTATATTTAGTGGCCCTGGTGTTGAAAGAATATCAGATGAGGTAAAAAGAAAATTCCCAGATAAGAAAATTGAAATCTTTTCAAGTGATACTATGAACAAAAAAGACTCGATGGATAAGTTGAATAGAATTATTAAAAATGAAATTGATATTTTAGTCGGAACTCAATTAATTTCAAAAGGATTTCATTTTCCAAATTTAAATTGTATTGTAGTTGTTGATATTGATCTTTCTTCGCAAGGACATGATTTAAGAGGGGCAGAGAAGAACTTACAACTTTATCATCAACTTTCAGGAAGAGCTGGTAGAACTGGGAAACCAGCTACAGTTTATTTTCAAACATATAATCATGATACAAAAATGATTGATGATATTACTAATAAAAATCCTGATATTTTTTTAGAGAGAGAGTTAGAGATTAGAAAAAAAAATAAGCTTCCTCCATTTCAAAGATTTATCTCACTAATACTTACTGGCGAAAACGAAAATAAATTAGAAGCAGAAGCTATAGGGTTTAAAAATTTTATAGAAAGTAAAATTGAAGGAAATGTATTGGGTCCAGTAAGTGCACCCATATTTAGATTGAATAGAAAATTTAGAGTTAGATTACTGATAAGAGGAATTAAATCTATGAAAGTACAAAACTCAATTGCAAAAATTATTCCAAACTATAAGTTTGCAGCTGGAATAAAACTTTCAGTTGATGTTGACCCAATAAACTTCAATTAATGACCAAAAAAAGACCTTTTTAACAAATCGGTTACTTGAAGACCTAAAGGTCATATGTTAATTAAAGCCTGATTTTAATTTAATCTTCAATATTATATAGGTACAGAGTTGAGTAAAGACACAGGATTTTCAATAACTTCAGCAGAAAGATATTCGCTCGCACTTTATGAGCTATCCAATGAAGGCAATCTTTTGACTCAAATTGAAGAACAGTGCTTATCAATCTTGGGTTTAATAAACTCAAGTAAAGAGTTTAAAAATTTAATAAAAGATCCAACAACTAAACAAGTTGATTTATTTAAGATTATAACTTCAATTTCGGAGAATAATAAATTTGAGACTTTATTTAAAGATTTTTTAAATTTTTTAATTCAAAAAAGAAGATTCTTTTTTTTAGAGAGAATTCTTCAAAGTTTTATTGAGATATGTTCAAAAAAAAGAGGTGAACTTAAAGCAGAATTAAAATCTTCAAAAGAATTGTCCAATGATGAAATAATTAAAATTACCGAGGAACTAACTAAAAATTTTGGTTCGAAAATAAAATTAAACTACAAATATGATCAAAGTTTAATAGGAGGTTTAGTTCTTCAAGTCGGAAGTACTATGGTTGATACTTCTATTAAAAATAAATTACAACAAATTCAAAACAGAATGACAGAGGTATAAATGGAAATAAATCCTTCAGAAGTTACAAAAATACTAAAAGAACAAATTAAAAATTTTGGTGCAAAGACTGAGGTTACTGAAGTTGGTCAAGTGTTATCTGTTGGAGATGGTATTGCTAGAATTTATGGATTAGATAATGTTCAAGCTGGTGAGATGGTTGAGTTTACTGATGGCTCAAAAGGTATGGCTCTTAACTTAGAAAGTGAAAATGTTGGGGTAGTAATCTTTGGTGATGACAGAAATATTAAAGAAGGTGATGTTGTTAAAAGAACAGGTAATATTGTTGATACACCAGTTGGAAAAGAACTTTTAGGTAGAGTAGTTGATGGCTTAGGAAATCCAATTGATGGAAAAGGAGCGTTGGATAAAAGTGTTAAAAAAATGAGGGTAGAGGTTAAAGCACCTGGTATTATTCCTAGACAATCAGTTAGTGAACCAATGCAAACCGGATTAAAATCAATTGATAGTTTAGTACCAATTGGAAGAGGCCAAAGAGAATTAATTATTGGAGACAGACAGACAGGTAAAACTGCTGTTGCTGTAGATGCAATTATAAATCAAAAAAAAATTAATGAGTCAGGTGATGAGAAACAAAAATTATACTGTATCTATGTTGCAGTCGGTCAAAAAAGGTCAACAGTAAGACAAATTCAAAAAACGTTAGAAGAAGCTGGTGCGATGGAGTACACAACTATTGTTGCTGCTACAGCATCAGACTCAGCTCCATTACAATTTTTAGCTCCTTATACAGGTTGCGCCATGGGTGAATATTTTAGAGATAACGGAATGCATGCTTTAATTATTTATGACGATTTATCAAAACAAGCTGTAGCATATAGGCAAATGTCTCTTCTTCTAAGAAGACCGCCAGGAAGAGAAGCTTATCCAGGAGATGTATTTTACTTGCACAGTAGGTTATTAGAAAGAGCAGCAAAACTTAGTGATGAACATGGTGGAGGATCACTAACTGCACTCCCAATAATTGAAACCCAAGGAGGTGATGTGTCTGCATTTATCCCAACAAATGTAATTTCAATTACAGATGGCCAGATATTTTTAGAAACAGAACTTTTTAACCAAGGTATTAGACCAGCAATTAATGTTGGTTTATCTGTATCGAGGGTTGGGTCTTCAGCTCAAACAAAAGCAATGAAAAAAGTATCAGGATCTATGAAACTTGAGTTAGCACAGTACAGAGAAATGGCGGCTTTTGCTCAATTTGGATCAGATTTAGATGCTTCTACTCAGCAGCTACTTAATAGAGGTTCAAAATTGACTGAACTTTTAAAACAAAAACAATATTCACCATTGACGGTCGCAGAGCAAGTAGTATCTGTTTTTTGTGGAGTTAAAGGTTATTTAGATGATATCAATTTAAAAGATATTGCAGAGTTTGAGTCTAAAATAATTGAAAAGTGCAAATCCGATAAGCCTGAGATAATTGATTCAATTCAAAGTTCTGGAAAACTTGAAGAAGATAAAGAAAAACTATTAATAGATGTAATTACTCAACTTAAACAAAACTTTAAATCATAATAAGAAATGGCAAGTTTAGACGATTTAAAAAAAAGGATAGCAAGTGTTAAGTCTACACAGAAAATTACAAAGGCTATGAAGATGGTTGCTGCAGCAAAACTGAGAAGAGCTCAAGAAAGTGCAGAAAATGGAAGGCCTTATTCAGAAAAAATGAACAATGTTATTCTAAATTTGTCCAGTGGAATATCAGATAAAGAAAATGCTCCGAAACTTTTATCAGGAACTGGGAATGATAGGGTTCATTTATGTGTTGTAATGACATCAGATAGAGGATTATGTGGAGGTTTTAATTCTAATATAATTAAAAAAGCCAAAAGTTACTTTTCAAAAATTGTAAGTGAAGGAAAAGAACTCAAAATCATAACAGTAGGTTCAAAAGGAAATGATCAACTAAAGAGAATGTACGGTGATAAAATTATTGAAAATGTTTCTTTCAAAGATTCAAAAAATACTAATTATTTTGATGCTGATAAGGTTGGTAAAATAATAATAGATAAATTTGAGAATAGTCAATTTGATATATGCACTATTTTTTATAATCAATTTAAAAACGTAATTACTCAAATTCCTCAAGCTCAACAGATAATCCCGATGAATACTAAGGATAGTAAAGATAAGACCTCAGAAGAAAGTTATGAATTTGAGCCAGACGAAGACGAGATTTTGAGTAATTTATTGCCAAAAAATATTTCGACACAAATATTTAAAGCAATGTTAGAGAATTCAGCTAGCGAACAAGGATCAAGGATGAGTGCAATGGATAACGCAACCCGAAACGCAGGTGAAATGGTTGACAAACTTACTATCCAGTATAATAGAAGTCGTCAGGCAGCAATTACAAAAGAACTAATAGAAATCATATCAGGGGCAGAAAGTTTATAATTATGAGCAAAGGAATAATTACACAAGTTATTGGAGCAGTAGTTGACATAAAATTTGATGGAGAACTTCCAGAAATTTTAACAGCATTGGAATGTAAAAATGGCGATAATAGGTTAGTTCTAGAAGTTGCTCAGCATTTAGGTGAAACAACAGTTAGAACAATTGCAATGGATGCCACAGAAGGACTCAAAAGAGGTGATGAAGTAATAAATACTAATGCTCCTATTCAAGTACCTGTTGGACCTGAAACGCTTGGAAGAATTATTAATGTTATTGGAGAACCAATCGATGAAAGAGGTGAAGTTAAAACTAAAGAAAGTTGGCCGATTCATCGAGCTGCTCCTGAATTTAATGACCAATCAACTGAAACTGAAATACTCGTTACTGGTATTAAAGTAATTGATTTGCTTGCCCCTTATGCGAAGGGTGGAAAAATTGGATTATTCGGTGGCGCTGGGGTTGGAAAAACAGTTTTGATTATGGAATTAATAAATAACGTTGCAAAAGCTCACGGAGGATTTTCAGTTTTTGCAGGAGTAGGAGAAAGAACTAGAGAGGGAAATGACCTTTATCATGAGATGATGGACTCTGGTGTAATAAAAAAAGATGGTCCTGGATCTAAGGCTGCGCTAGTTTATGGACAAATGAATGAGCCTCCAGGTGCAAGAGCGAGAGTTGCACTAACAGGCCTAACTGTAGCTGAATACTTCAGAGATCAAGAGGGGCAAGATGTACTTTTTTTTGTCGATAATATCTTTAGATTTACTCAGGCTGGTTCAGAAGTTTCCGCTCTTTTAGGAAGAATTCCATCTGCAGTTGGTTATCAACCAACATTGGCGACTGATATGGGTAACCTTCAAGAAAGAATTACAACAACTAATAAGGGTTCAATAACATCAGTTCAAGCGATTTATGTGCCAGCTGATGATTTAACCGATCCTGCTCCAGCAACGTCATTTGCACATTTAGATGCAACAACAGTACTTTCAAGACAAATAGCTGAGATTGGAATTTATCCAGCCGTTGATCCATTGGACTCAACCTCAAGAATTCTAGATCCTAGAATTGTAGGTGATGAACATTACAGAGTAGCAAGAGATGTCCAAAAAATATTACAATCTTATAAGTCACTTCAAGATATTATTGCAATTCTTGGTATGGATGAGTTGTCTGAGGAGGACAAGTTAGTAGTAGCAAGGGCAAGAAAAATTCAAAGATTTTTGTCTCAGCCATTTTTTGTTGCAGAAGTTTTTACAGGATCGCCTGGAAAATTAGTAGATTTAGAGTCAACTATTAAAGGGTTTGATGCTATCTGCAAAGGAGAATATGATAATTTACCTGAGGCTGCTTTTTATATGGTGGGAACTATTGAAGAAGCAATAGAGAAAGCTAAAAAAATGGAGCAAGAGTCTGCTGCTTAATGAGTGAAGAGTTTAAAATTGAAATAGTAAATCCTGAAAAATCTTTTCTTGTAAAAGAAGATGTTTTAGAGACAGTAGTACCTGCATTTGAAGGAGAAATGGGAATTTTAAAAGACCACATTTCCATTATATCTTTTTTGAAACCTGGGATAATAAAGATTTTTTCAAAATCAGGAGATGAAAATTATTATGTTGAAGATGGAATAGTGGAGTTTAAAAATAATAATTTATCTATTTTAACTAGTTACATATTTAATGTTGCGAATTTAGATAAATCAAAAAAAGAAAATTTGCTTAAAAAAGCTGAGGAAGAAGCAGGTAAAACTGATATAAGCGATCAGTCTAAATATCTAGCTGATCAAAAAGTTCAAGTTTTAAGATTAATTAATTGATAATTTTGCCAATTTTTTCCTTAAGTTCTTTGTAAACGTGTAATTTAAAATCTACCACTATTTCTGTTAAAGCCTCTAATTCAATCCATTTCCATTCTAGAAATTCAGGTTTTTTAGTTTGGATATTTATTTCCTTATCCTCGCCAATAAATTTCATTATGAACCATTTTTGTTTTTGCCCCTTATATTTACCTTTCCAAATAATCCCTAATAAATGATCAGGTAATAAATATGTGATAAAGCCGTCTAATTCTTTAATGAGCTCTACCTTTGTAATACTGGTTTCCTCTTCTAATTCTCTATAAGCAGCTGAAAGATAATCCTCACCTTCGTCAATACCTCCTTGCGGCATTTGCCAAAAATTTTTAGGATTATCTATTCTTTTTGCGACGAAAATTTTATTTTTTTTGTTTAATACGATGATACCTACTCCACTGCGTAGTGGTAAATTCTTATATTGATCTTTCATTTAGCCGTTTAATAGTTTTAAAGCGTAATCTAATTGATTGTCAGTCTCAGTTTTAATTCTAAATTCATCTGACTCCTCATTAATTTCAATATCTGGACTTACTCCAACTTCAGAAATTGATTTACCTGATGGTAAGTAATATTTTGCAACTGTTAATCTTATAGCTCCTTTATTTTTAAGTGGTATTATTGATTGAACTGACCCTTTTCCATAACTATTCTCTCCTAGTATTATTGCTCTTTTATGGTCTTTGAGCGCACCAGCAACTATTTCTGATGCTGATGCAGATCCATAATTTATTAGGATTATTAAAGTTTTACCATTTATTAGATCTCCTTTTTTAGCGAACCACTTTCTGTTTTCAGAAGCCTTTCTACTTTTAGTAGATACTATCTCTCCATTATTTAAAAAAAAATCTGAAACCTTAATTGCTTGAGATAATAAACCACCAGGGTTATTTCTTAAATCAAGAATATATGAATTAACATTCTGATTTTTTTCAAATCTTTTGATTTGATTTTTAATTTGTTCGCTACTATTTTCATTAAAAGAGGTTAATCTAATATAACCAATATTTTTTTTTAAAAGTTCAGCTCTAACGGACCTAATCTCAATAATTTCTCTTACAATATTAAAGTTGAGGGCTTTCTTTTGACCTACTCTCCTAATTGTTAAATTGATTGATGAACCAACAGGTCCTCTCATTAAATCTACTGCCTCACTTAAAGACTTACCCTGAACTTGCACGTTATCTATTTTTATTATGTAATCTCCTGCCTTGATCCCTGCTTTTGACGCAGGTGTATCATCAATTGGAGAAATAACTTTAACTACTCCAGACTCCATACCCACCTCTATTCCTAAGCCACCAAATTCACCACTCGTTTCTGTTTGCATTTCGTTAAAAATTTCTGGAGACATGTATGCTGAATAAGGGTCAAGTGATTGCAACAAACCATTGATTGCAGAATCCATACTATCTGACTGATTTATTTCATCTACATATTCTTTGTTGATTTTTTCTAACACCTCCCCAAATAAATCAATTTTTTCATAGATGTTGTTTTCAGCAGAGTTTACAAAATTTAAAGTTAAAAATTTTAAAAAAATTAAGGTACTAAAAAAAAGGTAAGATCTTTTCATATGATAAGTTTTTCTTTTGGGATAAATTCAGACCACATTTTTTCTAGCTCATAGAATTTTCTTTTTTCAGGGTGAAAAATATGAACTATAACATCTATTCCATCTACTAGTTTCCATTCATTACTTTCTTTTCCCTCAATTTTAGTATCTTTCATTCCATAATCTTTAAATTTTTCTAAAACCTGTTCCGAGAGTGATTGGATATGTCTAGAGGAAGTGCCGCTCGCAATTACCATGTATTCTGCCATAGAGCTTTTATCTTTGAGATCTATGCTAACAATATCTAAGGCTTTATTTAAATCTAAAGTTTTAATTATGATTTTTCTTAGATCTGAAATTCTATCCATTAGTTAATTAAAGCATATCAAATTTTTCTTAATTGAGAAGAAGAAATATTGACCTTATTAAATTCAATAAATTTCAAATTTTTATCATTTAATTTTTTAAATGTTATTGAATTTAATGATTTTTTTTTGAAACCATGTCTATCAAAAACAACAATATTACACTTTTGTGAAATTGACTTCCACTTATGCCATTTATGAAACTTTATTAAGTTATCTGCTCCCATAATAAAGTATATTTCATATTTTTTATTCTTTGAAATATGATTTATTAAATTAATTGTTTTATTTGATTTTATGATATTTTCGTAAAATTTTACTTTTATTAGATTATTTGCTCCGATGACACTTTTGCAATATTTGATTCTATTTTCTAAACTTGTAAAAGAATTTTTTTTGAATGGGTTCTTTTTTGTTATCGCCCATATTACTTTTTTTAGATTAAATCTTTTAATTGCTTCGTTCGATATGGCCAAGTGTCCTTTATGAGCTGGATCAAAAGATCCACCTAGAATACCTATTTTATTTTTTCCTACAGGCAATCTATTTCCTTACCTTACCTTTGCTCGTAACCATATACTTATAAGAAACTAATTGGTTTAATCCTACAGGACCCCGAGGCGGTAGAACATTTGTTGATATTCCAACTTCACCACCAAATCCAAATTCTCCACCGTCTGCAAATTGTGTGGAGGTATTGTGCATTGCAATTGAACTTTTAACCTCATGTAAGAATTTTTTTGCTGACTTTTTGTTTTTTGTAATAATACAATCAGTATGCATAGTTCCATATTCATTTATATGAGAAATCGCTTCTTGTAAGTTTTTAACTGATTTTACAGAAACAGTAGAGGATAAATATTCTTTTGACCAATCTCTGATTGTTGCTTTTTTAATTTTACCCTTATAAATTTTTCTTATTTTATTATCACCAATAATTTCACAACCTTTTTCCTCTAGTTTTTTTAAAATATCAATTCCAAACTTTTTAATTACACGCTCATTAAGTAAAATTGTTTCAGTCGCTCCACAAATTGCTGTATTCCGTAGTTTTGCATTAATTATTACTTTAGTAGCAATTCTAGGGTCAGCATCTTTGTCTACGTAAGTATGACAAACACCTTCTAAGTGACCAATAGTTGGAATTTTAGATATACTTTGCACTTTTTTAACTAAATTTTTTCCACCTCTTGGTATGATTACATCGATAAAATTAACCATTTTGGTTAGTAAAAAATCAACTACTTTCCTTTTTTTTATATCGATGAATTGAACAAAATTTTGATTAACATTGTTATTTTTTAAAGCTTTTCTAAATAGATTTGACAAGATTTTATTAGAGTAAAAGGCCTCAGAACCACCTTTTAGAATGACAGGATTTCCGGATTTAAAACACAATGATGCAACATCAGAAGTTACATTCGGTCTACTTTCATAAATTACTCCAATCACTCCTATTGGAATTGATATTTTTGAAAATTCAAGTCCATTTGGCCTCTTCCATTTCTCAATGATGTTATTTGTTGGGTCCTTTAAGTTAATTATTTTTTTAATTGAATTAATTATATCTAAGATTTTTTTTTCATTTAAAATTAATCGGTTTATTAAGTTATTCTTTAAGTTTATTTTAATTGCCTGATTTATATCTTTTTTATTTTCTTTAAGAATTAAATATTTATTTTTATTTATCAATTTAAGATAATCACTCAAAACTTTATTTTTTTTATTAGTACTTATTGGTTGTGCAAATGCTTCTTTTGATCTTTTTCCAATACTAATTAATATTTTACTCATTAAATTTCCACCATGTCATCTTTATGAACTACCTCAGATTTTGATACATATCCTAAAATTTTTTGTATTTCATTAGAATGACAGCCGATAATTAGATTTATCTCTTTTGATGAAAAAGAACTAAGTCCACGAGCAAACTCCTTTTTTTTATTATCTAAAATTTTGATATGATCTCCTTTATTAAATTTGCCGACCACCTTTTTTATTCCAGCTGCCAATAAACTTTTTCCAATATGAAGAGCTTTTTTTGCACCATCATCAACTATAAGTTCACCCTTAGGAGAAATTGAGCTGATTATCCACTTTTTTCTTGCATGCATTTTAGATACTTTAGATATGAACCAAGTACAATTATTTTCATTCTGTATTCGATTGATAGGATTAAGATTTAATCCATTTGCTATTACCATGTTACAACCAGACAAATTACAAATTTTAGCAGCTTCGATTTTTGTATACATGCCACCACTACCTAATTCTGTCATACCTTTAATATTAATACTTTTGATAACCTTGTCTAAATCACCCACTCTTTTAATTAACTTAGCATCTTTGAATTTTTTTGGATTTTTTGTATATAGACCATCCACATCAGACAGTAATATTAAAGTGTCTGCATTTGTAATTTGAGCTACTCTAGAAGCAAGTCTATCGTTATCTCCATACTTAATTTCAGATGTAGCAATAGTATCATTTTCATTAACAATAGGGATGAAATCAAGATCAAATAAGTTTTCAAAAGTTCTTTTTGCATTAATTGATCTTCTTCTCTCCTCAGTATCATCAAGGGTAAGTAAAATTTGAGAAATATTTAGTTTATATTTTGAAAATGTTTCTAAGTACAAATTCATCAATTCAATTTGTCCTATAGATGCGATAGCTTGACTTTTATCTATTTTAAGATTTTTTTTACTATAATTCATTTTTTTACATCCAAGCGCAATTGCACCTGAAGAAACAATTATAACTTTTTGGTTATTTGATCTGAATTTTTTAATGTCTTTAGCAAAGCTAGTGAGCCATTTTTTTCTTATTCTTTTATTTTGATCAACTAAAAGCGAAGATCCTATTTTAATAACAATCTTTTTTGAGTTTCTAAGATACATAATTCAATAATTTTGATTTAATTTTTGATACTGAGGTTTTACTAAAAGTAGATACAGTAACAACTTCTGATTTAGTAATCTTTTTAAAGTTTTTAATAATGTTATGTACTTTTTTTTCATCAACAAGATCTATTTTATTCAACACTATTAATTCTTTTTTTTTAATAAGTTTGTTACTGTATTTTTTAAGCTCATTTTTTACCTGTTGATAGCTTTTTTTTAAATCTTCACTTGTAATATCAATTAAATGTAAAAGAGATTTACATCTCTCAATATGTTTCAAAAACTGAATTCCTAGACCTGTACCTTTATGAGCCCCTTCTACCAACCCAGGGATGTCTGCTATCGTAATCTCTTTATTATCATAACTCGCTACACCCAAATTTGGATTTAAAGTCGTGAATTGATAGTTTGCAATTTTAGGATTTGCATTAGTGACTGATGCCAATAAACTAGATTTACCTGCATTAGGCAGTCCTATAATTCCAATATCGGCTATTGTTTTCAACTGCAGCCAAATTGTAAACTCTTCTCCTTGAGTTCCTTTAGTAAACTTTCTTGGAGCTCTATTCGTAGAACTTTTGAACCTTGTATTTCCTAATCCACCTTTACCACCAGCAGCAGCAGTATATTCCTCACTAATTTGTGTAAAGTCGTAAATTAATGTTTTATTATCTTCCTCAAAAACTTGAGTTCCTAAAGGAACCTTTAAAATTAAATCCTGACCACTCTTACCTGTTTGGTTTTGTCCTGCACCGTTTTCACCTCTCTTTGCTTTGTGATGTTGTTGATATCTAAAATCGATTAAAGTATTTAAATTCTGTTCAGCCCTTAAAATTACTGAGCCTCCTTTTCCACCATCACCACCATCTGGGCCACCAAATTCTATGAATTTTTCCCTTCTGAAACTTGGGGAACCATCTCCACCGTTTCCAGCTTTAATATAAATTTTTACTTGATCTAAGAATTTCATAATACAACAATATTTTAAGTTGTACTATTAATTGGGTTTTACTGAAACAAAAGTTCGATCTGATTTTGTTTTTTTAAAAACTACTTTTCCTTTAATTACTGAAAAAATTGAGTGATCTTTACCCATTCCTACATTTTCCCCAGGAAATATTTTTGTACCCCTCTGTCTTACAATAATGTTTCCAGGTATAACAGTTTGTCCACCATATTTTTTGACACCAAGTCTTCGCCCAGCACTATCACGTCCATTTCTAGATGATCCACCTGCTTTTTTTGTTGCCATAATTAATTCCTAGTTATTTACTAGCCTCTTTTTTTGTTTCTGTCTTTTTTTTTATCTTAGAAACATTTTCAGCTTCTGAAAGAATTTTACCGTCTTTTGAAAAAATTTTATTTATTCTAATCAAAGAATATTCTTGTCTATGTCCATTTTTTCTCCGTGAGTTTTGCCTTCTTCTTTTTTTGAAAATCAACACAGTCCTATTTTTACTATTTTTAATTAAGTCAGCCTCAACTTTTGCACCATTTACTATTGGAGCTCCAATTTCTATTTTGCTATCATCTCCGTAAGCCAAAATTTCATTAAATTCTATTTTTGAGCTAGCTTTAGAGTCTGCTAATTTTTCTATTTTTAAAATCTCTCCAGATTTGACTTTATATTGTTTACCACCTGTTTTTATTACAGCGAATGACATATAAATACTCCAAATTTTATTAGGGCAATATAGTCTTAGCAAAGTTATAGTCAAGTTTTATAAATCAAAAATTATCCTTTAAATCTCTTAATTTTGAAAAACTTTCAACATCTTTAGCTTTAAGAAATATATTGCATTCTATTTCATCAGATAAAATTGATGGAATGGTGGGTTGGCCATTTTTTATTTTTTCTTTAATTTCTCTAATTTTACTCTTCAAATTTGAATTATCAGGATCGGTTGACTCACAAAATTTTGAATTTTGTAATGTATATTCATGGCCGCAATATATCAGAGTATCTTTTGGTAGTTCTTTTATTTTTTTTAATGAATTGAACATCTGTTCATAAGTTCCCTCAAAAATTCTACCACATCCTAAAGAAAATAAGGTATCCCCAGTAAAAATTTTTTTTTCCAAAAAAAAATGAAAGGCAATATGCCCACTTGTATGACCTGGTATATGATAAATTTTCGCCTCAAAATTTTCACCTTTCCATTTTTGATTATCCTCCACAAGTACATCAATTTCTGGAATACGATCTTTATCCTCTTTAAATCCAACTATTTTAGAATTATATCTTTTCTTTAATTCTGAGTTGCCACCTACATGATCATAATGATGATGAGTATTAAGAATATATTTTAGTTCAATATTATTACTTTCAACATATTTTATAATTGGAGCTGCCTCGCCAGGGTCGACAACACATCCAATACTTTTAGAGTCATCGATTAACAAGTAACTATAATTATCTTGTAAACACTTAATTATTTCTATTCTCATCTTATTTTTCAATTAAGAATATACCTAATTCTGCAAATAAATTTTTATAAAATAAATTAGAATTATTAATAGTTGATATATTTTTATTAGTTAGAGCTAAAGATTTAAAGATTTTAAAGTTTATAATTTTTGAAAATTTAACAAAATCTTTAATCGTGCACATATGAATATTTGGGGTGTTGTACCAATCATTTGGTAATGATTCTGTGATTGGCATTGTTCCTTTGATAAGTAAATTTAATCTTACTTTCCAATGACCAAAATTTGGAATTGTTATGATTGCTTTCTTTCCAACTCTTAAAAGTTCTTTTATAACAATTTCAGGATTTATGAAAGCTTGTAAAGTTTGACCTAAAACAACATAATCAAAAGAATCATTTGGAAATTGTTTTAAATCCAATTCCGCATTTCCTTCAATTACAGTAAGTCCTTTTGATACGCAGGTTTGAACTTTATCCTTTGAAATCTCAATTCCTCTCGCATCAACATTTTTATTTTTTTTTAATGACTCCAATAATGTGCCATCATCGCAGCCAACATCTAAAACTCTTGTTTTTTCTTCTATTAAATTGACAATTATTTTATATTCTGTTTTCACTATTATCTCTCTGAGTAAGACTTATCTAAAAAATTTTTAAGGGTGTTCAAAAAGTCTGGAACATCTAATAAAAAAGAATCATGACCTTTGTCAGATTTTATTTCAACAAATCCAACATCAGCACCAATTGCATTAAGAGCGATAACTATATCTTTATTTTCTTGAGTTGGATATAGCCAGTCTGAGGTGAAAGATATTACAAAAAACTTAGCCTTAGTTTTTTTAAATGCATTAGATAAATTACCATCAAATTGTTTAACTAGATCAAAATAATCCATTGCTCTTGTGATATAAAGATAACTATTAGCATCAAATCTATCTACAAAAACCGATCCTTGATATCTTAGATAACTCTCTATTTGAAAATCTGCATCAAATCCAAATTTAAGAGCATCTCTCTCTTGAAGTTTTCTTCCAAATTTTTCTTGCAAACCTTTTTTAGACAAATAAGTTATATGAGCAGCCATTCTCGCTACTGATAACCCTTTATCAGGAAGAGTATTATTAGACAAATATTTTCCATCTGACCAATTATGATCCGATGCTATCGCTTGTCTACCCAACTCATTAAAAGCAATATTTTGAGCAGAATGACTAGAGGTACATGCAATGGGTACTACTGTACCAGCTTTATCCGGATAATTACTAATAAATTGCAAAACCTGCATTCCTCCCATCGATCCACCAACAACTGAAAAAAGTTTTTTTATCTCAAAATGATCTAATAAATTTACTTGTGCGTTGACCATGTCATTAATAGTAATTACAGGAAAATCAGTTCCGTAAATTTTATTTGTATCAGGATTTTTGTGGCTTGGACCAAATGAGCCCATACAACCACCTATTACATTTGCACAAATAACAAAATATTTATTTGTATCTATTGATTTGTTAGGACCCACTGCATAAGACCACCAACCATCTTTTTTTGTGACGGGATTAATACCAGTAACAAATTGATCACCAGTAAGCGCATGAAAAACAAGGATTGCATTATCTTTATTTTTATTAAGCGAACCATAAGTTTCATATGCGAGTGGAAAATTATTAATAGTTTTACCACAATCAAGTTTCAACGGTTTTTTAATAACAAGCGTTTTTATACTCTCTTTAATATTCATAATTATTAATGCTAATTATTGAATTGTGAGAAAAAAAACTTTTTTAGCGGTTTTTTTAAAGCGCTCGCAATTCAGGTAAATCAGCGCATAAATTTTGTACAAGATGTTATTTAGTATGTCAATTTTTAAAATATTTGTACTAATTCTATATGAAAAATTGTTATTTTATTTATAAAGAGGCTAAAATTTAAAAGATGACAACTATAAAATTTAAAAAATTTAATATCGAGGCTTATCAACCTGGCAAATCAACTATTAAGAGTTTTAATAAAATCATTAAACTTTCAGCAAATGAATCAGCTCTAGGAGTAAGTGTCAGGGCCAAGAAGGCAATATCAAATAAAAAACTAAGTCTTTTCAGATATCCAGACGGAAAGTCTAAAAAATTACGAAGTCAGATCTCAAAAAAATTTAGTTGTGATAAAGAAAAGATAATTTGTGGAGCTGGTTCAGACGAAGTTATTCAAATGTTATGCCAACTTTTCCTTAAACCAAAAGATGAAGTAATTCTGCCTCAATTTAGTTTTTTAATGTACAGAATATATGCAAAAATAGTTGGAGCAAAAGTTGTTTTTGCAAAAGAAAAAAATTTTAAAGTTTCTGTTTCTGAAATAATTAAAAAAGTAAGCAATAAAACTAAAATTGTATTTCTTGCTAATCCAAATAATCCAACTGGCACTTACTTGAACAATTTTGAATTAATTGATTTAAGAAAAAGATTAAGAAAAAATATCTTACTTGTTGTAGATGATGCTTATGCAGAGTATATGAAAAATAGAGATTATAAATCTGGTTTAGATTTATTCAAAAATAAGCAGAACGTTTTTATATTAAGGACATTCTCAAAAATCTACGGACTATCATCCCTAAGAATTGGTTGGGGATATGGTTCAAAAAAAATTATTGATGCTTTGAATGTTATTAAACCTCCATTCAATGTTAATGAAGTAGCTCAAAAAGCAGCTATTGAGTCACTTAAGGATAAAAAATTTATTTCACGTTCAGTAAAACATAATTATTTTTATGCAACAAAACTGAAAAATTTTTTGAGCAATTATGATATAAGCTCGAATAAAGTTTCTGCTAACTTTCTATTATTGAATTTTAATAGATGCAAACTAAGAGCTAATAGTTTCTATGAAAAATTAAAAAAAAAGGGAATTATTTTAAGATCTACTGAAGAAGGTTATAAAATAAAAAATATGCTACGATTAACGATTGGGTCAAAAGAGGAGAATATAAAATTTATTAAAGCAACACAAAATATATTTAGAAAATGAGAAATGTATTAATTATAGGTTGTGGATTATTGGGCTCTTCTTTAGTAAGGAAGATTTCAAAAAAAAAAATAGCAAAAAAAATATTTATTTATGAAAAATCAAAATCTAATATCGCTAAAATAAAAAATCTCAGATTACCTGGAACAATTATTAAGTCGCTTAAAGATGGTTTGGTAAATTCAAACTTAGTGATTGTTTGTACATCAACGAGTGAATATAAAAAACTTATTCTTAAAATTAATAAAACTATTTCACCAAAGACACTGATTACTGATATTGGATCTTCAAAAATAGAGTCATCAAAAATTATTAAAAAATTTTTGAAGCGTGGTATAAATTGGATAAGGAGTCACCCTATCGCTGGATCAGAGGTAAGTGGACCAGAATTTGGAAAAGCTGATATGTTTGAGGATAAATGGTGTGTAATAATTAAGGATAAAAAAACAAGTTCTAAGAATTTAAAATTTTTAATTTCTTTTTGGAAAAAAATGGGCTCAAAAACTGTTATTATGAATTCTGAAAAACATGATAAAGTTTTTTCTATCACAAGTCATTTACCACATTTAATTGCTTATAATTTGGTCAAATCGGCTCAAGATTTTGAAAAAATACTCAAATTTGGCCTTATTAAATACAGTGCTGGGGGGTTGAGAGATTTTTCAAGAATAGCTGCTTCAAATGAAATTATGTGGAGAGATATTTTTTTTGAAAATAAGGTTAATGTTACAAAAGCGATAGACTTATTTATCAAAAACTTAAAATCTTTTAAAAAAGATATAAATTCTAAAAATAATAAGTCAATTTTAAAAAAATTATCTCAGACTAAAAAAGTTAGGTCTAAAATTATTAAATTAAAACAGGATGTAAACAAACCTGACTTTGGTAGAGATTAAATATTACTGATATTACTTACTTGTTTAACTTTTAGATTTGCAGTTTTATCAATTAATTTAATTGTTTGTGCTGTTGGCATTATTATCACCTTCTTTTTTGGTCCGTAAGCATGAATAAATCTAGACTTATTTAGACATATACCAACATGTCCTTTCCAAAATACGATATCTCCTTTAAGCCGATTTTTACCTCTTTTTCTTTTACAAAATCTTATTTGATCTTTTGTATCTCTTGGAAAAAATATTCTGTTGTAATAAAAATAGATTTGAATTAATGCTGAACAATCGATACCAACACAGGTTTTTCCACCCCATAAGTATTTTGTGTTTAAAAAGAATTTGAATATTTTGATATAATTTTTTTCATGGTGATGAATATTTTTGACATCACTTTTTTTGATCCATTTATTTTTTTCAAATTCTACAAACTTTTTATTTTCATTTATTTTATGCACACCAGATCCATAATACAGATAATGGTTGGAAGGCAAAAATTTTTTACCTTTTTTAGAGAAAATTCTAGATTTAATTTTTGAAATTTTATGTGAGGGTTTAAAATTTTCTAAAAACTTATCTTTTTTTATATATCCAATATAATTGTCATAATGAGTTTTTATTTTTATATATCTTTTTCTTTTCAATAGAATCTTAAATTTCTCTCCATATAAAATTTGTGAAACTACCTCAGAATTGGGAGATGGTTTAAAGTAAACGTTAGCTACAGATTTATTTAAAAAATTATTTTTCACTTAGTTGTAGTTTATTTTTCATAATCCATAGGATTATTAATGAAGGAATTACCATTAGCGCAGTCAATATAAAAAATATTCCCCAATCACCATTTAACCAATCAACAAGGGCACCAGAGGAGGAGGCTAAAGTTGTTCTTCCAGCTGTGCCTATTGATGCTAAGAGTGCATATTGAGTTGCTGTATAGGATCTGTCTACGAGCATAGATATAAAGGCCACAAAAGCTACTGTTGCAAATGCAGCAGCTATATCATCAAAAATAACTGCAATAGCAAATAAAAATTCTGATTTATCGCTCCAGGCCAATACACTAAACAAAAGGTTTGTACTTGCCATCATTACTCCAGCAAAAAACATTGCTTTTAAAACACCAGATCTTATCACAAAAAGTCCACCTAAAAGAGTAAACGTCACAGTAGTGATCCAACCTAACGTTTTAGAGTAAATAGCGATATCCGATTTACTAAAACCTATTTCTTTATAAAAAATTATAGACATCCTTCCAAGAAATGCCTCCCCCACTTTAAATAAAAAAACAAATCCTAAAATTCCTAGAGCAATTGAAAAGCCATTTTTTTTAAAAAAACTAATGATTGGGCCACTAATTGTTCCAGCAACCCAAGTTATCAATTTTGTAAATATATTTTCATTTTTAAATTGAGATGATATCAATTTGTCATTTTCTTTTTGTTGATTTTGTCTCTCTAAATTTCCAGACTCATCAATGAACATTAAGCCAATGTTCATTAAAATTACTAAAATCCCCAAAATTAAGAAAGTTAGTTGCCAATAATTTTCAAAACCAATGTTTTGTAGAATATCTGCTGCAAATAATGATAGCACTCCACCTAACTTGTATCCTGTCCACCAACCCACAACCGCCATCGCGGCTCCAGCAGCCATGGATTTTCCCTCATCCTCACCAATCTGTTCAATTCTTAAAGCATCAACCGTTATATCTTGAGTTGATGATGCAATAGCAATTATTAAGCCTACTGAAACAACTAAAGCTAAATTTTCAGATGGATCGAGTAAACTCCAAAGAACGAGTGAGAGTAAGATGATAGTTTGCATCAAAACAATCCATCCTCTTCTGTGACCTATTTTTTTTGTTAAATATGGTATTTGTATTCTATCTATTAAAGGTGCCCATAAATAATTAAATGCGTAAACTGCAAAAATTAATCCAGCCCATCCAACAGTTGATCTACTTAATCCATCTTCTTTTAACCATAAACTTAGACTACTTCCAATCAAAACCCACGGAAAACCTGATATTGCACCAAGCAATAAAATTTTGAGCATTCTTTTTTCAAAATAAACCGAGAACATTTCAGACAAAGAATTTTTTTTAATTTCTATCAAATCTAATTCCTCCAAAAGGATGGTAAAAATAATACAAGGATTGCAAATAATTCCAATCTACCCAAGATCATACCAAAACTTAAAATCCACTTGGAGATATCAGGTAGTGATGAAAAATTTCCGTTTGGCCCAATAGTTGAGCCTAGCCCAGGTCCTACATTTGAAATAGATGTTGCAGCACCAGATATTGAGGTAATAAAGTCAAGACCCGTTAAAGATAATAATGCCGTAATTGTAAAAAAAATCAATAGATACATATAAATGAAAGAAATTACTGATGCAGTGAATTTATCATCAACAGCACTTTGATTATACTTAAGAACAAAAATTCCTTTAGGATAGATGATTTTTTTTAGTTGAGTCAGAACAAATGAATAAAGTATTTGAAATCTAAATATTTTTATACCACAAGTTGTTGAGCCGGCACATCCACCGATAAACATTAAACCTATGAATATAATTAAAGGAAATCCACCCCAGTTATCAAATTGTGCATTTACATATCCAGTTCCTGTTAAAATTGATATTACATTGAATAAAACTGTTCTGAAGTTTAGCTCAGATGATTTGTCTAAAAATAAATAAATTGATAAGATCAGAATACTTATTAAGATTATTTTCAAAAAAGTTTTAATTTGAATATCTGAGAAAAAAATTCTTCTGTTACCGTTTAAGAATTTGATATAAGCGATAAAAGGTAAACTTCCCAAGATAATAAAAATCATTGCTGATATTTCTATTGAAAAACTGTTAAAGAAACCAATGGACTCGTTATAGTTTGAAAACCCTCCAGTTGCTATTGTTGTCATAGAATGGGTTATACTATCAAAAGTATTCATCCCAAGAATTTTATATGATATTGCGCAAAGAGTAGTGAGACCTGAATAAATATAAATTAATCTCAACGCAATTTCTTTTGATTTAGGTAGAATTTTTTCAGATGAGTCGCTGTTGGAGATTTTGAATAATTGCATACCACCAACATTCATTATTGGCATCAAAGTGATCGCCATAACAATTATTCCAATACCACCCAACCATTGAAGAATTGCTCTCCAAAGCAAAATTGCTTTAGGCATCTCCTCTAAATTTGGAATGATTGTTGATCCAGTTGTTGTGATGCCTGACATACTCTCAAAAAATGCATTGGTGAACGAAAAATTGACTTCAGAAAATATTAGAGGAAGTGAGCCAAAAATTGCGATACTTAGCCAAGATAACGCGGTTAATAAAAAAGCTTGCTGTAAATTTAACTTCTTATCATGATCAAGATTAGATAAAAAAAATAGCGTACCAAAAATAATTGTAATAATTGAGGCGCCAAAAAAAGAAGAGTCAATTTCTTTAAAAAAAAATTGAACAAATATTGGGACCAACATAAAAATTCCAAGAATTATTTGAAGAATTCCAAGAGTAAAAAAAACAGTTTTATAATTAGACATTTTGATAGAACATTATTTTATGGTAAATAAATTTCAACTCTATAAGAATAAGTTAAAGCGTTAATTTAAGATTTTATTTGAATTAATCATGATTAAAAAAGAGAATTTTGATAAAACAAGTGCATGGCCTTTCGTTGAAGCAAAAAAAATGCTTCGGGAAAGAAAATCTTTTATAGAAAAAAAAGGCAAAATAATTCTCCAAACAGGTTATGGTCCTAGTGGCCTTCCACATATAGGAACTTTTGGAGAAGTTGCAAGGACATCAATGATTGTAAATGCACTAAAACATTTGACTGATTTACCAACCGAAATCATTACTTTCTCAGATGATATGGACGGTCTTAGAAAAGTACCTGATAACGTTCCACAAAAAGAATTATTAGAAAAAAATTTACACAAACCGCTTACTAATGTGCCTGATCCCTTTCAAAAATTTAATAGTTTTGGTGAGCATAATAATGAAATTTTAAAAAAATTTTTAAACAATTTTAAATTTAAATATAATTTTAAAAGTTCAACATCACTTTATAAATCAGGTTTCTTTAACTCTTCTCTCCAAGTTATTTTAGAGAATTATAATGGTATAATGAATATAATACTTCCTACACTAGGAAAAGAGAGACAAAAAACATACAGCCCATTTCTTCCAATTTGTCCAGTTACAGGTCATGTTCTAGAAATACCTATAAAAAGCATTAATAAAGAAAAATCTATTATTGTTTTTGATAATAATGGAAAAGATTTGGAAACAAGTATTTATGATGGCAAGTGTAAATTACAGTGGAAAGTTGATTGGGCTATGAGATGGTATGCACTAGATGTTGATTTTGAAATGTATGGAAAGGATCTTATAGAGAGCGCAATACTTTCAACAAAAATTATCAAATTGATTGGGAAAAAAAATCCGTCAGGGTTTGCATATGAACTATTTTTGGATGAGAAAGGAGAGAAGATTTCAAAATCAAAAGGAAACGGCATCACTATTGATCAATGGTTAGAGTATGCTTCTCCTGAAAGTTTATCTCTGTATATGTATCAAAATCCAAAAAGAGCAAAAAAACTTTACAAAGAAATAGTTTCAAAAACTGTTGATGATTATTTGGATCTGATTGAGAAAGCAAAAAATCAAAATGAGTTGCAGCTTCTTATGAATCCTGTATGGCATGTTCATAATAGTTCGGTACCTAAAGAAAATATGATTATGTCATTTTCAATGTTATTAAACTTAGTCGAAACAAGTAATGCTGACAGCAAAGAGCTTCTTTGGAAATTTGTTAAAAAATATAAAAAAGACATTTCTGAAAAAGATAATCCTATCTTTGATAATTTAGTAGGCTACGCAATAAAGTATTTTAATGACGTAATAAAATTGAAAAAAAAATATAAAAAACCTAATAGTGAGGAAAAAAAAGCTTTAGAAGCTCTGGTAAAAACTTTAGATAAATGTGACGACAAAATGAAACCAGAAGACATTCAAACAATGATATATTCGACTGGTAAAGAAAATGGATACACCGAAAATCTTCGAGATTGGTTTAAATTAATTTACGAGGTAGTTTTTGGAGACGAAAATGGACCAAGGATGGGTTTTTTTATAAGTTTTTTTGGTGTGAAAGAAACAAAAGATCTTATATTAAATAAAATTAAATAATGTTTTCAAATTTAAGATCTTTAATTTTCAAATTAGATCCTGAGACGGCTCATAGTTTAGCGATAAAGTCACTAAAATTTAATTTTATTCCAAATATTTTAGATGACGAAAGAAATAACCCTCTTTTTAAGACAAAATTATTTAATAAAGATATAGAAAATCCAATTGGTATGGCGGCAGGATTTGATAAGAATGCCGAGGTATATAATTCATTGTTCAATTTAGGGTTTGGTTTCGTCGAAGTAGGAACTGTTACGCCATTAGAACAATACGGAAATCCCAAGCCTAGAGTTTTTAGACTAGTAGAAGATGAGGCCCTGATAAATAGACTTGGTTTCAATAACCTAGGATCAAGAAATATTGTAGATCGAATTAAAAGAAATAATCCAACCGGATTACTTGGAATAAATATTGGACCTAATAAAGACTCAGAAGATAGAACAAATGATTATATACAGTGTTTAAAAATATTTAATGGGGTCTCTGATTATATTACTGTTAATATTTCCTCACCAAACACCGAAGATTTAAGAAATTTTCATGATCAAAAAAAATTAGATGATCTTTTAAAACTAATAGAAAAAGAGAAGAAAGATCTTAACTCTAAAACACCAATAGCGGTAAAAGTATCACCAGATATTAATGATAAAGAAATTATGAAAATTTCTGAAGTGCTTTTAGATAACGAGATAGAAGCTGCTATTATTTCTAACACATCTGATACAACAAGAGAAAATTTACAAAATACTCAAAGCCATCAAAAAGGAGGATTATCCGGAAAACCTATTGAGTTAAAGTCTTCAGAACTTATAAGAAAATTTTATAAAGTTTTAAAAGGTAGAATCAAAATTATAGGTGTAGGTGGTGTGGACTCTGGAAGATCTGCTTATCAAAAATTTTTAGCAGGAGCTGATTATTTACAACTTTATACAGGCATGGTTTTTAGAGGTCCAAATATTGTTGGTCTAATTAAAAAAGAGCTGAAGGAAATATTATTAAAAGATGGTGTAAAAAACTTTAATGAAATAGTAGGAAAAAAGGATTAGAATAATCTATTAAACTTGACGCCATCAATATCTCACTTTATATAGTCGAACAAATTATGACAAAAAAATGTGAATTAACTGGAAAAAATCCAATGAAAGGTCATAACGTTAGTCATGCTAACAATAAGACAAAAAGAAGATTCTTACCTAATTTAAAAAAAGTAAAATTTACAAGTGAACTTTTAAAAAGAAGCTTAAAATTAACAGTGAGTAATGCAGGGGTTAGATCAGTAGATAAAAAAGGTAGTTTTGATGAATTTCTAAAATCTGTAAAAAATAAGAATTTATCTCCTAGATTAAAAAAACTAAAAAAAAACTTATTAATTAAATCTCCATTTCAAAAAAAACCTATTCAATCTAAAACTGCATAATGAACAAAACATTTTTGACACTTTCATTTTTAATGGGGGTTGTTGTACTAGCTTCAAATTATTTAGTTCAATTTCCTATTAAATATTATGGACTAGAGGAAATATTAACATACGGAGCTTTTAGTTACCCGATCGCATTTTTAATAACCGATTTAGCTAATAGATCTTTTGGAAAGTTGATTGCTAGAAAAATTGTCTACATTGGTTTTTTGATAGGAATTTTATTTACATTAATATTTTCCACAAATTTCACTGATCTAATCTCAATAAGAATAGCAATAGGATCAGGAACAGCATTTATTATTGCTCAACTTTTAGATGTTCAAATATTTGATCAATTAAGGAAGAAAAAATGGTTTGTTGCTCCTCTAACATCCTCTTTGATTGGATCTACCATTGATACTTTCTTATTTTTTTCCATATCTTTTTATGGAACAGGAATACCATGGGTAACATTATCTTTAGGTGACTTGGCAGTTAAAATTTTTGTTGCTTTAGTAATGTTGATTCCTTTTAGATTACTGTTAGGTACTCTAAAAGCAGCCTAACTAAATTTTAGGCTCTTGTTGTGTCATACAATGTATTGCTCCAAAACCCCATATTAATTTACTGCAATCAATTGTTTCGACTTTTCTATTTTTAAAATAATTTTTAAAAATTTTAACGGCAATATTATCCTCCTTAACCCTAAAGATGGGAAGCAAAACTTTTTTATTACAAATATAAAAGTTCATATAACTAGCAGGAACTCTTGTATTATCTATAAATATAGGTGAGGGCATAGGTACCTTTATGATTTTAAATTTTTTACCCCTTTCATCTCTAGATTTTTTTAATATCTCAAAATTTTCATTAAGGTTTTTGTAATTTTTATCGTTTTTATTTTTTTCGATGGCAGTCATAATTGTATCTCTTGATACAAATCTGGAAATATCATCAACATGGCCATGCGTATCATCACCAATAATTCCTTTTTTTAACCATATAAAATTTTTTATATTTAAATATTTATTAAATATTCCCTCATAGTCTTTCTTATTAAACTTTTTATTTCTCTCTTGAATTTTGCTCAATAAACATTCTTCTGTTAATAAAATTGTTCCAGCACCATTTACATCAAAAGCTCCACCTTCCATTATTACTTTTCTTGATTTCCCATTTTTTTTGATAGTTGGATTGATTTTTTTTAATTTGATAATTTTACTTAGTTTATCGTTAATTTTGTTGTCATTTTTGCAATTTTTATACTTTGCCCAGCCGTTAAACACGAAGTTTAATATAATTTTTTTTTTATACTTTTTGTTAGTTAAAAAAATTGGACCTGAGTCTCTCAACCATATTCTATCAGTTTTTATCCTATGGAAACTAATATTTTTAATTTTACTTAATTTGAGGATTTTTTTTATGTTTTCGATTTTACTGTTAATAATCAAATTAACCTTTTGGTGTTTTGATATTTTATATATAATTTCTAAAATTACCTCAGGAATGAGCTTATATAAACCAGGCCAATCATTTTTATTATATGGCCATGCAATCCAGACAGATTTTTGAGGCTCCCATTCTCCAGGCATTCTAAATCCGTTAAGTTTTTCACTCATCTTCTGGATTCTTTAATATACCTTTATAAAAATCAATTCTTCGATCACGTAAAAAAGGCCAATGTTGTCTAACTTTATCAATTTTTTTGTAATCAACTTCTCGAATTAAAATTTGCTCTTTATTATTACTAAGTTTTCCAATTATTTGGCCACTGGGGTCAATTATCATAGAATTTCCCCAGAATTCTATTTTCTTTTTACCCTGCTTTTCAGTTCCTACTCTGTTTATAGCTACTACATAGGTTCCATTCGCAATAGCATGAGATTTTTGCATAGTAATCCACGAATCTAATTGAGATTTACCAAATTCCTTTTTTTCTTTTGGATGCCATCCAATAGCTGTAGGATAAAAAATTATTTGCGCGCCTCTCAGCGCTGTTAGTCTAGCAGCCTCAGGGAACCATTGATCCCAACAAATTAAAGGTCCAATTTTACCAAACTTTGTTTTGATAGATTTAAATCCTAAATCCCCAGGAGTAAAATAAAATTTTTCATAATACCCAGGGTCATCAGGAATATGCATTTTTCTGTACTTTGACAATATTTTACCTATATCGTTTATAACAACACTCGTATTGTGGTAAAAACCATGTGTTTTTTTTTCAAATAAAGAAATAATTAAAACTATCTTTAATTCTTTTGCCAAATCACAAAATATTTTTGTAGTTTTTCCTGGTATCTTTTCAGCTAGTCTAAAATTTGAGTGGTTTTCTGTTTGACAAAAATAGTTTGATAAAAATAGTTCTGGCAAACAAATTATTTTAGCTTTTTTTGATGCAGCTTTTTTTATATTTTTAATTGCTGAAATTAAATTTTCTTTAATATTACCTGAGATTTTACTTTGAATGATTCCAATTTTAACTTTTTTGACCATTAATTAAAATATTTTGGAGAAGTTTTTTCTTTCTCTATTTTTCCATTCTCCAACATGATAAGCATTACTTGCAATTAATGGAAGAACACTGGTAGCTTCAGCAAATACCATTTGTTCTTTGGTCGTATCAACCTTGCCCCACGAACTTGCCTCTTTTAGTGTTGAGCTACTACACGCACCATCTCTTGAGTCAGCGACTGTAATTTGAATTGCATATTTGTGCATATCTACTTCTTTTCCTAAAAGTTCAGCACAAATCACTGTGTCTTGTATAAAATTTTTAGGAACACCACCACCAATCATAAATAATCCTGATCCTTTAGATTTAATTTTTATTTCTGTTAATTCTCTAAACTCCCTTATTGAGTCCATAGTTATATGATTTTTAGGGTTTCTCTCTTGGTGCATTACTAATCCAAAACCCGCACTCGAGTCGGTAAATGCTGGACAGAATATTGGAACATTATTGTCATATGCTGTTTCAATCAAAGATCCTTTCTTTTTGGCATTTGACTTTAAATATTTACCAATTTCTCTAATAAACTCCCTTGATGTATAAGTTTTTGGTTCTAGTTTATCAGCTATTTCTCCAATTGTTTTATCACACAATTGAAGCTCTTCCTCATCGATGTAAGTGTCATAAATCCTATCTATGTAATTTTTTCTGAGCTCATTATCATCTTGATACTGCGAACCTTGATAATGTTTAAATCCAAGTGCTTCAAAAAAATCCATATCTATTATGGATGCTCCAGTTGCAACAATTGCATCTATCATGTTGTATTTGACCATATCCCTGTAAATATGCATACACCCTGCCGCTGAAGTAGATCCTGCTAATGTTAAAAAAATTGTACATTCTTTGTCTTTCAACATTTCATTATAGATATTTGCTGCATTTGCCGTTTCTCTTGAAACAAAAGACATTTTTTCCATGGAAGAGATAATTTTTCTAGAGTCGAAAGATGTAATATCAATATGTTCTACAGGTTTTTTTAAGAAATCTTTTTTACTGTTGTGACCAAGATTTTTATTTTCTGACATTAAGCAACTAGAGTAGCTTTGTCTGAATTCTTGTCATACATAGACATTATTGGTTTATCCTCAACCTCATAAATCTCATCAGAGTAATAACCATTAAATTGAGTTCTAAAAGTTAAACCATATGATCCTAGTTGACCAAGTTCAATGTAATCATTTTCTTTAATATTATTCGGAAGTAGGAAAGGACCTTTCATATAATCCATACTGTCACATGTTGGTCCATAAAAATCAAATGCAGTCATTTTCTTTGAAATAATCTTACTTGAATTTTCTTTAATCAATTTTGATGGAAAAACTATATTAGGTGTTCCAGCATCAAAAAGTGTGCCATAAGTACCATCATTAATATAAAGTTTTTGTTTTTTTCTTAAATTAACTCTCACAATTGTCGATCCACTTTCTGCAACCAAAGCTCTCCCAGGTTCACAAATTATATGAGGCATATTCTTTAAATTTAAATTTTCTAAACTTTTTTTAATTTCCTCCATATAACTTTCCAAAGATAGAGGTACAAGATCAGGATAAATTGTCGGGAAGCCTCCACCAATATTAATGTAATCTGGAATTATTTTAGTTTTTTTAATTATATTTCCCATTTCATTAATTCCTTTAGAATATGAAATTGGATGCATACATTGGGAGCCAACATGAAAACTTAAGCCAATTTTTTTTGAATGAAGTTTTGCAAGTCTTAACAGTCCAGAAGCTTCAGAATTCAATGCACCAAATTTTTTTGACAAATCTATTTCAGCATGTTCATTGGAAACAGCAACTCTAACAAATAATTCCAAATCTTTAGCATTGTCCGTTGTTTCGATAATTTTTATTAATTCATCTTTAGTATCTAGAGCGAAAGTTTTTATTCCAAAATTAAAATATGCTTCTTTAATACTTTCTCTGCTTTTAACTGTATGCATAAAAGAACATTTCGCAGTATTATCAAATTTCCTTACCGCTTTGATTTCTTCGATAGATGCAACATCAAATTGATTAATTCCACTTTTTATCAAAGTTTGGATAATCTCAGGATGGGGGTTAGTTTTTACAGCATATAGTATTTCACCTGGAAACTTTTTTTGAAAGAATTTTGATGCAGAAAGAATAGAATTCTTTCTTATACAATAGACAGGTTTTTCCGGTTTCAGTTGGTTAACTAAATCTTCAACTGACTTAAATTTTTGCATTTTAAATGCTCCCCAAAAAAAAATTTAACAAAAAAAAAGCTTTTTATTTAAAAAACTTTAATAAACGAGGAATTAATCAAATAGTTATTCAATGTAAAGCAAATAATGGCCTATTGAATTATGGAAAAAAGTGATCATATTAGTTTCATGAAAAATGAAGCTCCATTACAAAATCTGGCTGATTTTGACAATAAATCCTTATTAATCGTGGATGATGACAATCCTTTTAGGGAGAGATTAGCTAGAGCAATGGAAAAGAAAGGTTTTGCAGTATTACAAGCTGAGAGTGTGCAAAAAGGAAAAGATATGGTTAAAGCTAATAAACCAGGTTTTGCTGTAGTTGATCTTCGACTTAATGATGGAAACGGTTTAGAGGTAGTAAAAGAAATACAGTCTTCAAATGCTTCAAGTAGAATTATTATGTTAACTGGATATGGAAATATCCCAACTGCTGTTGCTGCGATTAAAGAGGGTGCGATCGATTACCTTGCTAAACCTGCTGATGCAGATGATGTAGAAAAAGCTTTACTGGCAGATCCGTTAAAAAAAGCTGCTCCACCAGAAAACCCAATGTCTGCAGATCGAGTAAAATGGGAACATATTCATAGAGTATTTGAATTATGCAATAGAAATGTTTCAGAGACTGCAAGAAGACTTAAAATGCACAGAAGAACTCTTCAAAGAATCTTATCTAAAAGATCCCCTAAATAATTCTTTTTAGCCTAATAATCTTTTTAGAAATTACAGTAAGTAGACAAATTTTAAAAAATTCAGCAATTAAGAAAGGTGTTACTCCTAATTCAAATAAAGGTTTATCCCAACCTATTAATGTTCCTAACCAAAGAACACCCAAAATATAAATTGTTGATACCGATAATATTAATTTTGTAAAAACTAAAAAATAGTTATCACTTTTTTTGACTAATGAGGCTAAATAACATGCAGTGAGAAAACCAATCAGATAACCCATAGTCGGTCCTGTAAAGTAAGCTATACCAACTCCTTTTTCTGGAGAATTAGAAAAAACTGGAAAACCGAGTATACCTTCTAGCAAGTATAAACCTACTGTGGCTAAAGCAATTTTATATCCAAAACTTAATCCAAGAAACAAAACTACAAATGTTTGCATTGTCATTGGGACTGGATAGAAAGGTATTCTAATTTTAGCAGAAATCGTTAAAATTAATGATCCTACAAATATTAATATCAATGATTTTACTAACTGGTTTTGAGTATTTTGCTTTATAAGTTCCATAAAAAATAATACTCTTATTTTAATCTATAATCTATATTAAATTTTAATGAGCAAGATTCAAAAAAATGATCATTTTTATCTTATTGATGGATCAGGTTATATATTCCGTGCATATTATGCCTTGCCGCCATTATCTCGAAAGAGCGATGGATTACCAACTGGAGCTGTAAGTGGATTTTGTAGTATGCTTTTTAAACTTCTAGAAGACTCTAAGTCTAATGAAAATCTTCAGAAACCATCTCATTTTGCTGTAATCTTCGACTCAGCAAGAAAAACATTTAGAAATGAAATTTACAATGATTACAAAGCTAATAGATCCGAAGCTCCTGATGATTTGGTTCCACAATTTGAATACATAAGAAAATCAGTTTTGGCATTTAATTTACCATCTGTAGAATTGGTTAATTATGAGGCAGATGATCTGATTGCAACCTACGTAGATAAGATTCTTACTATTGGTGCAAAAGTGACAATAGTTTCATCAGATAAAGATCTTATGCAGCTATACAAAAAAGATGTTCGCATTTTTGATCCAATGAAAAATAAATTTATTTCTGATGTTGATGTAAAAAATAAGTTTGGTGTAGGCCCTGACAAAGTTATTGATGTTCAAGCTCTTGCTGGAGATAGTAGCGATAATGTTCCAGGGGTCCCTGGGATAGGTGTTAAAACAGCTGCTGAGTTAATTAATAAATATGGTAACTTGGAAACTCTCTTAAAATCTGCAAAAGAAATCAAACAAAACAAAAGAAGAGAGACACTAATTGAAAATAAAGACAAAGCTTTAATAAGTAAGAAGTTGGTAACTTTAAAACATGATGCTCCTATAGATAAAGATTTGAGTGAATTTAGACTTAAAGAAATTGATAAAGATAAACTATACAAATTTTTAAGAGAGATGGAGTTTAATAGATTATTAAGCTCTGCAATTTCAGCCTATGGAGAACCAAATTTCACTACAGATATAAAATATGAAAAATCTTCAGAAAAAAAAATTGAAATAAATAAAAAAAATTATTTTTTAATTACAGATGTAAAAGATATTGATGACTGGATAAAGCAGGCTGAGGAAAATGGTGAAGTTGCAGTAGATACAGAAACAAGCTCACTAGATCCTCATCAAGCAGATTTAGTTGGTGTATCATTAAGTCATAAAATTGGAAAAGCTTGTTATATACCAATAGGACATAATTCAAAAAAATGTATCGATAAAGATTTAGTTTTAAAAAAATTAAAACCTTTATTAGAAGATCCAAGTATTAAAAAGATAGGTCAGAATATTAAATTTGATTTCATAGTTTTTTTTAACCACGGCATCAAATTGAATGCAATGGAAGATACGATGCTTATGTCATATGTTCTAGATGCTGGAAAAAATAGACATAACATGGATACTCTGTCAGAAATTCATTTGAACCATAAAACAATTTCTTTTAAAGAATTAGTTGGCATTGGAAAAAATCAGATCAATTTTAGTGAGGTAGGTATCCAACAGGCAAAAGATTACGCAGCTGAGGATGCTGATATTACTTTTAGACTTTATAAGAAATTTTTCAAAAGTTTGAAAGAGGAAAAAATGATTAATATTTATGAGATCTTTGAAAAACCAATGTTAAGAATTTTAGCTGATATGGAAATAAAAGGAGTAAAGATTGATAATAAATTCCTCAAAACATTATCTACTAAGTTTGAAAAAAAAATCGATAAGATTCAAAAGGAAGTATTCAAATTATCAAAAAAAAAATTTAATATTGCATCACCTAAACAACTAGGTGAAATTTTATATAATGATTTAAAAATTGCAGAACTAAAAAAAACTAAGAAAGGTAGCTTTGCAACTAGTGCATCAGTACTAGAAGATCTAGCTTTTAAAGGTCATAAATTTCCAAAATTAGTATTAGACTGGAGACAAGTATCTAAATTAAAGAATACTTATTCGGATTCTCTGCCTGAACATATCAATTCCAAAACCAAAAGAGTACACACTTCTTTTTTGTTAGCTGCAACTACTACAGGAAGATTAGCATCGAGTGATCCAAATTTACAAAATATTCCGATTAAATCAGAAGATGGCAGAGATATTAGAAAGGCCTTTGTAGCAGAAAAAGATAATGTTTTAATTTCTGCAGATTATAATCAAATCGAAATGCGAATTTTAGCAGATTTGGCTGATGTTAAAGGATTAAAAAAAGCTTTCAAAAATAATGAGGATATCCATTCACTTACCGCCAGCCAAATTTTTAATGTTGATATCAGTAAAGTTACTCTAGACCAAAGAAGAAAAGCAAAAGCGATAAATTTTGGAATAATATACGGAATCTCACAATATGGTTTGGCAAAGCAAATTAATGTTTCGAATTTTGAGGCTGAAGAATTTCTAAACTCTTATTTTTTGAAGTTTCCTGAAATAAAGACTTACATGAATAATACAATAAAATTTTGTAGAAAAAGTGGTTATGTTAATAATATTTTTGGAAGAAGATCTCACTTCGTTAATATTAATGATAAAAACTTTAACGTAAGGAATTTTCAAGAACGTGCAGCAATTAATGCGCCCATCCAAGGATCTGCTGCTGAAATCATGAGATTAGCTATGATAAGACTTGACAAAAAACTAAAAAATCAAAAAAACAACAAAACCAAAATGTTACTCCAAATTCATGATGAATTAATTTTTGAAACTCCCAAAGAAGAGGTAAAAAGAATTAGTAAAATTATCGTTGATGAAATGTCAAGTGTCAGTAAAAGTGATCAACATTCTTTTTCGATACCTCTCACTGTAGACTTAAACAGTGGAGAAAATTGGGGTGTACTTCATTAATTTAATTGCCCAAATTAGAACAATTTAGTATTTTTATAATCGCTTATGCAGAAACAAACAATTGCTCTTGTAGATGATGATAGAAATATTTTAACAAGCTTGAGTATCGCTTTAGAAAAAGAGGGTTTTAAAGTTCAAACATATATAGACGGTGAGAGCGCTTTAATTGGTCTAACAAGAACACCTCCTGACTTGGCTATAGTAGACATCAAAATGCCAAAAATGGATGGAGAAGAATTACTGAAAAAACTAAGGAAAAAAACTTCATTGCCAGTAATTTTTTTAACTTCAAAAGATGATGAAATTGACGAGTTACTTGGATTAAAACTAGGTGCTGATGATTTTGTCAAAAAATCTGGAGGTTTTTCGATCAAGGTTCTAATTGAGAGAATTAGAGTGCAACTTAGAAAAAAAGACTCAAAAGAGGTTTTGGAGGAAAACAAAAGTATCATATTACATGGAAAATTAAAATTAGATCCCTCTCAATTAGAGTGTGAATGGGATGGAAAACAATTACCGGACAAACTGACAACCACAGAATTTTTGTTAGTTAAAGAACTTGCAAAAAGACCTGGAATTATTAAAGAGAGAGCTCAATTAATGGATATTGCATATAGAGAAGACACTGACATTGAAGATAGAACAATAGATAGCCACGTCAAAAGAATAAGAAAAAAATTTAAAAAGGTTGATCCTGAATTTTCAGCAATAGAAACTAGGTATGGAAGCGGATATAGATGGAATGTTAATTAATGTTCAGCAATCTTCTTAAGAGTCTATCAATTTTAAAAAAATTTTTATTTATAAATTTTATATTTTTTACAATTATTGGTTTATTCACTTTTATTTATCTTAAAAATGTTCAACCTAATTTGATAAAAAAAAAATCATCTAACCATATTGAAGTAATAAATAATACGATTGATAATTTAAAAAGACTTAATGTAAAATTCGTCAGAAAGGATATTAGGAAATTTTTATTCTCTACGAGGTTTCTTTTTCAAAATTTAGACCGAGTAATATTCTTTGACGACAAATTAAACTTGATTGGAGACACTGATACATTAGATCTTGATCCAAGATCTTTTTCTCAAAGACTAGATACTATTGAGTTAGAAGTGTTAGATTCATCTACAACAAAAAAAATTACTGAAGAAAAAAAATTAGATACTGGAAACAATAAAATCATTTCTTTAAACGATGTCTTGATGAATTATGCTTCCTCAAAAAATTTTGGAATTCCATACACATTTACTGAAGAAGAATTTAATAAATTTAAATTAACTACAATTAAAAATGTAATGAAAGATGGAGAAAATTTGGGATATTTAGCAATTACTGAAAATGCAAATGATATCAAAGCTGCAATAGATGAAAGAAAATCATTTGTAATTAGAACTGCAATTGCTGTTGGGATAGTAATCTTAATATTTTCTTTTGTTTTAAACAGGTATTTTTTAAAGCCCATCAAAAATTTGGTTAGTTATACAAAAACAATTAAGAACAAGGAGCTAAAAAAAACTAATATTGATACATTAAAATTAAGAAACGATGAACTTGGATTATTATCGAGTTCTTTAGATGATATGACTTTAGAATTACAAAAAAGAATCTCTCATGCAGAAAATTTTTCTACAGATCTAGTTCATGAGATACGCAATCCACTTGCATCTTTAAAAAGTGCATCGGAAATCTTACATGACACAAATGATAAAGAACAAAGACTCAAATTGATTAATATATTAAGCCATGATGTTCAACGAATCGAGAGATTAATAACTGATTACTCTCAAATGTTAAAAGATGAGGTAGCTTTAAGTAAAGAAAAGATTAAAAAGTTAGACATAGAGCCAATTATCAAATCTGTAGTAGACGACTTTAATAATATTTATAAACTAAAAAAAGGAATTAAAATTTCTTATAAAAACGATGGTAAAAATAAGTATTTTATTTATGGAATAGAAAATAGAATTGAGCAAATCATTGCAAATCTTTTGGATAATGCAATTTCTTTTAGTGAGAATAATAAAGATGTAATAGTCCAAGTTTCTAAAACAGATGATAATAAAGTACTTATTAAAGTTTTAGATGAAGGCCGTGGATTTAAAGAAAAAGATATGAATAAAATTTTCAATAGATTTTATAGTAATAGACCAGATAAATTTGGGCAACATTCTGGACTTGGCTTAAATATAGTAAAAAAATTTAGTTGATTTACATAATGCATCTATTACAGCATCCAATAGAAAAGATAGAAAAGGTGCAAGTATGGAAATTGTATTTCCAAAAATTTAAATAGTTCTATTGATTAATTAATTTTTAATTGTTAGAAGTGCCACGATGGAAGATTATAAAGTAAAAGATTTATCCCAAGCAGAATTTGGACGTAAAGAAATTTCAATTGCTGAAAGTGAGATGCCTGGACTTATAGCTTTGAGAGAAGAATATTCTGGAAAATCTCCTTTAAAAGGTGCAAAAATTATTGGTTGTCTACATATGACAATACAAACAGCAGTTTTAATTGAAACTTTAGTAGATTTAGGTGCAGAGGTAAGATGGTCATCCTGTAATATTTTTTCTACTCAAGACCATGCAGCTGCAGCAATTGCAAAAGCTGGTATTCCTGTTTACGCATGGAAAGGAGAAACAGAGGAAGAATATGTATGGTGTATCAAACAAACAATCGAGGGAAAGAAAAATTGGAAACCAAATATGCTTTTAGATGATGGTGGTGACTTAACAGCAATTATGCATAACGAGTATAAAGAATTATTAAAAGATGTAAAAGGAGTTTCGGAAGAGACTACTACAGGGATAAAAGCTCTAAATAAAATGGAAAAAGAAAATTCTTTGTTAGTCCCAGCTATTAATGTTAATGATTCTGTTACTAAATCGAAATTTGATAATTTATATGGATGTAGAGAGAGCTTAGTTGACGGAATCAGAAGGGCAACCGATGTAATGATGTCAGGAAAGATTGCAATTGTTGCTGGTTTTGGTGATGTTGGAAAAGGAAGCGCTGCATCTTTAAGGCAAAGTGGAGCCCGTGTGCTAGTCACCGAAGCTGACCCAATATGTGCATTGCAAGCTGCAATGGAGGGTTATGAAGTTGTTTTAATGGATGAAGCAATTAGTAAAGCAGATATTGTTGTAACTGCTACAGGCAATAAAGATATAGTTACAGCTGATCATATGAGAGATATGAAAGATAGAGCAATTTTATGTAATATTGGACATTTCGACAATGAAATTCAGGTTGAGGCATTAAAAAATTATAAATGGACCGAGGTAAAACCTCAAGTACATGAAATTGAGTTACCCAGCAAAAAAAGAATAATTTTATTGGCAGAAGGTAGATTAGTAAATTTAGGTTGTGCTACAGGGCACCCAAGTTTTGTTATGAGCGCCTCTTTTACTAATCAAGTAATTGCTCAAATAGAATTATGGAATAATTACAAAAATTATGAAAACAAAGTTTATGTTTTGCCAAAGCATTTAGATGAAAAAGTTGCTACTCTTCATCTTAAAAAAGTTGGAGCTAAATTAACTAAACTTTCAAAAGACCAAGCAGACTATATCAGTGTAGGAGTAGAGGGACCTTTCAAGCCTAATGCCTATCGCTATTAAAAGTGATTTAATAAATCTATCTTCAGAAAAAAAAACAGAGGAATTAGCTAATAAGATTTCAAAAAAATTAAAATTAGGGCATGTAGTTTTCTTTGAGGGTGAGATGGGTGTTGGTAAAACTACATTTATTAGGTACCTAATTAACAATCTTCAAAAAGAAAACAGACTTAAAATAACTGAAGTCACAAGTCCCACATTTAATCTGTTGAATGAATATAAAATCAAAGAGATCAAGATTAATCATTATGATTTGTTTAGAATAAAAAATTTGGATGAAATTCACAATTTAGGATTATTTGATAATATTTCCAATGCTATTACATTAATTGAATGGCCACAAAAAATAAAACCAAAACCAAAAAATTTAATTGAATTAAATTTTGAATATGGAAATGATTATAAAAAGCGAAAAGTACAAATTAAGGGCTTAAATTTGTAATTATAGATAAATGCAAAATCTTAAAAAATTAAAAGGGGATGCGTCACAAAGAAAGTTTTTTAGAAAGAAATATAATCATGGTAATTCTATTATAATTGTTGCAGAAAAGAACAAACTTAAAAATCTTCTTGTATATGATGCAATTAGTAAGATTTTAATTAAAAATAAGATTTTAGCACCAAAATTATATCGAGAAAATTATAAAAATAATCAAATTGAGGTTGAAGATTTTGGAAATGACACAATTTTGAAAATTCTGCAAAAAGGAAAAAATAAAAAGTTTTTATTTTTTAAAGATATAATAAAATTACTTAATCAAATACAATCAATAAAAGATAGAAAAATTAAAAATTTTAAAAATAAATATTATCAAATCCCTGAGTATAAAAAAGAAATACTAATTCAAGAGGCTAATTTATTTAGTGAGTGGTTCGTAAAAAAAAATTTGTCAAAAAAAAAAAGAAAAAATTTTAATAAAAGGTTTAAAAAAATAATTAAAAATTTAGCATCATGTCTTAAGATGAAAAATGATATATTTGTCCATAGAGATTTTCACGTTTCAAATTTAATGCTTGTTAATAACAGAATAGGTGTAATTGATAGTCAGGATGCTTTAATCGGTAACAGAGCTTACGATTTAGCTTCATTAGTGGATGATGTAAGATTAAAAACCTCACAAGTTCTAAAAAAACAGATTTTTAATTTTTATATAAATAGTCAAAAAAAAATCGATAAGAAAAAAATAAAAAATGATTTCGAAATTTTATCTATTCTAAGAAATCTTAAAATTATTGGAATATTTACACGTTTAGCAATCCGAGATAAAAAAAAGGATTATTTAAGATTAATACCTTACACGTGGGATCTGATTTCTTTAAGGATCAACCAAAATGAAATTTTTTCAGATTTAAAAAACTTATTAAAAGATAATTTCAAAAAAAGTTTATGAAAATTAACACTGCTTTAATTCTATGTGCTGGATTTGGTAAAAGATTAAATCCTGTAACACTTAAAAAACCTAAGCCTTTACTTCAAATAAGAAATCAAACAATTTTAGAAGACTGTATTGAAACTGTCATTAAATTAAGAGTTGAAAATGTTTTTTTAAATACCTTTTATTTAAGTGAACAAATTACTAACTTTTTAAAAGATAAAAATTTTCCAGTAAAAATAAACATAATAGAGGATGGTAGAGATATTCTAGGTACTGGCGGGGGGGTTTTAAATATGATCAACCATTCAAATGATAATGATTTTCTTGTTTTTAATCCGGACACTATTTGGAATGAAAATTATGTAAGTGAAATAAACGATATGCAAAAATATTATTTTCAAAATAAATTAGATAATATTCTTTTGTTAGTAAATAAAAAACTTAGCTTTGATAATAATCTAGATGGAGATTTTGATCTAAAAGATAATTTAATTAAAAAAAGTTTTGAAAAAAACTTTATATATACCGGTTGCCAAATTTTGAATAAAAAATTGTTTCATGAGCATGAAGTAAAAAACTTTTCAGTCTCTAAAATTTGGAATGAATTATTAATGAAACAACAATTAAATGGATTTGAGAGCACTAATAAATTTCACCACTTAACGAACTTAGAAATTTTTAAAAAACTAAAAGGCTCTTAGATCTCTCTTTATCTAGATATTTACACTCGTTTATTTTTAAATTTTCACCAAATTTGATTATTAATGGATTTCCTGTTGGAATTTCTAAACTGGTAATTTGATTGTTATCTAAATTGAACAAATATTTACATAAAGCTCTTATAGAGTTTCCATGGGCTGTGATTAATATATTTTTATCTATTAGTTTGGGTTGTATCTCTTTTTTGAAATACTCCAGAACTCTGTCGTATGTATCTTTTAAAGACTCTGAGTCAGGAATGAGCTCTTTGGGAATTTTTTCATAAGTTTCAATATTTAGTGGATGATAAGAGCTTTCTCTACTTAACCTTCCTGGTTTGATATCCCAAGATCTTCGAAATTCAAAAACTTTATTCTCACCAATTTTTTTTGCAGTTTCAATTTTATTCAATCCTGTAAGCTCACCATAGTGTCTTTCGTTTAGCTGCCATGCTCTTACAAAATCTTTTTTTGTTTTTAATATTTTTTGTATTATCTTAAGAGTATTATTAGCTCTCAATTGAAATGAAGAATAATAAAAATCTATATCTATTTTTTGATTTTTAATAAGTAAACCAGCTTTTTCTGCTTCTATTTTACCTTGATCTGTTAGATCAACATCAACCCAACCAGTGAATCTTTTTTCTAGATTCCAAGTGCTCTGACCATGTCTTACTAATACCAAAAAACTCATCTTGTCATATTCAAAAATTATTTATAAAAAAATCATTTAACTAAATGTCAAAATTTTTTTCTACTTATAAAGTAATATTTTATTTAATTAATATCCTTTTAACTATTTTATATCTATATCCTGGAAGTCTATTAGGTTGGATAATTTATGACAATAAAACTATACAACCCCAAATAACACCAGATTTTATTATATCATCAAATCATTTTTATGTATTTATGTTAGTTTCAATTATTGGTTTTTTAACTTTTGCAAATTCTAAGATAAATATCTTATTAATATTATATTTGATTTTTCTATCTATTACGCTGGAGATTTTCCACTTAGTCATACCTGAAAGAACTTTTCAATGGTCTGATTTATTTGGAAATTTATTAGGTGTTATTGTTGTAATTCTTCTTAATAATTTTATAAATAAATATGGGAGATTTAAAAAATAAATTATTAATTTTTATTTATTTTTTTACAATCAGCTGTTCATCAATTCCTTCAAACACTTCTAATAGTTGCTCAATTTTTAGTGAAAGATATTTATGGTATAAACATACAAAAAAAGTTGAGCAAAAGTGGGGAACACCTATTTATATTCAATTAGCGATAATTAAAATGGAGTCCGATTTTGATTGGCTGGCTAAACCGGCAAGACAAAAAATTTTTAAAATAATACCTTATAAGCGACCTTCTAGTTCTTTTGGTTATTCTCAAGCAGTTAGGGGAACTTGGGAGCAATATAAAAGAGAAACTGGTAATAAATTAGCAACAAGAGCAAGATTTAAAGACAGTGTTGACTTCATTGGGTGGTATACAAATAAATCTGAAAATATTTTAAAGATTTCAAAGAAAGATGCTTTTAAACAGTATCTTGCTTATCATGAAGGTTGGGGAAATTATAAAAATTATAAAAAAAATAAAAAAGTAATTGGACTAGCTAAAAAAGTTGAGAGACAATCTAATAATTATAAAAAACAATTATTGAAATGTAAAAGTACATTAAATAGAAAAAAATATATTATTTTTTAGACAACTCTTTTTTTAATTCCAAGTCTATTATGTCAATTCTTTTTGTATTTTTTGCTAATGCAAGATACATCGAAGGAGTGACGTACAAAGTAAAGAACGTTGAAATTATCATTCCTCCTAGGATTGTAGAACCAACTGCTAATCTTGAACCCTCGCCTGCACCTGGACCAAAATTTCCAATCACTAAAGGCATCATTGCGATCATTGTACTTAGTGATGTCATTATAATTGGTCTAAACCGAACAGCGCACGCCTCTTTGACAGCCAACTCGATTGTTTTTCCAGTAGATCTAATTTGATTTGCATAATCAACAATTAAAATACTATTCTTGGTTGAGATACCTATTAGTATGATTAATGCAATTTGAGAAAAAATATTTACAGAGCTATTTAAAAATAAAATAAAGACCAATCCTCCAAAAATAGCCAAAGGCACAGTTAAGATTATTACAAATGGATGAACAAAAGAGTTGAATGTTGCAGCCATAACCAAATAAGCAGTTAGTAAAGCTAAAGCAAAAATTATAAACAATTCATTACTTGTCTCTTTAATTTCCTCTGATTTTCCTTTCCAAGTAATTTGGTTTTCTGGCGCTAAATCAATCATCACATTTTCAAAGTATTTTATCGCTTCTGTTAAGGTATATGCCTCACTAATATTTGCAGAAATTGTCACTGCTCTTTGTCTATTATATCTAGCAAGCTCCTTTGCTGAACCTTCTTCCTTAAAACTCACAAGATTTGCTAAAGATATTAATTTTTCATTTGTTTCCGAGCGAACAAATATTTTTGAAATACCCTCTTTATTTCGTCGATCAGATAAATATTGTTGAACAATTATTGGATACTCTTTGCCTAGTTTATTAAAAGTTGTTATTTTTTTTCCTCCGTAAAGTGTTTCAAGTGTTTCACCAATTGATTTAGTTGAAACACCTAAATCTTTAGCTTTATTTTTATTTATTATCAATTTTACTTCTGGCTTGTTTCGATTGTAATCAGATTCAATTCTTGAGAGATTTTTATTAGATCTAAGTTTTCGTATTATTTTTTTTTGTATTGCCTCAAGTTCTTCGTAAGTATTTCCATAAATGACCATTTGTACAGGTTTGTTGTAATTTGATACTCTAATAGATTGAGGAGATATAGGAAAAGCTAGAGCCTGGGGTAAAGTTACTATTTTACCAATTGCCTCTCTAAGAACAACTTGTTGACCCTTTTTACGATTTTTCCAATCATCAAGTAGAGCGATTATTATAAAACTATTATATGAATTAGCTGAATTTCCAAATCCTGGAACACGCATTATAAATCTTGAATATGGACTATCCTCAGCTTGTAGCAGAGGAATAAGTCTTGCCTCTACTTTTTGGGCTTGTTCTTGGGTATATTCAAATGAACTTCCTTCATCAGTTGAACCAATTATCAGATATGCTCCCCTATCCTCCATAGGCAAAAGCTCTTTTTTTGAAAAACTAAATAAAAGCACTGAGGCAATTATTATAAAAATAATAAAAAAACTTACACTTTTAGTTTTATTGATAACATTAACTAAAGTTTCTTCATAAAAGTTTGCAAAGTTAGTGAAAAGTTTTTCAAATTTTTGAATAAATTTTTTTTTTGATTTTTTTTTGTATAAAAATTTACTTGCTAGCATTGGCGACAAAGTTAATGCAACAAAAGAAGAAACCACAATTGAAAAAGATAATGCAATCGCTGTTTCTCTGAATAATGTTCCAGAAATTCCCTCAATAAATATTAATGGTAAGAAAACTGCTACTAAAATTAGTGTAGTAGCAACAATAGCAAAAGAAATTTGTTTAGATCCTTTATAAGCTGCAACAAGTGGTGTTTCACCATTCTCTATTCTTCTGTATATTGCGTCTGTCATAATTACTGAGTCATCTGTGATTATGCCAATCGCTAAAATAAAACTTAAAAGCACAAAAATATTAATTGAAAGACCAAATATGTATAAGCCCAGAAAAGATGCTATTAAGCTTACTGGGAGTGCAATAGCAGGCACAATAACTGCTTTTAAGTTTCCCAAAAATAAATAAATTATCAATACTACCAAAACAAAAGCAATCACCAAAGTTTTATAAACTTCTTCAATTGCAGCCTCAACATAGTTAGCCCTATTGAAAGAAACTCTTAAATCTAATTCCTCTGGTAAAGATTTTTTTACCTCAACGATTTTTTTTTTGATATCATTTGAAAGTTCCACTGTTGAAGCACCACTTCTTGCGTAGATACCTATCCCTACAGTTTTCAAATTTATTTGATCTTTAGTTTGAGCTTTAAAAAGAGTTTTTTCTGATACCGGGCCAAATTCAACATTTGCTACATCTGATAAAAGAATTACTCGATTACTAGTTTTTTTGATGGGTATTTGATTTATAGTATCAATATCATTGTATGATTTATCTAGATTTAGTGTTAGATCAATATTGTCTGCTTCCAACGTTCCTGCAGGCAAACTTACATTTTCACCGCGAATAGCAAATTCAACTTCCTTAATGGTTAAATCATTAGCAGCAAGTTTTATAGGATCAATCCAAACTCTAATACTTAATTCTCTTAATCCACCTACTCTAATTCTTCCGACATTTTTTACACTTGAAAACTGGTCCACAAGATATCTTTCTGCGTAGTCTCCTAATTCAAGATCACTCCACGAGGAAGAGGATAACGATAGCCACATAGTTGTTGTAAATCCCGCAGCTCTTTTAAGTATTTGTGGTGGATCTGACTCAGTTGGTAAGTTATCTACAATTCTTGCAACTCTTTCTCTGATGTCATTGGCAGCGTTATCTAGATCAATACTTGTGTCAAACTCAACATTAATTGTGCTTCTACCATTTTCAGATTTCGAGTCTATATTCTTTATACCTTCAGCCCCACCAATAACATCCTCGACAACTTGTGTGACTTCTTGATCTACTATCGAAGCTGCTGCAGACTTGTAGTCTACTTGAACTTGAACAACAGGTGGTTGAATTCCATTGGGTAATTCTCTAACGGGTAATTTCCAAAATACAAATAAACCAAATATGATTAGTATTAGGGACATAACCCAAGATACGGTCGGTCTTTTAATACTTAGTTCAGTAATAAACATTATTTATTTATAGGTTTTATTTTTCCACGAGGTCTTACCTTTTTTAGACCCTCAGCTACAATTATATCACCTGCAGTTAAGCCTGAAATTATTTCAATGTTGCTATCACCTCTCAAGCCAGTTTTTACCTCAGTTTTATTTGCAATATTTTCCTCATTAATTTTGTAAACATATGATTTATCGCCTTCAATCATCACACTTGTATCAGGCACACTAAGAGAATCTCTTAATTCAAATTTAATTCTTACTTCCAAAAGTGAACCTGAAATTAGTTCTAAATTTTGATTTTTTACTTTTATTCTTGATAACAAACTTCTTGTATCTGCATTTATTCTGCTTGAAACAAAATCTATCTCACCTAAATAAGTTTTATTTTTAAAACTAGATAATGTAACCTCGACTGGAAGACCTTTTTTTATAGAGGCAGAATAAGTCTCTGGAATTTTAATATCCGAGTAAATTGTCGAGTTATCATCAAGTGTGATGATAAATATGTTACTTGAAACAAGAATATCCTCTGTTAAACCAGTGTAGCCTAATACTCCGCTAAATGGAGCTAAAATATCTCCACTTTTTAATTTAATTAAAACATCTCCTTCTTTTACAAAGTTCTTTAATTTTAGGTCTTCAAAAAGATCATCTTTTTTAATTTTAAAAGTTTTTGATTTCTTTGAAATTGCTGTACCATAGGTTTCTATTTGTTCAGAAAATTCTTTTTCAATAACTTCAGTTACAATTATTCCTGGTGGCGGTCTCTTACTAAATTTCTTTTTAAAATGATTGCCAATCATTGATCTTCCAACAATTACAATTGTAATTATTAAAAAAAATACAAATATTATTGATATCGTTTTCGTAGATCTTTTCATATAAAATTTAAATTAATCCGTATTCGGCCCAAGAGCCATCATATATACAAGGAAGATATTTATCATTAATTAGAGAATAAGCTAGTGCCAAAACACACGCTGTAACACCAGAACCACATGAAAAAACAATATTTTTTTGTTCTAAATTTTCTAAACTTATCTTAAAAATTTTTTTAAGTTCATTGTTATTTTTAAAAGTTTTATCAATATTCAGGCAGTCGTTAAATGGTATACAAAAAGAGTTTTTTATACATCCGCTTCTAAGACCTTTTCTGGGCTCAGGGATTTTACCTTCAAATCTTTCTCTACTTCGAGCATCAATCAATGTGAATTTTTTTTCGTCTATATTTTGATCAATAGCTTGTTTACTCTTAACAAGATCTTTTCTCTCAGTACTTTTATAATCTGATTTTTCTAAATTTAAAATTTCATCAGTTACTCTCTTTTTTTCTTTAAGCCATTTTCTCAAACCACCATTTAAAACATTTATTAATTTTGGATCATGTCCGTAATAGATAAAATTAAACCAGCCACGACATGAGCTTATAACATCTGAATTATCATAAATGACTATTTGATCATTTTTTTTAATTCCCATATTTGAAACAATTGCATCCCAACTTATTTGGTCAACTAACATGTGTGGTAAAGAGGTGTCTTTTTTTGAATTTTCATCTATATCAAAAAAAATTGCGTTAGGTATATGAAGGGATTTATATTCCTCAAATCCACTTCTCTGTGTTTGAGGCATATGCCAAGAACAATCAATAATTTTTACCTCAGAAAGGTTTTTTTCTAACCAATCAGTTTCGACTAAAGACATATTACCTTTTTTCTAAATATTTTTGATGGTATTCTTCGGCTGGACAATAATTTTTTAATAAAGAAATTTTTGTAACTACTTTTCCTGATAATCGCTCATTCACATCGTTTAACACTTTTTCTGCAATTTTTTTTTGATTGTCATTTAAATAAAATATTTCACTTCTATATTGAGTTCCAAAATCTGGTCCCTGAGAATTTAAAGTAGTAGGGTCATGAATTTGGAAAAAAATTTTTAAAATCTTTTCGTATGTTATAGTCTTTTCATCATACTCTAACTTTACCACCTCAGCATGATTTGTGTTTCCAGTGCAAACTTCTTTATACGTCGTGACAGAGCTATCACCACCACAGTAACCAACTTCTGTTTTGATTATACCATCTATTTTACTGAATTTAATTTCAGGTCCCCAAAAACATCCAAGAGCTAAAACTGCTATTTCCATTGATAAAGATTTAATTTAATCTACAAATTATTCATATGCTTAGTAAAAATCAATTGGGATTTTTGTACATGTTTATGTCCATTTGTGCATTTTCATTAATGGATTTAATTGTAAAGTGGTCTGTAGATTATCCCATTGGTCAGGTATTGTTTTTTAGAGGTTTTTTTGGGATAATCTTTTACTTTTTTATAATCCCAAGAGAAAGATTTAACAACTTTTATAAAACTCAACGACCAGGATTGCATGCATTAAGGTGTGGCTCTGGGCTAATAGCATTAATTGCAATTTTTATTGCTTTAAGACAGTTGCCATTAGCAACAGTTGTAAGCATATCTTTTGCTGCTCCAATATTTACAACTATATTGTCTATATTCTTACTAAATGAGAAAGTTGGAATTTTTAGGTGGTTAGCTGTCATTATAGGCTTTGTTGGAATTCTTGTAATTACAGAACCTGGGATTACCGAATTAAACATTTATTATATTTTTCCAATCATATTCTGTTTAGGTCTTTCTTATGTAGCAATAACAATTAGACAACTGTCAACAACTGAACCAGTATGGTTAATTTCTTTTTATTTTTCCTTAGCAATAACGTTACTGAGTTTTTTAACTATCCCTCAGGGCTGGATTATGCCTACTTTTAATCATTTTATACTTTTATCTTTGATAGGTATTTTTGGTGGCGTTGCAAACTTGTGGTTAAGTCAATCATATAAATTTTCAGAAGTTTCTTTAGTAACTCCTCTTAAATATTTAGCTTTAGTTTTCGCTATAATATTTGGGTATTTTATTTGGAATGAAATACCAACATTTAAAACATTGATAGGTGCTTTATTAGTAATTGTTTCAACACTTATCATTTTTAGACGAGAAATTTATAAAAAAAAGATTATTACTTCTAGGCCAATTAATGACTAGCGTTCCTAAATACTGGAGTAAAGCAAAAAAGTACTTATCAAAAAAAGATAAAATTCTCTCAAAATTAATTAAAAGTTATCAAAGCCCATCTGAAACTATTCTAACGACAAGACGTGATATTTTCTACTCATTGTGTAAAAGCATAATTGGACAACAAATTAGTGTCGCTGCAGCAAACTCTGTCTTTTTTAAATTTAAAAAAAAATGTAAAAATAAGATTAATGCAAAAACTGTATCAAATCTGACCTTTTCTCAACTAAAGAGCTGTGGGCTCAGTCGGCAAAAGGTTTTAGGAATTAAAAGTTTAGCCAAACAAACTATTGAAAAAACTTTTAATCCTAAATTAATTTCAAAAATGACTGATGAAGAGGCTATAGACTATCTATCAAATTTAAGACAGATAGGGAGATGGTCTGCTGAAATGATCCTATTATTTACTTACAATAGATCCAACATTTGGCCTATTCAAGATATTGGTTTATTAAGAGCGATTTCTAAAAATTACAAAAAAAAATATTTACCCCCAGAAAAATTTGTAAAGTTATTAAAAAAAAGATTTACTCCTTATTGTTCTGTTGCGACTTGGTATTTATGGAGAAGCATAGACCCTGAGCCTATTCAATACTAAATCCTTCAACAACCTGCATATGTCTTTTTGTTGTTTTTTCAGCCAATGACCAACTATCTTGATATTCTTTAGAAGCATGACACTCTAATGCTTTATCATAACTTGGAAATTCCCACACAACGGTTCTACAGAAATCATCTCCATTAAAAGTTTCATGTTTTCCACCTCTTACAAGAGGTACACCACCATAACTTTTAATAATTGGTGTTGCTAGCTCGGAATATTTCTTAATATTTTCTTGGTTATCTATTTTAAAGTACAAACTTACCCAGTATCCTTTTTTCATGTTAGTCTATCCATTCTTGATAATTATGTAAATTATCTTGCAAAAATTTTGGTAATCTGTCTAGTGGATATTTTTCAAGTTTTTTACCATGACCTATTTTTTGGGTCCTTTTATCTAAAGTTAGATCATAAATTGCTATTTTATTTTTAATTATATTATTGATTTCATTTATAGAAATAGGGTTCACATCGAACTCCCTGTGATGGAGATATGATCTTAGTTTATGTTCTATTTCTTCAGCACTTTTTAGGTTTGTAAAATGCCATCCTCCATTTTCTATTATTTTGAGGTCTATAAACTTTGTTTCAGAAAATAAAACATCAAATCTATATAAAGAATATTTTCTATCTTTAATGTTTCTCAACCATTGAGGAGATTTTAAATATTTTTTCTTACAAGCTTTAGTCCCAGTCCAATTAAAGTTGGGTAATTTAAGATTAAATTTATAATAAAACATTTCCTGTTTAAACATTATTATTTTTTGATTAATGTTACCAATTTCCAATCTTTCTAAGTTTGGTATCTCATCTACATCTGAAATTAAAATCAAGTCTTCTTCATTTGCATCTTCTAATCCATTGAGTATAAAGTTTCTTTGTCCATTTTCTCTTAAGATTGAATTAAATATATATTTTCTTGATTTATCGTCTTCATGCTCATCATTCAAAATTTCTTTAATATTATTAGGTTTTTTTTCGTATACTAAATAAATAATTTTATTTTTAAATTTCTCAAACTTTTTATTATCAAATTGAAGCTCTCTCTTATCACCTTTATGTGTGAAGCTACTTTCAACGATTACAAAGTAGTCAACGTATTTATCAAGCATATTGAGCCTTAGATCTAAAACAACGTCTTCGTTGAAATACATGAAACAATCAAATATTTTCATATGTTCTTTTTTAATCTTTTTTAATTTTTTTTATATGATAAAAAAATTTATGGCAGATAAATTAATTATATCATTTGAAGAATATACAAAAATTGTTGAAAAATTAGCCATCGAAATCCACAATAATTACCATCCCACTGTCTTAGTTGGAATAATGAGGGGTGCTGCACCAATTATTGACATACTTTCGAGAATATTAAAACTTCCTATAGCATATATTGTTATCCAAAGTTATTCAGGAAAAGGCATTGAGGACCAACAAGGTCAACTAATGTTTGCAAGGGAAATAAGCTCACTAGCAAATGATAAAGATTTTAAAAAGGTACTCTTAATTGATGATTTATCAGATACAGGCTTAACTTTAAATAAGAGTATAGAATGGTTGAAGAGTTACGGACCAACAAAAAATTTTATTAAAGAAATTAAGACAGCCTGTTTATGGAAAAAAAAATCCTCAACTTTTGAACCAGATTTTTGTCCTATTAAGCTCGATTCAGATCCTTGGATTGTTCAACCAACTGAACATTATGAGGAAATATCTATAAAAGAGATTATCAAAAAAAGTAAACAGGGCTAGTTGACTAGCCCTGTTAATATTTATTTATGCCACAGCGAAACTTACCACACTTAAAATTGCAATAACCCAAATAGCTGGTGATGTAGTAGAAAATTTACCAGTAAATATTTTGATTAATGCATAAGAGACAAATGCTAAAGCAATACCATTGCTTATACTATATGTCAGAGGCATTGAAATCATAGCAAGAATCGCTGGAGCAGACTCTGAAATATCATTCCATTCAATATCGGTTATATTTCTAATAAAAAGAACTGACACAAAAAGTAAAGCCGCACCATCAATTTGTTTTGGCAAGCTAGTAGCTAATGGTGCAAAAAATATACAAGCAAGAAAAAGTATACCAATGACAAGAGATGTCATTCCAGTTTTACCGCCCGCTTTAACACCCGCTCCAGACTCTACATAACTTGTGACTGTTGTGGTTCCCATCACAGCACCAGCAACCGTACTTACACTGTCAGACAGCATTGCTTTGTTGATATCCTGAACCTTACCATCCTTTCCTACTTTACCTGCAACATTGGCTACTGAGGTTAAGGTTCCTGCAGTATCAAAAAAATCTATAAATAATAAAGTGAATATTACTGTTGACATACCAGCCGTCATCGCTGCTGATAAATCAAACTCAAATAGATATGTCATTGGTGGTGGTGAACTTGCAATACCATTAAATTTAGCTAAACCTGTAGCCCAAGCAATAATACTAAATACTAGAATACCTATAATAATATTTCCTTTGACATTCATTTTATCTAAAACAATTATTGCAATAAAAGTTGCACAGCCTAACAATACCAAAGGATCACTTAAGTTACCAAGCTGAACTAGTGTAACTGGATTATCAACTACAACTTCCATTATTTGAAGACCAATTATTGCTAAAAATAAACCTATTCCTGCGCCTATTCCTAACTTCAAACTTTTGGGTATAGAATTAATTAACCAAGCTCTGATTGGTGTTAAAGAGATAATTAAAAATAATACACCTGCTACTAAAACTGCGCCCAGGGCCTCTTGTGGTGTATATCCCATACCAGCACAAACACCAAAAGCAACAAACGCATTTATACCCATTCCAGGGGCAAGTCCTATTGGCCAGGTTTTTCCATAAAAAGCCATAATAAAACAAGCCAACGCAGTTGCTAAAATTGTTGCTGTATACACAGCTCCAAAATCAAAAAAACCTTTTTCGGGTCCAGCAAATTCTCCAGACAATATAAACGGGTTTAAAAACATGATGTATGCCATAGTTAAAAACGTAGTCGTTCCGGCAATTACTTCTGTTTTAAAATTAGTTTTATGTTTTTTGTAATCAAAATATTTATCAAGCATTTATCCTCCTAATGAATAATAAATATTCGATTCTCTTTCCTCTTGCCTTTCAAAACTAGTTTTTATCAACAATTTTCAACTCAGAAGTTTATATTTATGCCATAATTTGAGAGTAATTAAAAATGATGAGAAGTTTAATTTCATTTTTAACAAGCCTTATTATAATCATTTTATTATCTGGATGTCAGACTATAAAACAAAAAACTGACGCTATTGTTGAAAAAGAAAATAAGAAATTAAGTAAATTTATTGGGAAGTCCTCTCAAGAATTAACAAATAGTCTGGGAGACCCAGATGAAGATTTTAAAAATGAAAAAGGGAATTTAGTTATAATATATAATACCAAAAAATATGGTATTCCGTGCGAGAGAAGATTTGAAATTAATTCAAAACTAGTTGTGATTGGATTTGTATCTAACGGTTGTTTTTGATCACTTGCGGAGAAATAATCTCCGCAAGCAAGGTAAACTTATTTAATTTCGATAAGTTTTTTCTTTTTATGCTCTGGAACAATCCTTTCACAAGATATTGTCAAAAGACCATCTTTAAGCTCGGCTCCATTCACTTTTACATCATCTGCAATAGTAAATGATCGAGCAAACTGTCTTTGAGAAATACCTTTATGGATTATCTCTCCATCAGCATTGTTATCTTGAGATTTATCAACTTGTTTAGTTTTCACAGTTAATAAATTATCCTCAAACTCAACTTCAACATCTTTTTTATTAAAACCGGCTAACGCTAGTTCAATTGCGTAATTATCCTTTCCAGTTTTCCTGATATTGTATGGTGGGTAATTTGACTGCATAGTCAAAGAACCGTTACCAAGCATGTTTTCGAATTGATCAAACATGTCGTCAAAACCAATTGAAAAAGGTCTTAGTGAGTTAAATATAGATAAATCCTTACTTGTCATAATATCCTCCTTTGTTAAGCAAGTTTATTTATATTGGCCCCATTAGGCAGCCACTCTTTTTATTTGGGGATTAATTTAATTTTTTCAAGATAGCAAAATTAAATTTTTTTTGAAATTTTTAAAACAAATGCGTAGTCAAAAGCAATCTCCTCGATAGCACCATCTCTTCCAGACTTGCCACCATGACCGGCGTTCATTTCAGTTTTTAATAACAGTAAATTGTTATCAGTTTTTAAATCTCTCAACTTAGCAGTAAATTTTGCTGGTTCGTCAAATAATACTCTATTATCACTAAGGCTAGTGGTAATTAATATATGAGGATAATCCATTTTCTTAATATTATTATAAGGTGCGTATGAATATATATAATCAAAATGTTCTTTAATATCTTTTGCATTTCCAAATTCATCAAACTCTCCAACAGTTAATGGTAAAGAGTGATCAAGATTAGTTGTTAAAGAGTCTACAAATGGTACAGCCATGATAATCCCCAAAAATAGTTCTGGAGCTTGATTTACAACAGCTCCCATTAGTAAACCACCAGCCGATCCACCCATGCCAATAATTTTTCCTTGTGATGAGTACTTTTTATCAATTAAAAATTTTGCGGCATAAATATAGTCTTCAAAAGTATTTTTTTTATTCAGTAGTTTTCCCTCTTTCCACCATTTCATCCCTCTCTCCATTCCCCCTCTAATATGTGCGGTTACCCAAATAATATTTCTATCAATTAAACTTAATCTAGTTGAGGAAAAATCTGGCGTCATTGAACTTCCATATGATCCGTACCCATATAAAAGTAAATTTGCTGATCCGTCAATTTTAGTTTTTTTATGTCTAGTGATTGTAACAGGAACTAATCTTCCATCATGGGAAGGGCACTCTAATCTTTCGACTATATAGTCATTTGGATTATGACCCGATGGAATTTCTTGTTCTTTAACTAATTTTTTTTCTTTTGTTCTTAAATTATATAAGTAAGTCTTACCAGGTGTTTTAGGAGATGAGTATGATAAGTAAACTAAGTCTGTATTCTTATCTTTTTGTTTTAATGAAACTCCAGGCACAACCACAGTCTCACTTGTGAATTTTAATTCCTCTTCAACTCCTGTCTGCCTATTCCTCACAAATAACTTTCTTAATGCATTAGACTTTTCACTTCTGATAATCCAATTATCTAAAAATACTAATCCTCCAATTAAAACTTCGTCTTTAGCAGCTATATAAATTTCCCATTTTTGACTTGATAAATCATTGCATTTCTCAATTTTGAAATCTTCTGCATTTTCATTAGTATGACAATAAAAGTAGTTATCCCAAGAATTGATTGAATAAATAATACCTTTTTTTCTCTTTTTTATTAATTTTGGCTTTGGATTCTCGTCTTCAACTCTAAAATAATATTGTTCTGATGTATTATGATCTGAAGTTGTAATAAAAAAATATTTTTCATCCGAGCTTAAACTTATTCCTACAGTAAACGCGTCGCTTTTTTCCTCAAAAATGAGTTTGTCGCTCTCTATTGAAGATCCAATCTTGTGTCTAAAGATTTTTCTAGGCCGGTGAAATTTATCTAGCTTTGAATAAAAAATATATTTATCATCTAAACTAAAAGTAATGTTTCCACTTGTTTCCTCTATTTTTTCAGTAAGTAATTTTCCAGAAGAGATATCTCTTATATATATCGTATAATATTCAGAACCTTTCAAATCCAAAGAATAACCTAAGAGTTTATCATTGTAACTTACCTCTAAGTCACCTACACCAAAATATTCAGTTTTTAATTTCTCTTTTTCTTTATCACCATTCCAGATCTCTTCTATTGTATCACTTCCAATTTTTTTTCTCAATTTTATAGAATAATTCCCTACCGCAGTTGTTTTGGTCCAATACTCATATTCTTTATCCTTAAATTTTAGAGATTCATCATCTAGTTTAATTCTACCTTTAATCTCCTCAAATAATATTTTCTGACATTTTTTTGTATCTTTTAAATTATGCTCTGTAAAACTATTTTCTTCTTCAAGATATTTTCTAACGTCAGGGAGTAATTTGGAGCTATCTTTTAAAACTTCAAGAATATTATCTTGGTGTATCCAACTATAATTATCCTCCCATGTTGTATTGTGACAAGATTTTAACTCTGGTTTCTTTTTAAGTTGTGGTACTTTCATTAAGATACAAATATATGAATATAATAATTTATACAGTAGTTATATTAATTATTTTTTATTTTCTACTACGTTTTATCACTAACATCTCCTCAAAAAAAATTTCAAAAGGTCTTAGATTTATAATTATATTCGGATTAATTGCCTTAGCGATTTTGTTTGCAGTTGGTGGAAAATTTTTATTAACTTTACCTCTAACTCTTGCAAGTCTAGCTTTGTTAAAATTAAAGGGCTTATCAATTTTTCAACTAATTTCTCTTTTTAGACTTATTCAAACTCTTAGAAGATCAGGGAGATTTTCTTTTAACCAAGCCAATTCAAATAATATCTCATCCATCTCTGTTTCTGAAGCTTATAGAATATTAAATTTAGATGTAAGTGAAAAAATTACAAAAGAGGATGTTAATAAAGCTTATGTGAGGATTCAAAAAAAAATACATCCTGATATTTCTCCCGAAACATCAAGACTTTCATCCATAGTCAATGAGGCCAAGGATATTGTTTTAAAAGATATATCTTAGTTAAGAATTTCAATTATTTTATCAAAAATTTTTTGCGGGTTTATTTTATCTTTGCCCAATGTGTTGTGCGAAACTGTTTTTACTCCATCTGGAATTATTGGAAACATTTTTGAACTATAACTTCCATAAATTAGAGGAGTATCTGCCATTAAAGTGATTGTATTGACACCCAAAGCAGCTGATAAATGGCTAAAACTTGAATCATTACAAATTGATAAAATACAATTTTTTATTACTGGTAAAATTTCTTTAATTGATAGATTATCTAAACGAGTACAATTATTTTTGAATTTTGATTGTAATATTTCATTTAATATTTCTTGCTCTTCACTATTATTGCCTGTAGCAAGAAAAAACTTACAATTTTTTTCACTAGTTATTTTTTCTATAACATTTAAAAAAGTTTTTGCTGGAATTCTTTTAGTCGAACCAGATCCTCCTATTCCTAAAAGTATATTTATTTCATTTTTATTAATTTTAAATTTTTCACTAGCCTTTAAAATAGAGTCATCATTAATTTGTACTACTGGATCTTCATCAACAACTAAATCTAATTTGTCTTTCATAAATTTTCTTGGAGCATTGATGATATGTTGGTTAGTTTTTTGAAACAATGGATATTGATAAATATCAGGAATATTAGAAAATTTTGCTATCATTCTATATCTAAAGGAGGAGTTAAAAATTATAATTTTATCAAATTTATATTTTTTCAAATCTTTGATTAAATTAAAACTTCCTAAAAATCCAGAATGTCTTTTATTAATATCGTTATCTCTTTCCAAAATAAGTATCTCATCAATATAGTTAGTTTGGCCCAAGTATTGATTGGCCTTAGAGTTTTCCTTGACCAAGATACTAACAGGTGAATTAAACTTTTTTGATAAAGCCTTAATATATGGTAAGAAAATTATGGTATCTCCAACACCCATTCTATTCTGAACTGCCAATATTTTCATATGGTATTTATAATCTTAACTGAGTATATTTTTATATAAATTTTTAATATGACAAAAATAAGTGGAATTTTTGCAGCCTCAATGTCGGTATTAAACTCGGATTTAAGCCTGAATGTTGACAAAACTATAGAACACGCAGAAAAATTGATAGAACAGGGTTGTCATGGAACAGCAATATTTGGAAGCACAGGCCAAGCACAGCTAATATCAATTTCTGAAAAAATTGAACTTCTTAATAAACTCTCAATAAGTAAATATAAGGAAAAACATCTTATTGGTACTGGACTTAATTCTTTAAGTGAAACAATAAATTTTATGAAGATAGCTGTGTCATTAAAATTAAATAAATTTTTGATAATGCCTCCAGCCTATTATAATTATGGTGATGATGAGGTTATAGAATTTTATTCAAAAATTGTTGATACTGTTCCCGACTGTAAAATAATACTTTATAATTTTGAGAAACTTTGTGGATACAAATTTAGCATAAGTTGTGTAGAAAAACTTGTAGAAAAATTTCCAAATCAAGTAGTTGGATTAAAAGACAGCACCTATAACTTATATGAAAATATAAAGATTAAAAATTTTTCAATTTTTCCTGGCTCAGAACTTAAATTATTAAAAAGCTTAGAATTAGGATGTTCTGGTATAATTACAGCTACATGTAATGTGACAGCAGAAATGTCTAGAAAAGTTTATGACAATTTTTTTTCAGGTAGTGAGCAATTATTAAATGAAAAATTATGTGATGTAAGAAAAGCTTTTGATAAGCATAATTTAATCTCAGGTTTACATACATACCATTCAAAGAATAACAACATATATAAAAATATTTTGCCACCACTGAGACTTCTAAGCAAAAATAGTGAAAAAGAATTATTAAATGAATTAAAAGATTTAAATTTTACCAATAAAACGCCATTGGCTGCTTGATATGAAATTAGCAAGATATCTTAATAAAATTTTTAAAAAAGGAGGGTTCATACTAACTGATGCAAATTCAAAAGAATACATCATTGGTCAACCAACTAATAATTCAATAAAATTAAAAATCTTAAATAAAAGTCTTCATTACAAATTACTATTACGCCCAGATTTATATTTTGGTGAGGCGTACACTAATGGTGATATAATTATAGAAAATGGGACTCTTACAGATTTTTTAAATATAGCATTAATGAATATAGGTAGGGGAGAACTAAACTCTTTTAGTTATTTAATTAATAGATTAAGAGGATCATTAAGGTACTTAACTAATTTTAATTTTATAAAAAAATCAAAAATGAATGTATCCCATCATTATGATATTAAGGATGGCTTGTATGATTTATTTTTAGATCCAAAAAGACAATATTCCTGTGCTTATTTTAAAAATGAAAATGATAGCTTAGAAGTAGCTCAAAATAATAAAATAAATCATATAATTAAGAAATTAAATATAAAATCAGATCAGAAAGTTTTAGATATAGGATGTGGATGGGGGTCACTTGCGATTGATATTGCAAAAAGTGCAAAATGTGAGGTAACAGGGATTACTTTATCAGAAAATCAATTAAATTATTGTACTAAAAAAGCTAAAGAACTGAACCTAGAAAATCAAGTTAAATTTAAACTTATGGACTATAGAGAATTAGATGAAAAATTTGATAGAATAGTAAGTGTTGGAATGTTTGAACACGTAGGGAGAAAATTTTACAAAAAATTTTTTAGACAAATAGAGAAATTACTTCGCGATGATGGAATTTCATTGATACACACAATAGGATCAGTAAATCCACCCAGAGACCCTCATCCTTGGATCACAAAATATATTTTCCCAGGTGGTTACACTCCAAGTTTAAGCGAGGTAACAAATCCTATAGAAAAGGCTGGTTTAATCGTGACAGATATTGAAGTTTTGCGACTTCATTATGCGCATACTTTAAGACATTGGAAAGAGAACTGTTTAAAAAACAAAGATAAGATTATTAAAATGTTTGATGAGAAATTTTTTAGAATGTGGGAGTTCTATCTTGTTGGTTGCGAAATGGCATTTAAGTGGGGAGATCAAGTTGTATATCAATTTCAACTTACTAAAGATTATAGGTCAACACCCGTTACTAGAGACTATATTTATCAATAAATTGTTGATAGAATTTGTTTTCCTCAGAAATGAAAAAAAAACGAAAAAAACCTAAAAAAAAGAAAATTATAAAGAAGGTTAAATCTTACAATACTCTACGTAAATTAAAAAAAAGTAAAAAAAAAACAAAAAATAAAAAAAAAACAAAAAAAAAAAGAAATAATAAAAAAAAAAGAATTAAATTCAGAAAATTAAAAAAAATTAATTATCGATCTCAAATAAACACAAAACAACAAGAAAGTATAATTTTAAAATTAATAAAATTTCAATTATCTTTAAAACCAAAATTTAATTTTAAATTAAATTTCAATTTGGAAAAACACATCCAAGGTTTCTTTGATAAAATTTCAGAGACAATCTCAAGTTATAAAGTTTTAAAACGTGACGAAAAAAGAAGAATTAAAATAGAAAAAATTGAAAAAGAGAGAGAGGAAAAAATTGAACTAGCAAATCAAAAAAAAGAGCAGCAAGCTATTGAAGTAAAATTAAAAGAGCAAGCTCTTAAGGAGGAGGCTAAGTTAGAAAAACAAAGAACAAGAGATATAAAAATATTTTTAAGAAAAGAGCAAGCACTTTTAAGGATTGAACAGGCAGAAAAACAAAAACAATTTTTAAAACAATTAAGACTAGATAAACAAATTGAAAAATTCAGAATAAGAGAAGTTAAGGAATTAGAAAAACTCGAAAAAATTTCCTTACAGGAAAAAAGAGAAGATTACACAGGATTACAAGAAAGAATTAATAAACTAAAAGAGAAATATCGATTACTTCGAGATCAAAAAATTAAAGAGAGAGTGGAGGCACTAGGAGTAAAACTTCAAGGCAATGAAGATAGAGAAACTTTATTAGAAAAAGAAAAGGAATACACTTTAGTAAGACAAAAAATTGAATTTGCTTTAGAAAGTTTTTACAGGAGTGCGAGTAGTTTAGTATTTCAACTAAATAAAAGACATATCACGCGAGATATGTCTATTTTTCGTTGCATAGATAGACGATTTGAAACTGGTGAGGTTTTTATCAAATGGGATGAGTCACAAGACGATGAATGGTTACTATTAATCTATATTAAAAATAATTCCCCAGATGAAGGAATTGTTATTGAAGATAAAACAAATCCAGAAAAAAATCTTTCTCATGAGTTTAAAAATGTGGATATTTTTAAAGCCTCTGACACTATGGTAGATTCTTTAACACAACTCATTGCGAGGAAAAGAGCAAAATGATAATTAAATGTTCATAATAAATTAGGTATTATCTTTTATGATTTTAGGTTCTGCTTTTTTAATAATTTTATATTTAACTTTTAGATATGTTATTGCTTGGATTACTTATTTTAATGATTTAGACCCAAGACTTGGTGATAGCACGTGGAGATTTACTTATGACTATCCAGTGGCTGGAGAAAGAGATATTTCTGATTTAGATGACAAAGATTTTGTAAGACTTAGAAGAAAAAAAAATAAGATTATCTTATTAATGTATTCTCTAGTTTTAGTAATGTTTGTATCTTCTATGTCTTTGCTAAGTAAGTTTTTATTGTTTTTCTTTAGTTAGTTTTTTTTAATTGTTTCTTATTTTTAAGATAAAGAAAAAAAGCCACTATTTCATAAACAACTGAAAATATGCTAAAAATTATAGGAAGCTTAAAAAAATTATAGAGAAATTTATATTTGGGCATTTTTTTCCATAATAATAAAAATGCTTTTGCGCCTCCTAAAACTTTTTCACCATCTTTAATATGAAGTCGTCTTAAAAGTTGTTTACTATTCTTAGAAGTTTCTAATTCGGCTAACTCATTGTTTGTAATATCAACCCAATCAATTTCATTTATTTTCTGTTTTTTATAAAGATCAATTTCAGCCTTACAAATTTTACAAGAATTATTAAAATAAACTTTCATTGTAATAAGACAATTTACTACTAATTTACTTAATATATGTACATGCGTAAAATACGCTAGTTGAAAATTATATAAAACAATCTATTTAGTATCACTAATGAGTAATTTCTTTGAAAAATCTGACCTATCTAGAAATGAGGCTGAGAGCATTATTTCAGATACTTTACAAAAATGTGATGATGGCGAACTGTACTTAGAAAATTCAAAATCTGAAACAATTTTATTAGACGATAATAAAATCAAAAATTCTAGTTATAATTCAGATTTAGGATTTGGATTTAGAGCCATTTCTGGTGAAGTAGTTGCTTATTCTCACTCTAATGAAATTTCAAAAGACTCTTTAAGACAGTCCTCAGAAAATCTAAAATCAACACTAAAATCTGCCAAAGGTTCTTATAATCATGAAATCCCAAAATCGAATAAAAAATATTACGATAATATTAATCCGATTGAACAAAAATCTCTTAACGAAAAAATTGATATACTTAATGATGTAAATAATTATTTACGCTCTAAAGATGGCAATGTTAAACAGGTCACAGCTAATTTTTTGGGTGAGCAAAAGTCTATAGAAATAATTAGATCTGGTGGAGAGACTTTATCGGATGTTCGTCCCTTAATAAGATTTAACGTGTCGGTTATGCTTGAAAAAGATGGCAGAAAAGAAACAGGTGTGTATGGTGTTGGTGGAAGACAATCTTACGACTCGTACCTGAAAGATGATAATTGGAAAAAAGTTTGTGATGAGGCTTTGAGAATAGCAACAGTAAACTTAGAGAGCAAACCAGCACCGGCTGGAGAGATGAAAGTTGTGTTAGGCCCTGGTTGGCCAGCAATATTAATTCATGAGGCTGTAGGTCATGGTTTAGAAGGAGACTTTAACAGAAAGAAAACTTCAGCGTTTCATAATTTGATGGGCCAAAGGGTTGCGAGCGAGGGAGTCACAATTGTTGATGATGGTACTATTGATAATAGAAGAGGTAGTCTTACAATCGATGATGAAGGAACACCAACAGAAAAAACTGTTTTAATTGAAAATGGGATTTTGAAAAATTTCATGCAAGACCGATTAAATGCACGTTTAATGAATACCAGATCTACTGGAAGTGGAAGAAGAGAAAATTATAGACACATTGTTTTACCAAGAATGAGAAATACAATGATGCAAAGCGGTAATCAAACTCAAGATGAGATGATCAGATCTGTTGATAAAGGTATTTTTGCAGTTAGTTTTGGTGGAGGACAAGTTGACATTACATCTGGAAAATTTGTGTTCAATTGCACAGAGGCTTATGAAATTGTTAATGGTAAAATTGGATCACCAATAAAAGGTGCAACGTTAATTGGAGATGGCCCTTCAATTCTAAAAGAAGTTTCTATGGTAGGGAATGATATGATGATGGATCCTGGTATTGGGACATGCGGTAAAGCCGGACAAGGTGTTCCAGTAGGTGTTGCGCAACCATCTATATTAATTAATAGGATGACGGTTGGTGGTACCAAACTTTAAATGGTTAAAGAACAAGAATTTTTAGAAAAAAAAGCATCACACTGTTTAGGCTTAGCAAAGAAATTTGGTGCAACTGGGTCAATTGTGGTTGTAAAGAATTCGGTTTCTGAAACTGTAAATTTTAGAAATAAAAAATTAGATGAGTCTAATAGGTCGGATGATCTAGGAGTAAGCATTACTACTTATATTGGTAAAAAAAAATCATCAATATCTTCTTCAAATTTGCTTAATGACAATTTAAACATTTTGATCGAAAAATGTGTTGAGACTACAAAGAATACTCCTGAAGATGAATTTAATTCTTTACCAGACAAAGATTTATTAGCAAAAAAAGCTAAAGATTTAGATCTCTATGATAATACTCATATAGAGAATGATCAAAAAATAAGTTACCTAAAAAAATTAGAGGATGCTGCCTCCCATGATAAAAAAATTGTCAATACCGAATCCAGTTTTACCCAAAATAAATCAAATTTTGTTTTAGCTAATACCGAAGGTTTTTGTGATGGTTATAAAACATCTTCATTTACAGCATCAAGTGTAACGGTTGCAAAAGATGAAAAAAGTATGGAGAGAGACTATGAATATTCTAGCAAATGTTTTCTTAAAGACCTGGATGATGCAGATGAATTAGGCAAGTTAGCCGCTGACCAAACTATTAGAAAATTAAGTCCACAAAAAATTGGTAGTGAAAAAATTGCAATAATTTTTGATAAAAGAATAGCTAAGGGGATGTTGAGAACTTTTGCAAGTGCTATTTCTTCATCAGCTATATCAAGAGGAACTTCTTTTTTAAGGGATAAAGTTAATCAAAAAATATTCTCTGATAAAATAAATGTATTTGATAAACCTGACATACTTAAAGGTTTAGGCTCAAGAAATTTTGATAGCGAGGGAGTAAAGACCGATACACTTAAACTAGTGGATCAAGGAATTTTAAAACATTATCTGATCGATACCTACAATGGAAAAAAATTAAATCTCAAATCTAATGGAAGATGTGGGGGAACAAGTAATCTTTATTTTGAAAATGGAAACATTAATTTTAAAGATTTATTGAATTCAAATTCAAAAAGTCTCTATATTACTGAAACCATAGGCCATGGAAGTAATATAGTTACTGGAGATTATTCAGTAGGTGCAACTGGGTTTCTAGTTGAAAATGGAGAGTTTAAGTATCCAATTAATGAAATTACCATTGCAGGTAATTTTAAAGACATGTTTCAAAATATTACTTTAGCAAATGACTTGGAGTTCAAATATGCAACTAATTCACCAACTATGTTGATAGAGGGAATGGTTGTTGCTGGTAAATGAGTGAATTTTGTATAATTGGTTCTGGAATTTCTGGAGCCACAATTGCAAATCTTCTTAACAAAAAACATTCAGTAATTTTGTTTGACAAAGCAAGAGGCCCGGGAGGTCGTGCATCTTTTAAAAGAATAAAAGGCAACACAGGTTTTGATCATGGTACCCAATATATTTCACCAAAAACCAAAGAATTTAAAAAATTTACTAAAGATTTAATAAAAAAAAGAATTTTAAAGGTATGGAGTGGTAAACATGTTTTTCTTAATTCAAAAAAAAAGGAGGACAAAAAACATCTGAAAATAATTGGTAAAAATGGTAACAATGATATTAGCAAATATTTATTAAAAAAAGTTGATTGCAACTACCATAGTGAATTAAAAAAAATCTATTATAAAAATAAAATTTGGTATTTGTTATTTGATGATGGAAAATTCAAATCTTTTAAAAATCTAATTTTGACTTGTCCTTTTCCACAATTAAAAAAACTTTCTAAAAAATTTATAAATAATTCTTTTTTAAGTAAATCTATAAAAATGGATGCAAATATTACTACTATGATTGCTATAAAAAAGATTAAGAATTCAAATAGCAGCTACCTTTTTGAAGATCCAATTCTTGGTTGGGCTGGAAATGAAAATTCAAAAAAAAGATTTAAATCAAAATATGATTTATGGACTCTTCAAAGTACATTTAAGTGGGCGAATAAAAAAATTAATAAAAACAAGAATAACAAAAAAGAAAATTCAAAAATTATGATTGATAAATTTTTTAAACTTTCGAATATCAAAAAAACAAAAATTTATTATTCACTTAATCACGGCTGGAGATTTTCTTCAAATTCAAAACCATTTAAAATTATGAGCTATTGGGATCCTAGGAAAAGATTAGGTGTTTGTGCCGATTGGTTTGTAGGACCTAGATTAGAGTCCGGATGGATAAGTGCACATGATTTATTTAAAAAAATCTCAAGATAAATTAATTAAAACTTTTAACTTTATATTCCCAGTTACCCATTCTTGAATAGGATACCTTTAATATCATTAAATTTTTGCGATCATACCAAATATCAAAATCTAATCTTTTATCTTTCGGTATACTCATGTCTTTTGATTTTAATGTAAAATGATCAACGTCATAAACTTTTCCATAAAGATCTATTTTTTCTTTACCTAAAAAAGTTACTACTTGATCCTTAATACTCCCTGAAATAGGACTTATTTGAGAACTCGCTTGTAAAACTTTATGATTCCACCAATTTCCAATTACGTTATCAACTGAGGCTTCTCCATTATATGAAGAACCTTTAATGTCAAATTTTTTATTTTTTTGGTTAAATATTAAATTTACAAATTTTTTTTTATCATTTTGTAAAGTTTTAGAATTATAAGATACTAATTGATCTTTGAGATATTTTTCCTCGCTATACCCCTCGATTTGAAAAACTGTTGCCCCCAAAAGTTTCACTACAAACTTAATTTGATTAGTAACAGTAGTTTCGATTCCATTTCTTTTAAAAAAATAATGATTATAGCCAATAAGCTCATTATTTCGAAAAATCTCCATCTCAATTTTCTTATATTTAATGTAATGTCCAATATGGGCGATTGAATTTGTTGAATAAATTAGAAGAAATAAAATGAGTATAATTTTTTTCATTTAACATCTAGTTTAGTAGACTTTATTAACAATAGAAATAACTTATTAAAATGTTTTTAAAAATTAAGAAAATACCAAGGGTTAATTGGAGTTCTGATAAGCCTTATAACTTTAAACCTAAATTTTCTACATTCTTTTTTTTATGTTTTGGACTTATGTTATTTGGTCTTGGAGAAGGTTTATTAATTGTATCTTTCACTGGTGCTTCTCCATGGAGTGTTTTAGCACAAGGAATTTCTTTAAATGTTAACTTAAGTATTGGAACAATAACTTTTTTGATCAGTGTTGCGGTTTTAATTTTGTGGATACCGCTTGGTCAAAAACCTGGTATGGGAACAATATTTAATGCAATCATAATTGCATTGATGATTGATTTTTGTATAAAATTTGTTCCTACCCCTTCTAACTATCTACATCAATTAATTTTAGCTATAATTTCAGTAATTACAGTTGGCATTGGTGGAGGTATTTATTTGGTATCTAATCTAGGGGCAGGGCCAAGAGATGGTTTGATGATTGGCCTGCAAAAAAAAACAAACCTACCAGTTGCTGCTGTAAGAGCATTTCTAGAGATCTCTGTTGTAAGTATTGGATGGTATTTAGGTGGGACTGTGGGAGTTGGAACTTTATTATTTGCTTTTGGAATTGGTCCTTGTGTTGCCTTAGGTTTGTATTTAGTTGATAAAATTTTTAATTAGGCTGCAGCGCCTGATTTTTCACTTCTTTTTCTTTCATGTGGATCAAGAATTGCTTTTCTTAATCTACAAGACTCTGGAGTGATTTCTAAAGCTTCATCAGTATTTAACATACTTAATTGCTCTGCAATGGACATTTTTCTTACTGGTGTTAGAATAATGTTTTCATCAGTGCCTTGCGTTCTCATATTAGTCAATTTTTTACCCTTCATGACATTAATTATCATATCCCCGGGTTTAGGAGATAAGCCAACAATCATACCTGGATAAACTGGATCATTATGAGTTACAAACATCTCGCCTCTAGCCTGTAAGTTAAATATTGCAAATGCAACTGCTTTTCCTTGTTCCATAGATATCAAAGCACCATTTCTTCTTCCTTCCATTTCACCTTCAAAAGGACCATATCCATGAAATATTCTATTTATTACACCATTACCTTTTGTGAGGGTAAGAAATCTACTTGTGTAACCCATTAAACCTCTTGTAGGTGCATGGAAAATTAATCGTTTTTTATTTTTACCAGTATCTTTTAACTCTATTAATTTCCCTTTTCTTCTATTCATCGAGTCAATTATCTTTGATGAATATTCTTCATCAAGATCCATAGTAATTTCCTCCAGGGGCTCAAGTTTTTCACCCATATCATCTTTTTTATATAAAACTTTGGGAGGACTTACAGTCATTTCAAAACCTTCTCTTCTCATTTGTGTAAGTAGAATTTCTAACATTAATTCACCTCTACCACTTACTACGAAAGAATCATTTCTGTCGTTTTCTGAAAAAGTAATTCCAACATTATTTTGTGCCTCTTGAATTAATCTATCTCTTATCTGAGTACTAGTAAGTTTTTTGCCTTCTGTACCGGCTAGAGGAGAGGTATTTACTGTAATTTTAATAGACATTGTTGGAGGGTCAATAGGAGTTGCAGCAATAGGTTTGTTGACTTCAAGATCGCAAATTGTGTCAGCAACATTTGCTTTTTCTAAACCAGCAATTATGACTATATCACCCGCCTCTCCAACCTCAATTGGAACTTTTTTCGTGCCTTCGTATCTAAAAATTTTTGTAAGTTTTCCCTCGTCGATTTTCTCACCTTTAAGATTTATTGCTTTAATAGCTTGATTAGCTTTAGCGGTACCTTGTGCAATTCTTCCAACCAAACTTCTTCCTAAAAAACTGTCTGCATAAAGCAATGTTGACAACATAGCAAAAGGCTTTGATTTATCTAATTCAGCTGGTTTCACATGATCAATAATTTTATCCAACAAAGGATTTAGATTTTCTCTTGGACCGTCCACTTCTTTATCAGCCCAACCAGATCTTCCACTTGCATACAAAACAGGGAAATCTAATTGTTCTTCATTAGCATCCAAACTGACAAATAAATCGAAAGTTTCATCTAAAACTTCGTTAGCTCTTTGATCTGATTTATCTAATTTATTAATAACCACAATTGGCTTTAAACCTTGCTTCAGTGCTTTAGATAATACGAATTTTGTTTGAGGCATAACTCCTTCAGCAGAGTCAATCAAAAGTAGGGCACCATCTGCCATACTTAAAACTCTTTCAACTTCTGCAGCAAAATCTCGGTGACCTGGTGTATCAATAATATTTATTCTAGAATCTTTCCAATTAATAGACGCAGGTTTCGCTAAAATTGTTATTCCTCTCTCTTTCTCAAGTTCACCAGAGTCCATTAATCTTTCATCAACCACTTCATTTTCTCTAAATGAACCACTTTGTTTCATCAGATTATCAATTAATGTAGTTTTGCCATGATCGACATGTGCAATAATGGTGATATTTCTTATTTTTTTACTCATAAATTCTGGCTCTTATACCCTAAAATTTTTTTTTGAAAACTTTAAAAACCAAAATAAATAAAAGAATTTTATACAAAATATAACGTTATTTCGTTTTTTTTGTCTTTTCTCTTTTTAATTTCCTCTTTTCTTTGAGAGTAAACTTAGGTTTTTTATTTAAACTTGAGTCTTTAAATGATTTTCCACTGTATCTTTTTGACATAAAATTATTTTAATATTTCCAAAAAAAAAGGCCATCAAAAGATGGCCTTTAAAATATCTCATTTGAGGTTGGGTTACATTCCCATTCCACCCATTCCTCCCATACCACCCATACCGCCCATTCCTCCAGGCATCCCAGCGGGTGCTGCATCTTTTTCCTCAGGTTTATCAGCTATCATAGCTTCGGTCGTTACTAATAATCCTGAAATAGATGCTGCATCTTGTAAAGCAGTTCTAACAACTTTTACGGGATCAATAATACCTTTGGCGAACATGTCACAATATTCCTCGTTCTGTGCATCATAACCATGTGTCTTCTTATTCTGCTCTAAAAGCTTACCAACAACTACAGAACCATCTACACCGGCATTTTTTGTGATTTGTCTAATAGGAGCTTCTAATGCTTTTTTAACTAAGTCAACACCAGCTTTCTGATCTTCACCTTTAGCTTTTACTTTTTCAAGTTCTTGAGCAGCATACAATAAAGCACAACCACCACCAGTAACGATACCTTCCTCAACTGCAGCTCTTGTCGCATTTAAAGCATCTTCAACTCTGTCTTTTCTCTCTTTAACTTCAACTTCAGTTGCACCACCAACTTTAATTACTGCAACTCCCCCAGCTAATTTAGCTAATCTCTCTTGAAGTTTTTCCTTATCATAGTCTGAAGTTGTTTCATCAACTTGTTGTTTAATTGATGAACATCTTGCTTCAATGTCTGATTTTTTACCAGAACCATTTACAATGGTACTGTTATCTTTATCAACTTTAATTTTTTTACAAGAGCCTAGGTCTTCAAGTTTAACATTTTCAAGTTTGATTCCTAAGTCCTCAGAAATAACTGAACCTCCAGTCAGAATTGCTATATCCTCAAGCATTGCTTTTCTTCTGTCACCAAATCCTGGAGCTTTAACAGCTACAACTTTTAAGCCACCTCTTAACTTATTTACAACTAAAGTAGCTAATGCTTCACCTTCCACATCTTCAGAAATAATCATTAAGGGTCTTCCAGCCTGAACAACCGCTTCTAAAAGAGGAACCATAGGTTGTAGGTTTGTTAATTTTTTTTCATGCAATAGAATAAAAGGATTTTCTAATTCAGTTGTCATTTTATCACTATTAGTAATAAAGTATGGAGATAAGTATCCTCTATCAAACTGCATACCTTCAACAACGTCTAGTTCTGTCTCAATTCCTTTATTTTCTTCAACTGTAATAACTCCTTCATTACCAACTTTTTGCATTGCTTTAGAAATCATTGAACCAATTTCTTTGTCACCATTTGAAGAAATCGTTCCTACTTGAGCAATCTCATCACTATCTTTTACTTTTTTTGCTGAAGATACAAGGTTTTGTTTAACTACATCTACTGCAGCATCAATTCCTCTTTTTACATCCATAGGGTTCATACCTGCAGTCACATATTTCACACCTTCTTTTACAATAGCTTGTGCAAGAATAGTCGCTGTAGTTGTTCCATCACCAGCTTCATCATTTGTTTTACTAGCAACTTCTTTAACCATTTGAGCACCCATGTTTTCAAATTTATCTTCTAGATCAATTTCTTTAGCAACAGAAACACCGTCTTTTGTAATTCTTGGAGCACCATAAGATTTATCCATCACAACATTTCTTCCTTTAGGTCCTAATGTGACCTTAACAGTATCAGCTAAGATATTAACTCCTCTAATCATTGCTGCTCTTGCTTCTGCATCAAATTTTACAATTTTTGCCATTTTATTTTCTCCTTTAAATTAAATTATTTGCTTGAAATACCCATAATGTCTGATTCTTTCATTATGCTAAATTCTTTTCCATCAATCTTAACTTCAGTTCCTGACCATTTACCAAATAAAACTTTATCCCCAACCTTAACGTCCATTGGTATGATTTTCCCATCTTCAGTTTTTGCACCACCACCAACTGCAACCACTTTCCCTTCCTGAGGTTTTTCTTGTGCAGTATCAGGAATTATTATTCCACCAGCAGTTTTTTCACTTCCATCTAAAACTTCTATTAAAACTCTGTCATGTAACGGTTTAAATTTCATAAATTCTCCTTATTAATATGATCTTCATATAGATATTGGCATTACTATTTCAAGATATAGTTAAAAATAAGTTTGTTAAAAAATATAGCAATTTAAGGGTTTTATGGTTTATAGATTAATTTGATGACTAAAAATTTAGATAAAGAGGGGTTAAGTTCAATTGTAGACAATTATCAATTATTTTATATCGATTTATGGGGAGTTGTTCACAATGGCGTTTCTTTGCATAGTGAAGCAATTAAAACTTTAAAAGAAATTACAAAAAAAGGAAAAGATTACATATTGCTCACAAATGCGCCCAGACCTAATCATGCGGTTAAGTCCTTTTTAGAAAAACTAGGTATGGAGAAAGAAATTAGAGAACATGTTTTTACCTCTGGTGAGGCAGCTCTAGTTTATTTAAAAAAGAATTTATTAAGTAACAATTTCTTTCACATTGGTCCCCCAAGAGATTTTGATTTATTTAAAGATTTTGAAAAGATGAAATCAAACCAAATAGAAAAATGTGACTATATTTTATGCACTGGATTATTTGATGATCATAATGAAGATTTAAAATATTATAAAGATTTACTAGAAAAAAATATTAAAAAAAAAATGATTTGTACTAATCCAGATTTAATCGTTGATAAAGGAGGTATCAGAGAGTTTTGTGCAGGTTCTGTTGCATTGATATTCGAAAAAATGGGTGGAGAAGTAATCTATTTCGGAAAACCATATCCAGAAGTTTATAATCAATCTACAGATAATCGTAATAAAAAAATTCTATCAATAGGTGATAATTTAAATACAGATATAAAAGGAGCAAACCTTTTAAATTATGACTCTTTAGTAATTTCAAATGGAGTTCACAAAAATGAGATTAAAGAACAAGGAATTGAAAAAGTTTCAAAAAGTTATGAAGCGATTTGTAATTACGTTCAATCAGAATTGAAATGGTAAATTCAAAAAAAATATATAAAAATTTTAATATCAATACTAGATACAAAAATTCAATTATCTTAATTGGTAACTTTGATGGGCTTCATAGAGGACATCAAAAATTATTCTCATTAGCTAAAAAATATAAAAAAAGATATTCCTCTAAAATCGGTGTCTTAACTTTTGAGCCTATGCCAAAAATGTTTTTTAATAATAATTTAAATAATTTCAGAATTTCTAGTTTGCAGCAAAAAATTGATAATCTCAACAATCTAAATGTGGACTTTTTAATTATAAAAAAATTTGATCGAAAATTCTCAAAAATAAAATCTTTAACTTTCATTAAGGAAATATTGGGCAAAAAGTTAAAACCAAAATTCATTTTTGTAAGCAATAACTTTAGATTTGGTAATAAAAGAGAAGGTAACGTTAGACAGTTGATTCAATTTGAGAGAATGTGTGGTTACAAGGTAGTTAAACCACAACCACTATTAACTAATAAGAAAATAGCATCTTCATCGTTGGTAAGAAAACTTTTACAAAAAGGAAAATTAGAAAAAGCTAATAAAATTTTGAATAGAAATTGGTCAATAGTTGGAAAGGTTCAAAAGGGAAGACAACTAGGAAAAAAAATTGGTTTCCCAACCGCAAACATTGATATCAAAGATTATATTTTAGCCTGCCCAGGTGTATATGCAGTAAAAGTAAAAAAGAGTGATAAAAACAATTATATAAAAGGAATTGCTAATTTGGGCTATCGTCCAACATTTAATGGAAAAAAAATATTATTAGAGGTTCATCTATTTAATTTTTCTGGAAATCTTTATAATAAGTATTTAACAGTAGTGTTTAAAAAATTTATTAGAAAAGAAAAAAAATTTAAAAATGTTGAGCAGCTTAGAAGACAAATTAAAAATGATTTATTGATAGCAAAAAAATAAAATGAGCAAATCACAAATTAATCTCCCCCAAACTGCTTTTTCGATGAAAGCAAATTTACCAATACGAGAACCAGAAATTTTGAAACTTTGGCAAAAAATAAATCTTTACGATGAATTAAGAAAATCGAGAAAAGGAGAAGAAAAATTTGTTCTTCACGATGGTCCTCCCTATGCGAATGGCAATATACATATGGGAACAGCTTTAAATAAAATTCTAAAAGATATAATTGTGAGATTTCATCAAATGGACGGAAAAGACTCTGTCTATGTTCCTGGATGGGACTGTCATGGATTGCCAATAGAATGGAAAATTGAAGAACAATACAAAAAAAATAAAAAAAACAAAAATGAAGTACCAATCGTTGAATTCAGAAAAGAGTGCAGAGCCTTTGCAGAAAAATGGATAGATATTCATAAAAACCAATTTAAAAGGTTAGGAGTTGTTGGAGATTGGGATAATTACTATTCTACTATGAGCTTTGATGCTGAAGCTCAAATAGTAAGAGAATTAGGTAAATTTTTAAAAGAAGGAAGTTTATATAGAGGTTTTAAACCTGTTTTGTGGTCAACTGTTGAAAAAACAGCTTTGGCAGATGCAGAGGTTGAATACCAAGATCATAAGTCAGATACAATATATGCATCTTTTCCTGTCAAATCATCAAACATTAAAGAATTAAATGATAGCGAAATAGTAATTTGGACAACTACCCCATGGACTATTCCAGCCAATAAAGCATTAGCTTATAATCAAAGCTTAGAATATTTGCTAATTGAGGTAAATGACGATGGAGATTTTAAAAATAAAAAGATTGTTATCGCAGATGCATTAATAGACTCAGTTGTAAAAGATAACAAAATTCAAAGTTTCAAAAAATTAAAAAATTTTAAAGGTAAAGATTTAAAAGGAACAATATGTAATCACCCTTTTTTAAAACTTGGTTATGAATATGACATACCTATGCTGGAAGCACATTTTGTTACAACAGAGCAAGGTACTGGAATTGTTCATTGTGCGCCAAGCCATGGTCCTGATGATTTTAATTTGTGTATGAATAATGGAATTAAAGCAATTGAAACAGTTGATGGTGATGGAAAATATACAAAAAATGTAGCACTTTTTGAAGGAATACATATTTTTAAATCTAATTCAATTGTCATTAAGAAATTAAAAGACCAAAAAAAATTATTGTCGAGTGGTGAACTTGTTCACTCATATCCTCATTCATGGAGGTCAAAAGCACCATTAGTTCACAGAGCAACTCCACAATGGTTTATTTCTATGGATAGTCATAAGCTTAGAAATAAAGCTTTAAAAGCAATTGATGAAACAACCTTTTATCCTAGCAAAGGAAAAGAAAGATTAAAATCAATGATTGAAACAAGACCTGATTGGTGTGTTTCAAGACAAAGGGTATGGGGAGTTCCATTACCTATTTTTATCAACAAGAAGACAAGTGAAATTTTGGTTGATGATGAGGTTTTTGATAATATTGCAAAAATTTATGAGAAAGAGGGATCAGATTGTTGGTTTTCGGATGATCCGCAAAAATTTCTTGGAAAAAAATATAAAGCTGAGGATTTTGAAAAGTTAAGTGATATCGTAGAGGTATGGTTTGATAGCGGATCTACACACTCATTTGTATTGGAAAAAAGAAAAGATTTAAAGTGGCCCGCATCTATGTATCTTGAGGGCTCTGACCAACATAGGGGCTGGTTTCATTCATCTCTTTTAGAGTCTTGTGGAACAAGAGATCGTGCGCCTTTTGAGTCTATTCTCTCTCATGGTTTTGTAGTTGATGGTAAAGGTTTAAAAATGTCAAAATCTTTGGGAAATGTAATTGCTCCTGAAGACATCTTAAAAAAATATGGAGCTGATATACTTAGAATTTGGGTTGCTTCCTCAAATTATGCTGAGGATCTTCGAATAGACTATTTAATACTAGATCAGCATGCTGAGTCATATAGAAAAATAAGAAATACATTTAGATATTTGCTTGGAAATCTTAATGATAATTTTGAACAAATGAATCTAGAAAAAATTAAAATTGAGGACTTACCAGAACTAGAGCAATTTATGCTGCATAAAATTTACAATTTAAATTCTAAATTTTACAAGTATTTCAAAGATTATGATTTTCATAATTTGTATAAAGAATTATTAAATTTTTGCACTGTAGACTTATCTGCTTTTTATTTTGATATAAGAAAAGATACTTTGTATTGTGATCCAATAAATTCTGAAAAAAGAAAATCTACACTTATATTATTAAATGTTATTCTTAATTCTTTAATAAGATGGTTTGCACCAATATTATCTTTTACAACTGAAGAGATTTATCAACTTATTTCAAAAAATAAAAAAAGTATTCATCTTGAAAAATTTTTAAATTTTCCTAAAAAATTTGATAATTTTAATCTTAATTCTAAATGGGAAAAATTAATCAAAATCAGAGATATCTGCAATCTTAGTATTGAGCAAAAACGAGCAAGTAAAGATATAGGATCTAGTTTAGAGGCAGCATTAATTGTGAAATTAAATAATGAGAACCAGAAATTTTTGAAAAATATTGACCTTTCAGAACTTTGTATAACTTCTTCAGTCAAAATTGAGAATGGTGATACAAATGAGATAATTGTAGAAACAAGCAAAGCAACAGGTGAAAAATGTCCAATATGTTGGAAAATCAGAAGCGCACCATGTGAAAGACCGAATTGCAAATAAAATGTTTAAAAAACATTTATTAGATTTTTCTATAATTATTTTTATTTTTTTAATCGATCGAGTAAGTAAATTATTGATCACTAGCTCTCCAGAAACTTATGAACAATATGGCATTAGTGTTACATCTTTTTTAAATTTTAATTTGATTTGGAATGAAGGTATCGCTTTTGGCTTATTTTCTTTTGATGAAAAGTTTTATTACAATTTGCTTACAATAATTATATTTTTAATAATATTAATAATTATTTGGCTGATGTTAAAATCAAAAGGATTTGAAAAAATTAGCTTTCTCTTAATAATTGGTGGTTCAATAGGCAATATTTATGACAGGATTTATTACTCTGCTGTACCAGATTTTATAGATATACATTTCAATAATTATCATTGGTTTATATTCAACGTTGCTGATATATTCATTACTTTAGGTATAGTATTCCTAATTTGTATTGAAATGTTTGGTTCAAAAAAAAAGAAAAATGAAAATTATTAGAAATACATTTTTAGTCATATTTGTAAGTTTATTTATTTATTCTTGTGCGGGATTTAAATTAAAAAAAAAATCAACTTCGGGAGAAGAATTTTTAATTGAAAAAAAGGACCCCCTAATTTTACCACCTGACTTCTCAAAACTTCCAAAACCAAGAGATGACCTGGAGAAAAAGGATAATGAGGAGGAAGCAATTGCTCTAGACAATATATTTAGCGAAAAAGATTCTAATGATACCAAAGAAATTGATAACGAAAACCCTCAAGACTCTAATCTTAAAGAAAGTATTTTGGAAAAAATTAACTAGATATGCTTACTAAAAATATTTTTTTTAAGAATTTTAAAAGAAAAAAATATAATAGAAATATAAGAAAACATTTAAAACAACTTATAGTTTCTAATAGTGAAGTTATAAAATCATTAACAAATAATTATGATTATAGCTATACAAAGCAAAAAATTAAAAAATTCAAAAAGTTTAAAGATGTAAGAATTTTTGGGATGGGAGGTTCTTCATTGGGAGCCAATGCTATATATGATTTCTTAAGATTTAAGATAAAAAAAAATTTTAATTTTCTATCAAATCTGAATAAAAGAAAATTTAGCTCAAAAAAAAGTTATTTAAATTTAATTATCTCAAAATCTGGAAATACATTAGAGACAATTGTTAACTCAAATATTTATATATCAAAAAAAGATAAAAATATTTTAGTATCAGAAAATAAATTAAGTGATTTGAGAAATTTAGCTTTAAAATTAAAAAGTGAAATAATAGATCATAATAATTTCATTGGAGGAAGATATTCAGTTTTATCTGAAGTTGGAATGTTACCTGCGGAGCTGATGGGCTTAAGCGAAAAAAAATTCAAACAATTGAATAATCTATTAAAAAACAAACTTTTTTTTAATTCAATTATAAATAATGTTGCCAATATAATAGAATTAGTAAAAAAAAAAAAATCTAACGCAGTAATTTTGAATTACGACGAGTCATTGGATAATTTTTTAAAATGGTATCAACAGCTCGTAGCAGAAAGTATAGGAAAAAAAGGGAAAGGAATTTTTCCTATTATCTCAACTATGCCGAAAGATAATCACAGTTTAATGCAACTCTATTTAGATGGTCAAAAAAATAATTTTTATACTTTTTTTTATAGTGGAGATAAACTCTCACCCAAGATTAATAGAGAGATGATTGCAAAGTCCCAAAATTTTTTAATTAATAAGAGTTTACAGAATGTTTTAGATTCTCAAATTTTGGCAACAAAAAGAGTATTTGAAAAAAAAAATATACCATTTAGAAGTTTTTTTCTTAAAAGCAGAAAAGAGGAAACACTTGGTGAATTATTTGCTTTTTTTATAATAGAAACTATTTTGATTGCGAAATCACTAAAAATAAATCCATATGATCAGCCATCAGTAGAGCTTATTAAAAAAGAAACAAGTAAGATTCTCACAAGTTATTAATTTGCAATATAAACTTTTGAAATACCATATGTCCGAACATCTAGAATATTTATTTTTTCTGTAATTGGTAACTTATCTTTTTTATGCCTATGGATTACAAATAACCCTCTTTTACTGAGTATTCTTTTTTCAATAATTTTTTCAATTAGCTGGTTAATTCTGAATTCTTTATATGGAGGGTCAATAAAAATTAAATCAAACTCTTTACCTATCTTTTTATTTGAGTTGAAAAAAGTAAAGCAATCATTTTCATATATTTTGTAATTTTTAATTTGATCAATTTTTAATAAGTTTTTTTTTAAAACTTTTATCGCTTTGATATAATTTTCAAAAAAATAAACATTTTTTGATCCCCTTGAAATACACTCAATACCAAAGGTACCACAACCAGAAAATAAATCCAAAACTGAAGAATTGGATAAATTAAAATCCAATTTATTAGAATGTTCAAGAAGGTTAAATATAGATTCTTTCACCACGTCTTTTAATGGGCGAGTATTTCTATCTGAAGGCAAAAATAATTTTTTTCCTTTAAACTTACCTGAAATAATCCTCATTATTTAATAATTTTATAACCGATATCTTTTCTAAAAAATCCGTTTTCCCAATTTAAAATTTTTATTAAATTTATTGCTTGATCTCTACTTTCCTTTAAATTTGTAGATTTAATTACAAAATTAAGTACTCTTCCACCGTTAGAGTAGATTATTGAATTATCTATTTTTGTACCTGCATGAAAAATATAACTATCTTCTGGAAGTTTTATTTGATCAATTGATTTAATTTCAATATTATTTTCAAATTTATCTGGATATCCTTTCGAGCAAAGAACAATACAAATACTTTTTTTATTTGACCATTCAAGATTTAGTGAACTGAGATTTTCATTAACACATGCATTAATAATGTCTGCAAAATCTGTTTTAACTCTTGGCAAAATTGTTTGACACTCCGGGTCACCCATTCTTACGTTATATTCAATAAGATAAGGTTCATTATCAACAATCATTAATCCTGCGTATAAAAAACCTTTAAAGTTAGTATTTAAATCTTTTAACCCTTTTAATGTTGGATCAATTATCCTTTCTAATATTTTTTTATCCAATTCTTTATTTTCAAGACGAGAAGGTGAGTATGCACCCATACCCCCTGTATTTTTACCCTTATCGCCTTCTAAAACTCTTTTATGATCCTGCGCAGAACCAAATTTTTTGTAATTCCTACCATCAGAAATTATAAAAAAACTCATTTCTTCACCTTTTAAAAACTCTTCTATCAAAATTTCTTTAGCATCTCCAAATTTACCGTTAAAAATTTCATTTACAGCTAATTTAGATTGCTTAAAAGAATCACAAATATAAACTCCTTTTCCGGAGGCTAGACCATCAGCTTTAACAACTATGGGAAATTTACATTTTTCCAAAAAATTTAAACTTTTTTCCTCATTTTCAAAAATACCAAAATTAGCAGTTGGTATCTTATATTTTTCACATAATTTTTTTGTAAATATCTTTGATCCCTCTAATTGAGATGAAATTTTATTGGGGCCAAAAACTTTAATTTCGTTTTTTTCTAAAAAATCAACAATTCCATCAACTAGAGGTTTTTCTGGCCCAACTACAACAATATCAATCTTAAGATTTTTAATTTTTTCTTTAATTTCCTCAAAATTATCTAAATTAACATCAATATTTTCTGCAATAAAACTTGTTCCTGCATTCCCTGGAAAACAAAATATTTTATCCACCTTACTTGATGATTTTAAAAAGGTACAAATAGCGTGCTCTCTGCCCCCACTTCCAATTATTCCTATCTTCATATAAATATATATAAACTAAAAATAATGAAAAAATTAGCTAAATTAAAATATTTACCAAACAACTTTAAAATTGTTGAAAAAGGAGATTATGTTTTGTGTGCAATATCGGGCAAAGAAATTCCACTCGATAAATTGAATTATTGGAATGTAAAAGATCAAGAAGCTTACTATTCTTATAAAGAAGCCCATTTAAAAAAAGAGAATATTACCGAATAAAATTAAATTTTCCATCTACTGTGAGTCCAAATCCATTGTTCAGGATTCGTCATTATCATTTTTTCTAAAATTTCATTGAGTTTTAATGTAATCATATCTATAGAGTCATTTTTTGAGAATTTAATATTCTCAAAAATCTTCAATTTAAATTTGTTATCAATTAACCTCTCAATGTAAACGGGCACAACAGCAACATCAAATTTTTTAATAAATTGCGCTGGAATTGTTGTAGTTAAAGCTTTTTTTCCAAATAAATTACTTTCTATTCCCTCAGAAACTCTTTGGTCAATCATCAGCGCGATAGATGTTCCTTTTTTAAATTCTTTGAGTAGTTCTTTTGTGCCAGTAATTCCTTTTTTAATTTGTTTTTTACAAATGTATTTTTTTCTAATATTTTCCATTATTGGATTAAGTAAAAAATTATTTAATGGTCTATATACTGCAGCCAAATCAATACCAGATTTCTCTAAATGCATGGCCATCAATTCAAAATTATTAAAATGTCCAGATATGAATATTACTGGCTTCTTAGAAAATTTAATTTTTTCAAGTTCACTTTGATTTTCAATAATTATTTGATTTGAAAACTTTGGAGATGTTCTAAATTTTTCTATAAACATATATTCAGAAAAAATTTTTCCATAATTGATCCACACATTATTCATAATCTTATTTTTTTGAAGATCATTTAAGTTAGGAAAAGCTATTGACAAATTTGCATAAGAAGTTTTTTTTGATCTAAATAATGGTCCAAATTTTTTAAATATAAACCCTGCAATAATTTGAGATATTCTTAATCCAACTAATTTGAATATCAGAAATAATGAAATAATTATCAAAAACTCAAAAGTATGTTTAATTAATTTCATTGATTTTCGACTCAATTAATCCTGTTAATTTTTTTTGTTCTAATATTTCTAAATCTATCTTTATAAAGTTAATTTTCTCTCTCAAATTTACTGGAATCTTTACATAATCTTTTTCAGTTGTGATAATTTTAATATTTTTATTTTCAGCATTTTTTAATATTTTTATAATATCAAAAGCTTTATAATTAAAATGATCTGGAAATATTATTTCTTCAACTATATTAAAATCATTTTTAATTAAAATTTCTTTAAAACTATTGTTATTTCCTATACCTGAAAATATTAGAAACTTATCATTTAAATTAAATTCATTTTTATTTTTTATTTTGAGAAAGGAATTAAATATTTGAATTTTTGGATTGATCTCATTTATAGACTGATAAATTTCATTAAGGTCAAATTTTTTATCAACATTTTTTATAATCACTGCATCATATTTTTTTAAACTCTCTATTTTCTCTCTCATGGGCCCTGATGGTATCAGAAAGCCGTTACCAATCCAGTTTTCACTATCAAAACATACTAGTTTGAAATCATAATCAATTCGCCCATCTTGAAGACCATCATCAAAAATTAATAATTCATAATTTCTCTCAATTGCTTTCAGAATTATTTTTTGTCTGTTATCAGAAGTAATAAATTCAGATCTATTGTTAAGAATAATATGCTCATCTTTTTGATCTGGATAAAATTTTTTTGCCGTAGAAACTTTTAACTTAGTATTTTTGAATATTTCATAAAGTTTAATTACTGTAGGTGTTTTGCCAGTACCACCCAAATAAATATTTCCAACACAAATCGTTTTTATTTTTTGATATTTTTTTTTTGGTTTAATATTTAAAATGATATTGTTAATTCCAATGATTAAATTTAAGGGAGTTAGTAAATAAGCAATAAAGTTAGGCTTTTTATAATCCCAAAATTTAGGTTTTTTAAATTTCATTAACAAATATTAACAAATTTCATTAAAAATTTTATTTAAAATTTTTGTTCCTTCAAGAGTCAAATTTTTGATTGATTTTTTTGAATAGTTTTTTTTATCAAGTTTTTTCCTAAGCAAATTAGTCAAATGATTTTGATTTACTACCTTATAAGATACATTTTTTTTTTTAAGATGCCCGTAAATTTCCCTAAAATTTGAGATGTTGGGACCATGAAAAACACGGCAACCGTACATTGCAGCTTCCAAAGGGTTTTGACCTCCATGATTTATTAATGAACCTCCAAGAAATACATTTTTGCATATTTTGAAAATGGATTTAGTTTTTCCGTAAGAATTCACTAAATATATATCTGTGTTAGATTTAATTTTCTTTTTAGGATAATCTAAATGAATATTAAGGTTAAGATTTTCTAATTCGTTCCTAATTTTATCAATTCTATCTACATGCCTTGGAATAATTATTGTTAAAAGATCTTTATATTTTTTCTTTAATTTAAGATGGGTTAGTGCACAATACTTTTCTTCATTATAATGAGTGCTTGATGCGCACCAAGAATTTTTTTTTAAAAGAAAGTTTTTTAAATTCTTATCTATTTTGATACTCTGATTTTCTGATTGACTAAATTTTAAGTTTCCAAAATACTTAACATTATTTGCACCAAGTTTTTTTAAATATTTTTTTGACTCATAGCTAGATGACAAACATAACTGAAACTTACTAAAAAGAAATCTTGAAAGATTTGGAAATTTCATCCACCTATTGTATGTCTTTTTTGTAATTCGACCATTTAGAAGTATGATTGGAATTTTTCTATTATATAAATTATTTACTGTATTTGGCCAAATTTCTGAGTCAACAAAGAAAGCTTTCGATGGTTTCCAATAATTTAAGAATTTTGATGATATAAAATTACAATCGATGGGATAAAATTGATGAATGGTTTTTTTCAGACTCAATTTGTCTATTATAAAAGATGAACTAAGAGTATTCGATGTAATCAGGATTTGATTTATTGTTTTGTCTTTCTCAAGCTTTTCAATTAATGGTATAATACTTTGAATTTCGCCCACACTTGCACCATGAAACCAAAACAACTTTCCTGAAACTCTTTTTTTTGTAAAAAAACCAATTTTTTCTATAAATCTTTTTATATTCTCTTTACGTTTGATTAGTCTAATTATTATTATTATGGGAGAAAAAAAAAATACTATATTTATTAAAACCTTATAAATAAAAAACATTAAACTTTAATTTGTTTATTATAAAAGTTTTTATAAATTGATGATGTATCCATCAATTGCTGATGATTACCTTCGGCCACAACATTTCCAGAATCTATTACATAAATTCTATGAGAATTTAATATAGTTGATAATCTATGAGCAATCACAATTGTCGTTCTGTCTTTTGTAAGGAAACTTATTGCTTTTTGAATTTTATCCTCAGTTTCAGCATCTAGCGATGAAGTTGCTTCGTCCAATAATATTATTTTGCTTTTTTTTAATATAGCTCTAGCTATTGATAATCTTTGTTTTTCACCTCCTGATAACCTTATCCCATTCTCACCAATTTTTGTCTCATATTTATTTTCTAATTTATCTATAAATTCTGATGCATAAGAGAGCTTGGCAGCATTATATATTTCTTCCTCAGAAGCATCCATATCCGCGTAAGCAATATTATTTTTAATTGTATCATCAAATAAATTTGTGTCTTGACTTACAAAAGAAATATTATTTCTCAAAGATTTTAGCTTCATTTTGTAAATTGATTGTTCATCAATAGTAATCTCACCAAGATCAGCATCATAAATTCTTGGAATTAAATTGAGTATTGTCGATTTACCACTACCACTATGACCAACTAATGACGTCATTTTTCCACCGATCATTTTTAAATTAATATTCTTTAAAGTTATAATTTTTTTTGTTTCATTATTTTCTTTTTCATTGTTGTAAGAAAATTCTATGTTTTTAAATTCAATATCACCATTCTTTAAGTCTAACTCTTTATCATCTTTGCTAGTCTTTAGTTTTGATTTTTCATCAATAATTGGAAGTATCCTTCGTGATGATGTTAGGCCTTGATTGACAACAATATTTAAAGTAGCCAATGATCTTACTGGTTGGTAAGCGAGCATCATAGCTGCTAAAAAAGAGAAAAAATTACTTATCTCTATTTCATCACTCATTACCAATTTTCCAGAGTAGTAAATTAATATAGCTATTATTATTCCTGTCATTATTTCCATAATTGGCGAAGCTCTAACAAAAACAATCGCCATTTTTTTTCCTTTTTCCTTAACTTTATCTAAAAAAACTTCAGCTCTATTTTTTTCATATATTTCTTTTTGAAAGATTTTGATCAGTTTATGATTTTTAAACATGTCTATTAAATATGAACTTAACACTCCTGCCGATTCCATTTGTTGAAATGACACTTTTGTAATCCTTTTTCCCAAAGATCTAGCTGCAAAAGAAGCTAATGGAATCATTATGATTGCAATAAGCGATAATTCCCAATTTTGAAAAAACATCACACCCAATAAACCGATCAAAGTTAAAGTATCCTTAAACATATTTAAAATTGCTGTACTTATTAAATTTGTTAAATGTGCAACATCATTTGTTATATTAGAAATAAATTTTCCAGTATGTTTATTGTCAATTAGTTTGGTATCAGCATCAATTAAGTTATTTAACATTTGAACCTGAACATCTTTTCTTACCTCTTGAGAAACTCCAATCATGGTGACTTTAGCTACGTATAAAGATAATCCTTTTGTCGTAAAAGCTATAATTATCAAAATTGGAATAATAAGAATCATAGTTTGATCTTTATTAATAAAGATTTCTTTTATTGCGGGGTCTAAAAGATATGCAATTGATGATGTGCTTCCAGCTACAGCTATTGAAAGTAACAAAGCTAAAATAATCTTTTTTAGATGTTTACGAGTATAGTCTTTATAAAGTCTCTTTAAAATTTCAATATCTGACATTAATTTAATTTCCCTGTTAATAACGAGACAAAAATCAACATCCCAAGAATATTATTAGATTTAAAAATTTTAAAGCAAGATAATGGTTCGCCAGAGTTAAAATTTTTTATTTGCATAATATACATTTGATAAATAATTATTACTAAAAAGATAAAATATAAATTATTAAATTCACTTAAGTAGCCAACCATTATTAAGCTTAATAAAAAGATTGTGTAACATATATATAAAAAAATAATTGGGTTTGATTTAAATTTTATTGAAGTTGATTTAAGTCCGATAATTTCATCATCTTTAATATCCTGAAACCCGTAAATTGTGTCGTATCCAAGTGTCCAAAATATGGCTCCAAAATAAAATATGAGTGGTAATAAATTAATTTCAGCATTTATAGAGGTCCAACCTAAAATTAGACCATAATTGAATGTTATACCTAAAAAAAGCTGTGGCCAGTATGTAAGTCTCTTCATCAATGGGTATGTAAAAGCAAGCGGCATTGAGGCTAATGCTATTATTATTGTAAAAAAGTTAAAATTAATAAGAACTAAGAAGGCGACTAAACACAAAATACTCGCATAGAATAATCCAAGTTTAACAGAAATTTTTCCTGAGGCTATTGGTCTATCTTTGGTTCTAAAAACTTTTTCATCGAATTTTCTATCGAGAATGTCGTTAACAATACACCCAGCTGATCTCATTAAAACAGATCCTAAAAAAAACAGTATCAGGTAGAAGAAATATGTTTTGAGATTTGAGGAAAAATCATATGCTAATGTTATCCCCCATGCGCAAGGCCAAAATAACAACATAAATCCAATTGGCTTTTTTAGTCTCGTAAGTTCAATAAAAAGATTTAATTGGTTCATAAGATTTTACTTGTAAATAACAAAGGCAAGATTGATAATCAAATTGATTCGTATGAATATAGATTACACAGTAACAGCGTTAATGTTTCCTGCAATTCCACTAATAATGGGTGTTTATTCTAATAGGTTTCATACATTAAGTTCTTTGATAAGAAAAATACATGATGAGTATGTATTTGAAAAACACACTCCACCTGAATGGAAAGATCAATTATTAAATTTAGAAAAAAGAATAGGTGTTTTGAAATTAAGTATTTTATTTGCTGCCTTCGGATTTCTTTTTAACATGCTGACTGTTTTTGGGCTTTATTTAGAGGAACTTTTTGTTGCTAGAATAATTTTTGGGTCTTGTTGTTTATCAATGATGATTTCAATTATATTTTTTATTATGGAAATTCAAATTTCAACTAAGGCTCTTAGGCTCCATCTTTCTGATATGGATATCCAATTTAAGGAATAATAACTGCGGGACCTGTTAATAATCTTGACTCTAAATCCTTATGAGCCTGAGCAGCATCATTCAAAGAATATTTCTTTGAAATTTCTACCTTGAATTTATTGGATAAGATAGCATCAAAAACTTTTTTAGCTGAGTCTACAAGTTCTTCTCTTTTAACAGTGTAATGAGCAATAGATGGTCGGGTAAAAAATAACCCTTTGGTATTTATATCTTTCTTAACATCAATTGTATCGACATATCCTGAGGCATTTCCAAATGCCACCATCATTCCTCTTATTTTTAATGTTTCAATTGAACCTTTAAAAGTTTTAATACCCACACCATCATAAACAACGTCGATACTATTTTTTCCAAAAATTCTCTCTACTTCTTCAACAAAATTTTTTTCTGAGTAATTAATCACATGATGACAGCCATTTTTTTTCGCGATTTCCTCTTTATCTTTTGAACCAACAGTTCCAATTACTTCTGCACCTAAGGCATTAGCCCAAGGACATAAAATTTGACCAAGACCGCCAGCTGCAGCATGATATAAAACTTTATCACCTTTTTTTAATGGATATGCTCTATGTAACAAATATTCTGCAGTAATTCCTTTTAATGTAATACAAGAAGCCACTTCATCAGAAATACCATCAGGGACAGAGACTAATTTTTCCTCAGGCATTATTTGCTTTTCTGAGTAGGCTCCAATAGGCATTGATGCATGAGTAACTCTATCGCCCACTTTGAATGATTTTACTTCAGATCCGACTTCTTCAATTACCCCACAAGCTTCAAGCCCGATACCACTGGGTAATGGAATAGGGTAGAGGCCTGTGCGGTGATATATATCTATAAAGTTTAGACCAATCGATAGATTCTTTATTAAAACTTCTTTCGGTCCAGGCTTCCCTAATTCTACATCCCTTATAATCAAAACCTCTGGTCCACCAAACTTATCTATTTGAATTGACTTCATTATCTATTTTACAAATGTTCCGTTATGATAATCTTGAACAGCTTGCAAGATTTCTGCTTTGGTGTTCATTACAAATGGTCCACCCCGAGCTATTTCTTCATTTATAGGTTTGCCCGAAATAATTAAGAATTTTGCATTGGATTTTGCTTTAATTTTTAAATCCTCACCGTTTGAAAGTAAAATTAAAGTGCTGTCCTTAACTTTTTTATGTTCTTTTTCCCCAATTTTGATTTCTCCCTTTATAAGATAGATAAAAGTATTGTGAGTTGAAGGAAGACTAAATTTAAAATCTTTATCTTTACCCAATTCAACATCGAAATAAATAGGCTCTAAATTATGTCCTTTAACTGGTCCTTCAGCTTTTTCAAATTTACCCGCTATGACTTTAACTAGTTTATCCTTATCTTTATGCATATTCATTTTATCTGCATCAATATAGATATACTCTGGTTTACTCATTTTTAATTTCGCAGGCATATTTATCCATAGCTGAAACCCATGTAGTTTACCTTCTTTCATTGCTGGCATTTCTGAGTGAATTATACCACTACCTGTTTTCATCCATTGAACATCGCCAGCAGTCATTCTACCTTTTCCACCAGTGCTATCTTCGTGTTCGAAATCTCCTGCTAGCATATATGTTACGGTCTCAATTCCTCTATGTGGATGCGGAGGAAATCCAGCAATATAATCCTCACTATTTTCTGAACCAAATTCATCTAACATCAAAAAAGGATCAAAATAATTTGGTTCTACACCAATACTTCTTTTTAATTTAACTCCAGCTCCATCTGATGCTGGAATGGGATCAATGATTTTGCTTACTTCAATATTTTTCATCAGTTTAAAATAGTTGTTATATTTTGATTTGCAATATCACTTTTTATTATGTGAGCCATCACAGAAAGGCTGATCATTTGTTTGTTTGCATGCACAAAAAAACATTTTTTTTGTAAATTCAGCTTTATAAACTAAAGGTTTAAACCCTGTTCCTTTATGCGAACCATCACAAAACGGCTGCTTGGAGCTTTTACCACAACTACACCAAAAATAAGATTTTCCTTGCTCAATATCTACAGCGATTGAACTTTCTCCTGCTCTTTGTCCTTTATTCATGTTTATTTTTTTTTAATCAAATTTACAAGTTCTCTTAAATTTTTTATTTGATTATCAGGCTTGTAATCAAGTTTGTCAAAGATATTATGGTTCCTATTTACCCAAATAGATTGATACCCATAATTTCCTCCTCCAGATACATCCCACGTATTTGCACTTAAAAAAGCAACTTCATTTTTTGCAATTTGATATTTTTTAATTGGTAGATCATAAACACTTGAGTCTGGTTTATAAACACCAACTTCTTCAACAGAGAATAAATCATCAAATAAATTATCTAAATTATTGCTTTTAACTAACTCTTTTAAAAGAGAAGGAGTTCCATTAGAAAGTATCGCTAATTTAAAACTTTTTTTTTTTAATATTTTAAGAGTTTCATTCACTTCTTCAAAAGGTGAGAGAACTTTATACAAATTTAGTAGTTCACTTTTCATTGAAGAGTCTATATCAAAAACCATCATAGATTTGTCTAAACTATCTTCTGTAATTTGCCAAAAATCTTTATGTCGCCTCATCAAACTTCTTAGCCATGTGTATTCTAGCTGAGTATTTCGCCAAAAGTTTGCAAAACCTTCCCACTTATCTCCAATTTTATCTTTACATTTTTCAGCAGCAGAATTTACGTCAAACAATGTGCCATAAGCATCAAAAATTATTGCTTTAATATTTTTCATAATTTAACTTAACACAAATGAGTAATATTAGATTATTTTTTTCAGACACACTATCAGCTGACATGACTGATAAATTAGATAAGCCTCAATCACATTATCTAACTAAAGTGATGAGAGTTAAAGAAAATGAGGTTTTCTCTTTGTTTAATAAAGAGGGAGAGTGGGAAGCAAAAATTTTGGGATTATCTAAAAGTATTGTTGAGTTTAAAACTATAAAAAAAATTAGACAAAAAGAAAATAATAATGAAATTTGGTTAGCATTCTCCCCAATTAAAACAAATTATCAAAATTTTATGATACAAAAAGCTACAGAATTAGGGATTACAAAATTTTTACCAATTATTTTTGATAGAACAATTGTTAGAAAGATTAATGAAGATCGTTTAGGAAAAATAGTTGTAGAGGCAAGTGAACAATCAGGCCGAATTAATATACCTTTTATTGAGTCCATTCAAAAATTAGATAATTTTTTGAGAGAAAATACAATGGATTTAATATTTACAGATTTAAACTCAGAAAATAAAAAAGTTGATAAATCAAAATTCACTGGCAAACCAGTTTGTATAATTATAGGTCCAGAGGGTGATTTTTCAGAGGTCGAAAGACAAAAAATTCTCTCTTTCAGGGGAGTCCAATCGGTCAAGATCAGTGAAAATATTTTAAGGTCAGAAACAGCGGTCATATCTGCAATTTCGATCGTAAATTATGTGATTAATTGATAAATTGTCGCGAAAACTAAAGTGTAATTTTCACAAAAGAGCTTTATATACCTACATACTATGAATAAATTTTTATTTATATTTTCGTCTTTGTTAATATCGCAAGAAGCGCTAGCTAATCAGCCTGTTGAATGGCAATTAGGTTTTCAAAATGCTGCTTCACAGTCTATGCGAGAGATTGTTTCTTTTCATAATTATTTATTATTACCAATAATAATTGCGATAAGTGTTTTTGTTTTATTTCTAATGCTTTATGCGTGTGTAAGATTTCGAGCTTCAGCAAACCCAAATCCGTCTAGAAGAACACATAATGTTGCAGTAGAAGTATTGTGGACTTTAATTCCATGTTTAATTTTAATCGTTATGGCAGTTCCATCATTTAAAATTTTGTATAAACAAGATACTATACCAAAAGCAGACCTTACAATTAAAGCTATTGGTTACCAATGGTACTGGGGCTACGAATATCCTGATGAAAATATTCTTTTTGAATCATACATGATAGAAGATAAAGATTTAAAGCCTAATCAACCTAGACTTCTTGCAGTTGACAATGAAGTTGTTGTACCAGTTGATAAAGTTGTAAAAGTTTTAATTACAGCGAATGATGTATTACATGCTTGGGCTTTACCTTCGTTTGGTGTAAAAAGAGATGCCGTACCTGGAAGAATTAATGAGACATGGTTTAAAGCAGAAAAAGTTGGAACTTATTATGGTCAATGTTCTGAACTATGTGGTATTAAACATGCTTTTATGCCTATCACAGTCAAAGTAGTGACTGAGGAGGAATACCAAGAGTGGTTATCTGAAGCGAAAGAAAAATTTGCAAAAGAGGAAATTCAAAATAATAATCTAAAATTAGTGAGTAAATAAATATGTATACACAAACAGCATCCCACAACGATCACACCCCAACAGGTTGGAAACGTTGGGCGTATTCCACAAATCATAAAGATATAGGAACAATGTATTTAATTTTTGCAATTGTCGCAGGCGTAATCGGCACAGCATTTTCAGTAATAATGAGAATGGAGTTAATGCACCCAGGTGATGGGATTTTAGGTGGCAATTATCACCTATATAATGTTTTAGTAACTGGCCATGGCTTGATAATGATTTTCTTTATGGTGATGCCAGCCATGATAGGTGGTTTTGGAAATTGGTTTGTTCCAATCATGATTGGCGCACCAGATATGGCATTTCCACGAATGAACAATATTTCTTTTTGGTTATTACCAGTTTCACTAACTTTATTAATACTTTCAGTTTTTGCCGATGGCCCTCCAGGACAAACTGGAGTTGGGGGTGGATGGACTATTTATCCTCCTTTATCTTCTAAAGCAGGCCAACCAGGACCTGCAATGGACTTAGCGATTTTAAGCTTACACCTAGCTGGTGCTTCCTCAATTTTAGGAGCTGTTAACTTTATTACTACAATTTTAAATATGAGAACTCCGGGCATGACACTACATAAGATGCCACTATTTGCTTGGTCAATTCTAGTAACAGCTTTTTTATTGTTATTGTCTTTACCAGTTCTAGCAGGAGCGATAACAATGTTATTAACTGACAGAAATTTTGGAACTGCATTCTTTGATGCTCAAACTGGAGGGGACCCAGTCTTATTCCAACATTTGTTTTGGTTCTTTGGTCATCCAGAAGTTTATATTCTAATTCTACCAGGATTTGGAATGATTAGTCACGTTGTATCAACATTTTCAAGGAAACCAGTTTTTGGTTATTTAGGTATGGCTTATGCGATGGTCGCGATCGGAATAGTTGGTTTTGTGGTTTGGGCTCACCATATGTATACTGTTGGATTAAGTACAGATACAAAAGCTTATTTCTTGGCAGCTACTATGATTATCGCTGTTCCTACTGGAATAAAAATCTTTTCTTGGATAGCAACTATGTGGGGAGGGTCGATCTCATTTAAAACCCCTATGATGTGGGCACTAGGTTTTATCTTTATGTTTACAGTTGGCGGAGTGACTGGAGTAGTTTTGGCAAATGCAGGAGTAGATACTGCAATGCACGATACTTATTATGTGGTGGCTCACTTTCATTATGTTCTCTCATTAGGAGCTGTATTTGCAATATTTGCTGGTTTCTATTATTGGTTTTCAAAAATGTCTGGTTACGAATATTCAGAATGGCTAGGTCAATTACATTTTTGGTTAACTTTTATTGGAGTAAATTTGATTTTCTTTCCACAGCATTTTTTAGGATTAGCAGGTATGCCTAGAAGATATGCCGATTATCCAGATGCGTTTGCAGGTTGGAATTATATTTCTTCAATAGGTTCCTATATAGCAGTTGCTGGATTGGCCGTATTTTTTGTAAATTTAATATATGCTTTTGCAAAAAAGAAAGCTGCAGCTCAAAATCCATGGGGTGTTGGAGCCACAACTTTAGAGTGGACAGTGCCATCTCCACCAAATTTTCATACTTTTGAGGAGCTTCCAAAGTTTGTTGATGATCAAGAAACAGAAAAATCTCCTAGCTGATAATAAGCAAAGTAAAACTGATGGATAATTCAAGAATAAAAAAAAGAAGTTTATCACAAGAAGATTTATTTAATTTTTCAGAATTGTTTAAGTTGATGAAACCAAGGGTGATGTCTTTAGTAATCTTTACTTGTGCAGTAGGCTTGTTAACTGCACCAAATCTTGTTTCATCCAAAGATGCAATTATTGGAATTTTATTAGTCTCATTAGGTGCGGGAGCAGCTGGAGCTTTAAATATGTGGTATGAGTCAGATCTTGATGCATTAATGTCAAGAACCTGTTTACGACCGATACCTACAGGAAAAATAAATAGAAATCAGGCTCTTATATTTGGAATAACTTTATCAATTATTTCAGTTATAGCGCTAGACTATTTTACAAATAGAATTTCTGCAGCAATATTACTTTTAACAATTTTGTTCTATGTCTTTGTGTATACAATATGGCTAAAAAGACGGACTCCACAAAATATTGTAATTGGTGGGGCGGCAGGTGCATTTCCACCTGTGATTGGATGGACAATAGCAACTGGATCTTTATCTATTGAACCAATATCTTTTTTTCTAATAATATTTTTTTGGACTCCATCCCACTTTTGGGCTTTAAGCCTATATAAATCAGGTGATTATAAGAAAGCAAATATACCAATGCTTCCACTAACAAATGGAGTTGAGAGTACCAAATTAAATATATTTGTTTATTCTTTATTAATGATACCAGTTATTATGTTTCCATATTTAATAAACTTTGTTGGCTTATCCTTTTTGATACCATCATTGTTATTAACTCTTTATTATAACTATTTATGTTATGAGCTATATAACTATAAAAAGAATAAGTTTAACCCGAAAAAAGCAAAATCAATATTTGGTTTCTCAATCTTATATTTGTTTTTGGTTTTTGTATTTTTTTTAATAGATAAGATAGTATGATTGTACCTGATAAAAAAACTAAAAAAAAAAACATTGTAACTGCTTTAGCAATTATTGCTTTTATGATATTTCTTTTCCTATTTACGCTTTATAATACTGGAGTTTTTGATAGAGCAATATGATACAGAAAAAAAATCTTACACCGTTGGTTCTTATAGGAATATTTGTATTTATGTTGGGTTTATCCTATGCGGCAGTACCTTTGTATGATCTTTTTTGCAGAGTAACAGGTTTTGGGGGAACTACTCAAATTTCAAATAGTGCCCCAAAAGTAGTTCTTAATAAAGTAGTAAGTGTAAGATTTGACACTAATGTAAATAATTTACCTTGGGAATTTAAGGCAAAATCAAATGTCATAGATGTTAAAGTTGGTCAGGTTAATAAGATAGAGTTTGAGGTTGAAAATCATAGTAATGAACCAACTGCTGGTGTCGCAAGCTTTAATGTATCCCCAGCAAGTTTTGGAAAATATTACAGCAAATTAGGCTGTTTTTGCTTTGAAAAACAAGAATTAAAAGCTGGAGAAAAAGCAACTTACATAATGACTTTTTACTTAGACCCCGAAATGGTTAATGATCCAAGCGTCAAAAACCTACATGATGTTACTATGTCGTATACTTTTTTCTCGACAGATTATTATAAACAATCATAATTCAAAAAAATGTCAGCTGAAAAAAAACATGATTATCATTTAGTGGACCCAAGTCCTTGGCCTATTTATGTTTCTTTCTCTTGCTTAGTATTAGCTATAGGTGCTGTGTATTATATGCATTCAGATGTTTCATGGGGAATGTATCTTGGGTTAGCCCTTTTGATTTACGGTGCGTATATGTGGTTCAGAGATGTGGTCATTGAAGCAGAGCATCAAGGACATCATACTCCAGTAGTTCAAATTCATCATCGATACGGAATGACTTTATTCATTGCTTCTGAGGTAATGTTTTTTGTTGCCTGGTTTTGGGCTTACTTTGATGTTAGCCTTTTTCCAAATGAATTTACAGGCAATGTATGGCCACCCAAAGATATTGAGACTTTTGACCCATGGGATATACCTTTAATTAACACATTAGTTTTACTATTATCAGGAACTACAGTCACTTGGTCTCACCATTCATTATTAGAAGGTGATAGAAAAGGCTTTATACAAGGATTGGTGCTAACAGTAATTCTTGGAGCATTTTTTACAGCACTTCAAGCGTATGAGTATCATCATGCTACATTTGCCTTTTCAGATCACATTTATGGTTCTGTTTTTTACATGGCAACAGGCTTTCACGGTTTTCATGTTATAGTTGGAACAATTTTTTTAGCAGTATGTTTATGGAGAGGAAAATTGGGACATTTTACAAAAGACCATCATTTTGGATTTGAGGCAGCTGCATGGTATTGGCATTTTGTTGATGTTGTGTGGTTATTTTTGTTTGCTGCAATTTATATTTGGGGAAGTTAATTTGATCCTTGAAACATAAGTTTTTATTTTCCGTCTTTATAATTTTCTTTATTCTTATTTTTATTGGACTAGGTACATGGCAAATTATCCGTTTAAATTGGAAAAATAATTTAATTTTAGAGATTGAAAATTCATTAACAAATCCTCCAGTGGAATTAGCTCAATCAAACAAAGAAAATTTTCTTAAAATAAAAACTTCAGGGTCTATAGATTTTGATAAGCAAATTTATTTATACAATTTAAATGAGTCTGGTACTCCTGGGTTTGAAGTAATAAATCCAATTATCATTGGTGATGAAAATTTTTTAATAAATAGAGGTTGGATACCATTTGAAAAGAAGGGCACTCAAGAAATAAATGTATTTGATCAAAAAAATATTATTGGAACTTTAAAATTACAAGGTAGAAAAAATATCTTTAAGCCAGATAATGATCTAGTTGAAAATTACTGGTTTAGTTTAAACAGAGAAGATGTCTTAAAATTTACAGGTAAAAATTTTTCAAAATACATTATTTATTTAGACGGAAATTATCAGTTACCTAGACCAAAAAAAATTACTGCAAATATTTCTAATAATCATAAAAAATATGCAATGACATGGTTTTCATTAGCGATTTCAATTCTTTTGCTATATCTATATTTTAGAAAAAAGAATTATTAAATGAATTATATTAGCACAAGAAATAATAAGAAAAACTTTACTTTTAAAGATGTTTTCCTCAAAGGTTTAGCGGATGACGGAGGACTTTTTGTTCCGAAATCAATTAAACAATATCAAAGAGAAGAATTAGATAATCTCAAAAATCTTAGTTACAATGATTTAGCTGCTGAAATAATTTATCCATTTATAGGAGATTTCATGTCTAAAGATGACTTAATCTCTTTGATTTCAAAATCGTATTCTAATTTTAGATCGAATGATGTTGTTAAAATCTCTAATCTAGGCAGTCTAAAAGTTTTAGAACTATTTCATGGTCCTACACTTGCTTTTAAAGATATTGCCATGCAATTAATAGGTAATTTTTATCAATATCATTTGGGCCGAGATCAAAAAAAAATTAACATAATAGTGGCAACTTCTGGTGATACCGGTGCAGCTGCTATAGATGCTTTAAAGGGAAAAAATAATTTAAATGTTTTTGTATTGCACCCAAATAATAAAATTTCGCCTGTACAAAGAAGGTTAATGACAATACATGAAGAGAGCAACGTATTTAATATTGCAGTAGAGGGTAACTTTGATGATTGTCAAAATTTAGTAAAAGCAATGTTTAATGACGAGAAATTTTCAAAAGCAATCAACATGTCAGGTGTAAATTCTATTAATTGGGCAAGAATTATCGCTCAATCTGTATATTATTTTTACGCTTACTTTAAAGTTGGAAACGGTCAGCCTCTATCTTTTTCTGTTCCAACAGGAAACTTTGGCGATATTTACGCTGGCTACTTAGCAAAAAAACTAGGTCTTCCAATTGATAAACTAATCGTAGCTACAAATAAAAATGATATACTGCACAGAGCCATATCGGGGGGCGACTGTAGTCAAAAGAAAGTCGAAGAAACAAATACACCAAGTATGGATATACAAATAGCAAGCAATTTTGAAAGGCTTTTATATGATGTAAAAGATTGTAACTCAGAAATCACAAAAGATGTAATGGCCGAAATAAAAAATAATACCTATAAAATTGATAAAAACGATTTAGATAAAATAAAAAAAAATTTTGTATCTGAGATGCTTGATGAAAACGAAACTATTGAGATGATAAAGACAATTAATGATAAGCATCAGATGGTAGTTGATCCACATACAGCAGTGGGTATTGGCGCCGTTAGAAAATTAGGATTGAAAAAGAATTGTGTTGTATTATCAACCGCACACCCATGTAAGTTTCCAAAAGCAATAGAGGATGCAATATCAAAAACTGAAAATTTACCAACAAGTCTTAAATATGTTAATGATAGAAAAGAAAAATTCGAGCTTCTTTCTAATGATATTGAAAAAGTTAAAAAATATGTAATGAATTCGATATGAAACTCAAAATAAATGATCAAATACCAAACACGGAGATTTTTCAACTAGTTGATGGAGAGCCTCAAAAGAGTAAATTAAGGGAGATCATTGGTAATGGAAAAATAGTTTTGTTTGGTTTACCTGGAGCATTTACATCAACTTGCTCCAAACTTCACTTACCAGGTTTTGTGGCACATGCAGATAAAATCAAAGCAAAAGGAATAGAACATATATTTTGTTTATCAGTAAATGATCCTTATGTAATGAACGGTTGGGGAGAGATTAATGATACTGGAGATAAAATTAAAATGTTATCTGATCCTTATTTGTTATTCACTAAAGCAATTGGTGCAGAAGTTGATCGTAATGCAAAAGGTATGGGAATTAGATCAAATCGTTATTTAATGGTAATTAAAAATTTCACAGTTGTTAATATTCATGAAGAAAAAGAAACTAAAGAATGCGGCTTAACCTCAGCTGAAAATTTGTTAAATAATCTATTATAAGTTTGCTGCATCTCTTGCAAGTAAATCGACTTCGTTATTTAATTTATCTGTTGAATGTGCTTTTACCCAATTCCAACTTATTTCAAATTCACTATTTAGTTGGTCTAATTCTGTCCAAAGTTCTTTATTGCTCACTTCTTTTTTGTTTGCAGTTTTCCATCCATTTTTTTTCCAATTATATATCCATTCTGTTATTCCAGATTTTACATATTTAGAGTCAGTAAAAATTTGAACTTTGCCTCCTTTTGGAATTTTTTTTAGAGCTTCTATAGGCGCTAGTAATTCCATCTGATTATTTGTAGTATTCTTTTTATTCCCTTTAATTTCAGTTTTTTTTCCATCATCCAATATTATGGCTGCCCAGCCACCTTGACCTGGATTGCCTATGCATGAACCATCAGTGTATATTTTTATCATTAATTCAAATAATCTTTATAAGTTCTTAAATTATTATGTATTACAAGCTTTTGATAATATTCTCTTGGATCTTTTATCTTAATTAATGCTGTCTTAGGAGTGTTCGAATAGTCATAAAGTCTAGTCATAAAATATCTAATTGCAGCACCACGACATAAAATATTTAATGATTTCCTTTCTTTAATTGAGATTTTTTTAACTTTTTCATAACCTTTTATTAAATTTTTAACTTTTTTTTTGTTCAACACAAACTTTGATTTTTTTTTATCAAAACATAGTGCATTTACACAAATTGCGATTTCATACATAAAATAGTCATTAGCTGCAAAATAAAAGTCGATTACCCCTGACAATCTATTATTACTAAAAAAGATATTGTCGATAAATAAATCTCCGTGAATTATTCCGCTCGGTAAATTTTTAGGCCATTTCTTTTTTATATCTTTAAAATTATTTTTTAAAAATTTTTCTACATTAGTAAATTTTTTTGATTTAAATCTTATACTTTTCAGCAATGGATTTAGATTTCTGACACCCATAGAGTTTTTTCTAGTAAGATTAATTTTTTTTGTAGATTGATGCATTTCAGCAATCATTTTGCCAATGTCATAACAGTTTTTAAAATTAAGTGATTTTTTGTCTTTTCCATTGAGAAAGGAAACTATACATGCAGCTTTATTTTTTAAATTAATTAAATACCCACCATCTTTTTTCATTTGCGGTTTAGGACAATTTATTTTTGATTTGTGTAACTCATCCATTAAATTCATAAAAAAAGGTATTTCTTTTTTAGAAACCCTCCTTTCGAAAATTGTCAGTATAAATTTATTATTCTTTGATTTTAGTAAATAATTTGTATTTTCAATACCTTGTTTTATACCCTTAAAATTTAAAATTTTTTCTATATCAAATTTTTTATTAATATAAGAAATATTTTTTTTACTTATCTTCGTATAAACAGCCATTTTAGTTTAATTTTTTTGGTGCTTTAAAAACAACGTTTTCCTTAATTATTTCTACTTCGTCTATACTGATTGTAAATTTATTTTTTAATTCATTTATAAAATTATTGACTAAAATTTCAGGAGCAGAAGCCCCAGATGAAATACCAATTACATTTGTGTCTTTAATTAAATCGAATGGTATTTCACTTTGTGAATGAATTAATAGTGAATTAGTGCAGCCAGATTTTTTTGCAACTTCGACCAATCTAACTGAATTAGATGAATTTCTACTACCAATTACAAAAAATAAATCACATTTTTTTGCAATATTCTTCACAGCCATTTGTCTATTTGTTGTGGCGTAACAAATATCCTCTTTCATTGGTTCTTTTATATCAGGAAATCTATTCTTTAAGATCTCAATTATATCTATTGTATCATCCACTGATAGCGTCGTTTGAGTTACATAAGAAATTTTTTTGTTGTTTTGAGGTTTGTATGTCCTGGCCTCATCCTCGTTTTGGACGAGATCAATTGATCCCTCAGGTAATTGACCCATAGTGCCAATAACCTCGGGGTGATTTTGATGTCCTATTAAAATTAAATGATACCCAGCTTTATGTAAATTTTCCGCTTCTCTATGCACTTTGGATACCAATGGACATGTAGCATCTATATAAGTCATGTTATAATTTTTAGCATCTTCTGGTATTTTTTTTGGGACACCATGTGCTGAAAAAATAACTGGTCTTGTTCTATCTTCTATCTCCTCTAGCTCCTCAACAAAGATGGCACCCTTATTCTTCAAATCGTCGACTACATATTTATTATGTACAATTTCATGGCGAACATAAACTGGGGCACCAAATTTTTTAATTGATTTTTCTACGATTTCTATAGCTCTCTCAACACCTGCACAAAAGCCCCTTGGTGCAGAAAGTAATATTTTCAAATGTTTATTTTTCATTTTTTTCAATCAGGTACTCAAGCAATATATGTGGAAAGGTCAAAGACGCCAAACCTATAAATATAATTTTTAGAATTGCACTTTCAAAATTGTAAGTATTATTTAGTAAATAGAGGCCAATTACATAAAAAATAGCTGTAATAATTGTAAGAGGTAAAGCCTTTTTTACAAAGATTTTAAATCCATTACCAAGGTCATGCCTGTCTAATTCAGAAATTAATGAGATACTGTGTCTTATAGAATGTAAAAAGCAGAAATAAATTGTAAAAGCTACTAATGGAGAAAAATAATAATTAATTATTAAAATTGAAAAATAATCTAAAAATATTGTGAATTTCTTTAACTCAAAATTTTTTGTAAATAGAAGAATGTTTGCTAAAGTTGATAGAATAATACAATGTAACAATATCCTTTTAGACTCTATCAAATCTAAAAAATTATAGAAATTTTCATTTTCGATTAAAAGCAACCTGAATATTGATATTGTGTCATCGAAATGGAAGTATATCGGAGCAAAAATTATTATAGAACCTTTTAATAAAAATAAAAATTGGTTGTAATAAGTGTTTTCAATTATTAAAAATTGAGTGTCTTCTTTTCCAAAATGATATGACGCTACCATTAAAAAAATAATTAAAGAAATATATGGTATGAATATCCATAAAATTATAATTATTAGAGCTATTAAAATGTAAGCTAAGTAAAAGATATAAAAATTATTAATTTCTAAAATTTGAAAAAGTTTTCTTCCTTTTACGTTATCAAGTGATCCATGCGATATACCGATACTTAAAATTAATAATAAACAAATAAATGGTGAAATCGTCAAATTGTTAATCTTTAAAGTTATCAATGAAAAAATATTACAAAACAGAAAAAAAATAAAAGAATGATTAAAGTTTATTTTTTTTGATCTGTTATTCATTTTAGACTCCACTAATAAAACAATGCTTTAATAAAAGTAAATTTAGGCATTCTTAAAATAATAGATAAATCCTCTAAAAAATTACTTTTATTAGACAAAAATTTTATAACAGTCTTTGGTGAAGCCTTAAACATTTTAAAGAATATATCGGACATTTTTTCTGGATGTTTTTCTAAAACTCTTAAAAATATTTCATCTAAAAATTGGTATTTGGTGCTTATTTTATATTTTTTGACATTAGAAATATTTTCAATATTTTCTCTTATATATTTACTATGTTCTTGAATATTAAGAAAAGTATAACCTGTACTTAATCTAGTCATACCACCAGCAGTTCCAATATTTATTTTATTTTTTTCACTTTTATTTGTTGGATAAAACAATGGTATTGCGCCTTCCTCTTTATAAATTATTTTGTAATCTTTTAAATTTAAATGATTTTTAATATAATTTTTTATTTGTTCATCATAATCTTTTTGAGAATTGTCATTAATTTTGGATAACCAAGTTGTTTCAACTAAAGCAGTATTTTTTGAGTAAGGTAAGGTATAAAAAAAATGAACACTTTCTCTTTGATCACAATCGAAATCCATAAGGTTAAAAATTTCATCATCAAAAAAATTATTTTTAGCCTCAATTTCTACTCCACAAAAATGTTGCCAAAGATTCTGATAATTTTTTTTAATGGATGGTACGCTATTAAAAATAAAAGAATTTTTTAAATTAATTTCGTTTATATCTTTAAAGAAGGAAATATTTTCATTTTCATTTAGTTTATTGATAATTTTTTCATAGAATAAACCACTGTCAACACTTTGATATGGATAACTTTTACAATTTAAATAATTTGTTTTATCAGGAATATTAATTGAAAAATTTTCCCAATTTTTTTTTACACAATCATCAAAGTTGTGAGGTGTTACTCTCCAAAAAGACCAAGTTTTGTCTCTTTTGTATTTATCTCTTGGTTCTATGATTGCCAAAGTTTTATCTTTAAGCTTTTCATGAATTTCTAATTCATATGCTAAAGATAAACCAGCACAGCCCCCACCAATAATAACATAGTCAAATTCTTTCATCTAAATTTATTTCTTCATTAATTAAAAAATGATCATGTTGAATCTGATCTTCTTTAGTACTTGTTAGAGATAACTTTATAAGATCAAAAATCGCAAAAATAGTTTCGATACTTTTTTCAATGTTGGATACGTAAATTTTTCCACAATTTTCATAATTCTCAAATGTTTTTTTATTGAGAATATTATAGCCTATTTTTCGGTAGATCCTCCTAGCGACTAAAATTGAAAATCTAAAACTTATTGGAATGTCTTTTATAGAATAAAAGGAATTCTTATAAAAGGTATCCGCAAGATCTATAGTTGATGTAATTTCCTCGAAATTTTTATTTATATAAAATCTATTTATTTTTGAATCTTCAATAACATCTCTTGATATATTTGTAAGTTGCATTGCGATCCCGAGATCAATAGCTGACTTGAGTGAGCTTTTTTTATTAACTTTTAAAATTTTTGCCATCATTAAACCAACAGTTCCAGCGACTCTATAAGAATAAATTAAAAGGTCTTTTTTTGAATTTAATATTACCTTATCTTTGATGTCTGAACTTATACCATCTAATAGATCCTCAATAATTTTTACTGAAATTTTAAACTCATCAATAAGGTCCCACATATTTTTAACAATTGGATTATTAAAATTTTTTTGAATGAAATCATTTTTAAATTGTTTGAATTTAATTTCTTTAACCTCTAATTTTTCTTCATCATCTGCAATATTGTCAGCAACTCTACAAAAATCATACAATGCAGAACATTTCTTATATGTTTTTTTAGGTAAAAAAAAACCCGCCCAATCAAATGATTTTGCATAAACTGATAAGTAATTTTTATCAGTCATTATAAAATCTTTTCTAATACCTTTGCTGATGAAAGTACTCCAGGTACACCTGCTCCAGGATGGGTTCCTGCACCAACAAAATAAAGTCCTTTATATATCTCAGACTTATTGTGGAATCTAAAATATGCAGATTGAGAAAATTTTGGTTGGATTGAAAAACCTGAACCATATTTTGTATTTAAATCTCTTTCAAAATAATCAGGGGTTAAATAAAAATCCTCTACGATATTATCTTTAAGATCTGGCATTAAATCATTTTGCATTTTATTAATAATTAAATTTTTCATTTTTTCTCCTTCAACAGACCAGTCAATTTTTGATTGATTATTTGGTACTGGAACCAAAACATAAAAGCAATCGTTACCTTCGGGAGCCATAGTTTTATCAGTTGCAGATGGTCTGTGAAGATAGTAACTAATATCGTCGTTTAATTTTTTGTTATTGAAAATATCATCTAGATGCTCTTTATATTTATTTCCAAACTTAATAGTATGGTGCTCAACATTATCGTATTTTTTTTTGGTACCAAAGTAATAAACAAATAATCCCATTGAATACTCCATTCGGTTTTTTTTCCAATTAAAAAGAAATGAATTACTTGTATTCCCATTTAACATTTTCTCATAAACAGCAGGAGGATCAGCATTACAAATTACATTGTTAGACTGTATTATTGTTTGATCATCTAATTGGATGCCAGTAATTTTTTTTTTATCTGAAATAATTTTGGTAACTTCGTGACCTTTGATTATTTTAATCCCGACTTCATCCATTAATTTTTCAAAACCCTTGATTATATTTCCCGTTCCACCCATTGAATAATGAATACCCCATTTTTTTTCTAGGTATAAGATTAATCCATAAATTGAAGTAGTAGTAAAAGGATTCCCCCCAACTAATAATGGGTGCATACTAAGCATTCTCCTTAATTTTTCGTTTTCTATATACGAGGAGACTAAAGAGTAAACAGATTTATAACTTTTTAGTCTTAGTAAAGCTGGCAATTGCTGCATCATTACAAATGGTTTATCAAAGGGTACATCAGCAAGCTCTGTGAAACCTTTATCAAAAATTTTTTTTGTAAAATTGACTAATTTTTCATAACCTTCAACATCCTTTTTATTTATCTCCTCTATTTGTTTTTTCATTTCTAGCTCGTCCCCAGAGTAATTAAATTTTGATTTATCTTCGAAAATGAATTGATACCAAATTTTTAGTGGAGTGAGTTTTATATAATCTTCTGGTTTTTTTTGAAATAATTCAAATAATTCATTTATCAAATATGGAGCAGTTATTACTGTTGGTCCACCATCATAAATGAAGCCATTTTTTTGAAACACTCTAGCTCTTCCTCCAAGATCTTCATGCTTTTCGATTAAAGTAACTTTATGCCCTTTAGCTTTAAGGCGTAAAGCTGCAGCTATTCCTCCAAACCCTGAACCTATGACAACGGAATTCATTTTTATAATTTATAGTCTTTTTTGTAAAATTGTAAGGGTATTATGAGTTAATTTTTTTTAACTCTTCTTTTGTTTCATCTAAATTTTTTTGAAACAAGTTATCAAGCTTGGATTTGTCAACTGAAGTGATTATTATTTTTTTTACAGATTCTACCGCAATATTTATTGAAGCGGTTTTTATCTCCTGAATTGCGGTGTCCTTCATTTGACTTATTTTACTTTCTACTGCATTTTTTTTTATTTCTGATGACTTATGAAATTTGTTATTTAGCTCTATTACGAGATTATCACTTTCCTTTTTTGCTTGTTCTAAAATTTCATTGCTTGCAGATTGAGCGGTATCCAGTTTTTTTTGTGCATTATCTAAAAGGGTTTTTGCCTCAGTCCTAAGTTTTTCACTCTCATCAATTTCGTTTTTAATATCTAAGATCAATTTATTAAGTATATCATTTATTTTTTGAGGTACTTTTAGGTAGACTAGGCCACCAAAAAAAAGAACAAAAGAAACAGCTACCCAAAATGTTGAATCAATTACCATAATATTTATCCCCATTTCTTTTTGATAAATCATCAACAATTGCTGAAATGCTACTACTATTTACTTCAGCACCAATTAATTCTTTAACTAACGCAGAAGTACTCTCGATTGCAATCTTATTAATTTTTTCAGGAGCACTTTTTTTTAATAATTTAATTTCCTGATCTACTTTTTTAATTTCCTCATCAATTTGTTTGTCTAAAGCTTCTCTTTTAAGATTAATTTCTTTAAGAGCTTTTTCTCTAGCCTCTTGATAGATATTTCTTGCTCTCAATTTACTTTTTGTGATTATATCGTCGAACTCTTTCAACTTAGCTTCACTGTTTTCTCTTTGTTTCTCTGCTGCCTCAATATTATCTTGTATCTGAGATTTTCTTAACTCTAAGTTTAAACTAATTTTTGGTAAAATAAGCTTTGATAAAACAATATAAAGAACACCAAAAGTAATTGTTAACCAAAATATTTGTGAAATCCAAAATTCTGGATTTAATTGAGGCATACCTCCACTTTCAGCTCCAAAAACCTCTTTGAAAAACAAGAGATTGAAAAATATTGACTGAAAAAATATTTTTTTAATCATTAACTTAAAATGCAAAAAGAATGATTAACGCAACAACCAATCCAAATAATCCTGTTGCCTCTGCTAATGCAAATCCTAAAAGTAAGTTAGGAAACTGTTTTTGAGCCGCAGATGGATTTCTCATTGCACCTGACAAATAATTTCCAAAGATTATTCCGATACCAACTCCAGCACCAGCAAGGGCTATTGCTGCTAGGCCTGCTCCAATCATTTTTGCTGCTTCTAATTCCATTATATCCTCCTATGTTATTTAATGGTGTAAGTTTAATGCATCATTTAAATAGATGCAGGTTAAGATTGCAAAAACATATGCTTGAAGAAAAGCAACCAATATCTCCAAACCTGTTAATGCAACCGAAAAACTCAGTGGAAGCCATCCACCGATTAATCCAAGACTTATAACAAAGCCTCCGAATACTTTCATCATAGTGTGACCAGCCATCATGTTGGCAAAAAGTCTGACAGATAGACTAATAGGTCTACTTAAATACGAGATAATCTCAATAATTACAATTAAGGGCAACAGTACAACAGGAACTCCACTTGGTACAAATAATTTTAGATATCCAAATCCATGCTTTATAAAACCAATTATTGTTACTCCTATAAAAATAAAAGACGCTAGCATGAATGTCACAATAATGTGACTTGTAACTGTAAAAGTGTAAGGAATCATTCCAAACATATTGCAGAAAAGCACAAACATAAATAATGAAAATATGAATGAAAAATAAGGTTTAGCTTTAGAACCTGCAGTGTCGCTAATCATTTTTGAGACAAAAGTATAACTTAGTTCAGCTAATAACTGAATTTTGTTAGGTAATAGGGAATTTTTTTTTGATCCAAGATTAAATATAATTAAAATAGCTAATGAACTTACTATCATAAACAAACTGGCGTTTGTAAATGAGATATCAAAAGCACCAACTTTAATTTCAGGACCAATTCTATAGACCTCGAATTGTGTCATTGGATTTGTTGCCATATATTTTATTCTATTTATTTTTGCATTCTTTTCGCAGATTTAATTACATTCATAATTCCAGCGGTTACACCTACAAAAAAAAATATTAAAATTAACCATGGTTTAGTACCAAAGGTAGTGTCTAAAATAAACCCAATAATTGTCCCTACAGCTACAGCAGCAACTAGCTCAGTGCTTAGTTTAAAAGCATTACCAATAGGAGAGGGATTAGGGTTTTTTTTGCTTTCTTTATCAAAAGCCTTTTTTTTTGCAATCTCTAAGCGAGTTTTAAATGGATCTTTAGACATTAGAAATCAGTTAAATTATGCGACCATACTTTCTGCTTTTTGTAGATCTACTGCTACAAGTTGGCTAATACCTTTCTCAGGCATCGTTACTCCATATAATCTGTCCATTTTAGACATGGTTAAAGCATGATGAGTCACTATTATAAATTTAGTATTGGTAATTTTCGTAAGTTCTTCAAGTAAACTGCAAAATCTTGTGACGTTTGCATCGTCTAGGGGCGCGTCTACTTCATCTAGTACACAAATTGGAGATGGATTTGTTAAGAAAACAGCAAAGATTAATGAAAGCGCAGTAAGCGCTTGTTCTCCACCTGATAACAAAGTTATTGATTGGAGACGTTTACCGGGAGGACTTACTAGCATTTCTAATCCTGCTTCTAGTGGATCATCAGCGTCTACTAATTCAAGTTTGGCATTTCCACCATTAAATAGTTTTGTGTAGACTTCATTAAATTTTCTATCAACTTTATCAAAAGCCTCAATTAATCTTTCTCTACCTTTTTGATTAAGCTCGTTGATACTTTCTTTTAATTTTACTATTGCTGTCACTAAATCGATACGATCAGCCTCCATTTTCTTGATTTCTGTTTCATACTTATTTGTCTCCTCATCTGCTTTTAAATTTACTGAACCAAGTTTCTCTCGTTCTTGTTTTTTCTTGTCTAGCAAGTCCTCTTGATTTACTGCATCAGGCAATTCTTCAATTCCAAAAAGATTTGAGTTTTCTAAAATATTTCCTTCAGATAAATTTAATTCAGAATTTATTCTATCAATTAAATCATTTTTCCTTTTTTTTAATCCCTCGACTGTTGCACTTGAGCTTGCTTTTCTTTCTCTAATTTGAATTGATTGTTCTTGAATCTCATTCAATTGTGATCTTAAATTTTCAATTTTTTCATCTGTTGAATTAATAATTTCCTCATTTTCGCTCTTTTCTTTTTCAGAAATCCTTAAACCCTCAGTTATTTGACCTTTTTTTTCAGCTTGTAATTTTGGTTGATTATCTAGCTTACCTAGTTGGCTATTTAATTTGCTTTTTCTTTCAGTCAGCTGTGTAACCATTTTTTCAGAATTTAATAATAGGCTTTTCCAACTCTCAATCTCTGTATCAATTACTTTAATTCTTTCATTCCTCTTTATAGATTCTTTTTTAATATTTTCATTTTTACTATAACTTCCAGCATATGCTTCAATTAATAGTTTGCAATTATCAAGTGTTGAAATAGCTTCTTGACTTTTCTGAGAATTAATAAACTCCTTTACTTTTTCAATTTCTATTTGTAATTTTTCTCTAGAGGTATTCAGATCATTATCAGACTGTTTTTCGGTATCATAATATTTAGAGTCAATTTCAATTAATTCATTTTTTTCTTCCTTTAATCTTTTTTCATTTGAATTTGCATCAATTACTATTCCTTTTTCTCTACTAATATCCTCTTCAAATGTTTGAAGCGTTTTTTTTATATTTTCAATTTCATCTTGTATTCTTGTATTTTCTTCATCTAGACTTTTTAGCTCAAGATTAAGTCTCTGTATTTTGGATAAATTTTCAATATTCCTTTCTCTTAATGGTGTAACTTTTTCAGTCTCAGATTTTATTAAATTTTCAAGATCTGCGATCTTATTATTAAAATCTGTAACCTCAGTCTCCGCTTCAACATTAATTTCATTTTCTATTCTTATTTCTTTATCAATTTCCAATAATTTTAAATAATATAAGCCTGCTTCTATCTTTTTTATATCTTCAGACATATTTTTATATTTAGCTGCCTCTTCAGCTTGTTTTTGAAGATTAAAGAGCTGTCTCTCTTGCTGGCGTCTTAATTCATCTGCTCTTTTGAGATTATTTTCTGCAGCACTAAGTCGTAATTCAGCCTCATGTCTTCTTACATGTAAGCCTGAAATTCCAGCAGCTTCTTCTAAGATAGCTCTTCGATCAATTGGTTTAGCTGTAACAATTGTACCTATACGCCCTTGGCTTATCATCGATGGAGAATGTGCTCCAGTTGATAGATCTGCAAAAAACATTTGAGCATCACGCGCTCTAACCTCTTTATCATTTATATAAAATTTTGAGCCTTTATCTTTTTCTATTTTTCTTTTTACGTTAACCTCGTCCAACTCTCTATATTGAATAGGTCCCTCATTTTTTTCATTGTTTACAGTCACTGACACTTCAGCAATATTCTTAGATGCTTTGTTTGATGTTCCAGAAAATATTACATCTTCCATTCCTGATCCTCGCATACTTTTTGCTGAAGTTTCTCCCATAACCCATCTTAATGACTCCACAATGTTTGATTTTCCACATCCATTAGGACCAACTATACCCGTCAAACCATTTTCAATTAAGAAATTAGTTTTATCTGCAAAAGACTTAAATCCATTCAATTGGATTTTTTTAAACTCCATAAGGAGTTTATATCAGTTTTTCTAGAGATTTTTTTAAATTTTTATAATTAAGGGTTTTCTCAAATTTCTCGTCGTTTATGATAATCGTAGGAGTAGCATTAACCTTAAATTTTTTAGTACCTTCGATTCGATCATTTAATACATAATCTTCTATTTTCTTATTATTTATACATTTCTCAAAATTTACATCGAAGCCTTGATTTTTAATAAATATTTTTAAATTATCGTTAATCTCCTCCGCAGTGTTTCCTCTGACCCATTCTTGTTGATTTGAGTAAAGACTATTTAAAATCTCTAAACCTTTACCAATTTTACATTGAGAAATTTTTGATGCATTAAAAGCAGCTACATCTAAAGGAAAATGCCTGAATTCAATTTTGACCAACCCAGTATCAATATAATCTTTTTTAAGTTGCGGATATATATCTTTATGAAAATCTGCACAGTGACTACAAGTTAAAGACTCATATGCAATTATTGTAATTTTTGCTTCTTTATTTCCAGATATAATTCTATTTACTTCAGCATTTAATATATTTATTGATCCAAAAAATAAGATTAATACTAAGAATATTTTCTTCATTTCTCTTTGAACACTTTTGACAACTCTAATAAAGAGTCTTTAATTTTTTTATTTTTAATATCGTCTATCTTTTTTTCATACTGTTCATTTGTCACATGATTAGACTTATCGATAAGATTTACAGAATCTTTTTTGATATTTTCAAAACTCTTAAGCTTTATTTTTTCTACAACCGAGTAACCAAAAAAATTATTTATTCTATCCATAATATCTTTTTTTGAATATTCCATATCAACCTCGTAACCTCTTTTAACATTTATCAATAAAGTGCTAACATGAAATTTGTTGGAACTTTTAAATGACTTTGGATAGCAAACATTAAATAAACTTTCTCCAACCAGATATCTCCAATTATTAATAGTTTCAGAGTATATATGTCCTTTCTTATTGATGACTTTTTTAACATTCTTTGGCAAAGTGTCTTTAAAAGATCTTAAGCCTTGAATGCTATTTCTCTGCTTAGTATATTTTTTAAATTGCATATGAAAGATCAAATAATAACAAAAAAAATTCTTAATTGGTATGATTTAAATAAAAGATCATTGCCGTGGCGAAAAAATGTTTCACAGTCAAAAAAACATTATTATACATTAGTAAGTGAATTTATGTTGCAGCAGACACAGGTTGTAACTGTAATCCCTTATTTTAATAGATTTATAAATAAAATTCCAAATCTTAAAAAACTTTCAATAATCCGAGATAAAGAATTGATAAAGCTTTGGGAGGGGCTTGGATATTATTCAAGAGTAAGAAATCTAAAAAAAACTGCTAAAATTGTAATTAGTGAATATTATGGAAAAATTCCAAATAATTATAAGGATTTAATATCTTTGCCTGGCATAGGCAATTATACTGCTAATGCAATCTTAGCTATTGCATTTAACAAATCCCACATTCCTTTGGATGGAAACATTGAAAGGGTTTTAAAAAGATACCTTTATCTAAAAAAAGATAAAGAAATACAAAAAGACAATCTAATAAAAAAGACATCTATTTTTGGAATTTCGTCAAGAGCAAGTGATTATGCTCAAGCTTTAATGGAATTAGGAGCAATGATATGTAAACCAAAAAATCCTGAATGTAGCAGATGTCCTATCCAAAAAAATTGCAAGTCTTACAAAAGGAAAGATTTTGATTTAGCTAAAATTGTAAAAAAGAAAAAAGAAAAATATTTTATTCTTAAAGTTTATAGAAAAAATCAAAAATACTTATTGGTTAAAAACACAAAATTTAACTTTCTAAAAAATTTAGTAATTTTTCCGATGGAAGAACTGTCTAACCCAAAAAACTTTAATGAAAATCTTAATTTTAAAATGTCAAACATGAACATGAACATAAAAATTCAGTATCTCAAAAATTCTAAAAGTTTTCCCTCATCTTGTTGGTTTGATAAAAGAAAATTAAATAATTATATACTTCCAACATTCACTAAAAATGTGGTCAAATATTTAGAAAAAAATCAATGAAAAAAGTAGCTGTAATTGGTGCTGGTATTTCAGGGCTATTCATTGCCAATTTATTTAAAAGAAATAAAAAGTATCAAGTAACTATTTTTGAGAAAAATAGCTTTATCAATTTAAAAGATGGTTACGGCATTCAATTATCCATCAACAGCATAAAACTTTTAAACAAAATTAATTTTGAGAGATTGGGAAATAGTGAGAAATTTAATCCAAATAAGATCAATTTTTACTCAATTAAAAATTCTAATAAGATATGTGAATTAGATATTTCAAATTTTAACACTGAAAATTGTAAATATACTACTCTTAAAAGATCCTCACTTATTAATTTTTTAAAAAAAGATTTAGAAAAAGAGATAAAATTTGATCATAGTATTTCAAAGATAGAACAACAAGATCACATCATTAAAATTACTTTTAACAACAACGATATTTACGAATGTGACTATTTAATAATTTCTGATGGAGTCTTTTCAAAGAGTAAAAATTTATTATCAAAACATCAGGTTGAACCAAAATTTAATCATAAATTAGCTATTAGAGGAAAAATACCATGCTCATTAGATATAGCTGACAAAAAAAACATTTCATTATTTTTAGGTTCGAATTTTCACTATGTTGTTTATCCAGTATCCCCGAGTGGTGAATTAAATTTTATAGCTGTAATGAAATATAAACTTTCAGAAGATGAACAAAAAAATTACTCGGTGCTTAATGATGATAATTTTATAAAAAAGATTTTTGAAGAAGTTCCGTACTTAAATAGGGAATTTTTTAATAATATTCAGGATTTAAAGATATACCCAGTATTCGTAAGTAATGATTATTTTAAAGTCAAAAATAAAAATATTCATCTAATAGGTGATGCTTTTTTTACATTTCCTCCATCATTTGCGCAAGGTGCATCACAATCAATAGAAGGTGCATATGAATTATTTGAGAACATAGAGAATAATACTGAAAGTAATTTTTTTAAAAATAGAGTTGATAAAACAAAGATGGTTAATAATCGTTCAAAATTAAATCAATTTGCTTTTCATTTATCTAATCCTTTAACAACATTATTAAGAAATATTCTTTTGAAAAGATTGGTAAAAAACAAAAAGTTTTTAGAAGGCTATCTTGGTAAAATTTACAAAAACTAACTATTAGAAATCAATCTTTGTCTTAAATTATCAATAGGAACTGCGATTCCATTCAAGTTATAGTGCCAATAGGTCCATCCATTACAGCTCTCAGCACCTAAGATTGTGGCTGCTACTTTATGAATTGAACCTTCAGTTTGAGCGTGTTTGATACTGCCATCAGCTCTAATCTTTGCGCTAATTTCCTTTTTATTATCGAAAATAATAGTTCCTGGTTTTATTATTCCTAATTCAACCAAAGAACCAAAAGGTATTCTTGGTTTAGATCTACCGTTCTTAAGAGTATCTAAATGATCATTTTCTATAGGTTTTGCTTTCCTTAGTCTTTTTTCAGCAGCTTTAAAATAGGTTTTTTCTTTTTCAATTCCGTAATAATTTCTACTCAATTTTTTTGCAACTGTTGCTGTTGTTCCTGATCCTAAAAAAGGATCTAAAACTAAATCATCTTTATTTGAAGTTGCTAATAAAATTCTGTGAAGTAGAGCCTCAGGTTTTTGAGTAGAATGCACTTTTTTACCATTTTTTTTTAGTCTTTCAGAACCATTACAAATTGGAAATTCCCAGTTAGATCGCATTTGAAGATCGTCATTTAAACACTTTAAGGATTGATAATTAAAAGTGTACTTTGATTTTTCAGACTTAGATGCCCAAATTAAAGTTTCATGGGCATTCGTAAAACGTGTTCCTCTAAAATTTGGCATGGGATTTTTTTTATTCCAAATGACGTCATTTAAAATCCAAAAACCTAAATTTTGAATAGCTGTCCCAACTCTAAAAATATTATGGTAACTACCAATTACCCATATAGCTCCATCTTTTTTTAAAATTCTTTTACATTCGCTTAACCATGAATAAGTAAAGTCATCATACTTTTTAAAATTTTCAAATTGATCCCATTTGTCATTTACCGCATTTACTTTCGATCTATCAGGTCTTGTTAATTCACTTTTTAATTGCAGGTTGTAAGGAGGGTCAGCAAAAATTAAATCAAAAGTTTCATTGGGAATTTTTTTAAGTTCCTGAAGGCTATCTCCATTAATTATTTTATTTTTTAAGTTTAAGTTCATTTTATAAAAAGAAATTAGACTCCAAAAAGATTCTTGGGTCAACCTATGATTGAATTATTTAGATTTGTTTTGTATGACTTATCATAACGGCAACTACATATTGTGTTTTTACGTGAAAACTATTTAGATTTCTTTATGGGTGAAAAGGTTTTTCTGTGATGCTTTGTAACTCCTAAAACTTTTATGGCTTTTAAATGTTGACTAGTGCCATATCCAAAATTTTTTTGCCAATTATAGCCTCTAAACTTTTTACCTAGATCTGAAATTATTTTATCACGTGTAACTTTCGCAATAATCGATGCTGCTGAAATCGAAGGAATTTTTTGGTCACCTTTAATTATTGATTTAAGTCTGTAATTTTTAATATTGGGCAATTTATTTCCGTCAATTAAAACGTGTGAAGGCCTTTTCCTCAGTTTTTTTATTGCTCTTTTCATTGCTAATAAACTGGCATTTAAAATATTTAGCTCTTCAATTTCCTTCAATGATGCCTTTCCAATTGCCCAAATTGAATTTTTTTTAATATGCTCAAATAAGAGTTTGCGTTTAGAGCTCGATAAACTTTTTGAGTCTTTTAGTAATTTTGTATTTATGGATCTTTTTAAAATAACTGCAGCTGCATAGACTGGTCCCACCAAACTTCCTCGACCAACTTCATCTACTCCAGCAATTATTTTCATTAAATTATAATATTTAAATCCTCTACTTTTTTTCTTATTTTCTTTAGGTCCTCCCATGAATATTTTTTTTTGTCTGGATACCTCATTAAATAAGATGGATTAAAAGTGATAATCACAGGAATTGTTTTATTTCCAATTATAATCTCTTTCCAATTTCCTCTTTCATTTGAAATTTGATTGTTAAGACCCGTTACAGCCTCCATTGCAGTGGTGCCCATTAATATCAAAATTTTAGGATCGACAATTGAAATATGTTCTTTCAAAAAAATTGAATATCTCTTTATTTCTTGCGGTGTGGGCTTTCTATCGTTAGGTGGTCGAAAATTTATTGAGTAAGTAGAGTAAACCGTCTCTCTTTTGATGTTAATCGCTAAAAGCATCTTGTTTAAAAGTACCCCAACATCTCCACAAAATGTTTTAGCTTTCAAGTCCTCTTGCTCATTAGGAGCTTCTCCAATTAACATTAGAGGACTATTTATGTCACCATCTCCCATAATTAAATTTTTGGAATTATCTCTTAAATTACAATCTTTAATTGAATTGATTTTTCTCTTTAGTATCAATATTCTCTCTTCTTTTGTTGATTTATTTTGAATGCTATTTTCCTCAACAACTTTAAGTCTGTTTATTGGCTTATTACTAAATTCAAATTTAGACTCAACTTTATCTAAAAATCTTTGATCATATTTGCCATTTTGATTTAACATCTTTTTAGTCATAAAGTGCAGTTATGTATTTCAAAAATATAAAATTTTTCTTGATTATTGTATTACTTTACCAAAATCCTTTGCATTCTAAAAGCGCTAGTTTTGATGATTTTGACTCTAAAAATTTATCAAAATATTTTTCTGGAATTGTAGCATTTGAAAACAAAAACAATTCAAAGGCATTAAATTTTTTTAATACATCTAAAATTTTATTAAATAAACACGAACCCTATTTAAAGAGATATGTTTACTCCTTAGTTTTAGAAAATAAGATAAATCAAGCAATAAATGTAATTAAACAAAATAAAAATAAATCTGAATTTTTTGAAAAATACATATTATTAATAATAGACAGCTTAAGAAGAAATGATTTTTCAAAAGCATTAGATTATATATCTAAGACCAAAAAATATACTAAGCTTAACCAATTTAATTCAGCAATTTTAGATAATTTGAAAGACTATATTATCGTATTCAATGAAAAAAGACTGCCTAGTAATATAAAAGATTATGGAAATCTATCAATAATTTCAACAACCTTTCAAAGGTGCTATTTAGAAGACCCTAAAACAAAAACTTTTTTCTATAAGTTGGTTAATAATGATGATGCAGACTTAACTAGGTACACTTTTTTTTACTTAGCATATCTAATTGAAAATAATCAAACGGAGGAAGCCAAAAAAATAACTGGAGGTATTAAATTTATCAACGCATCTTTACTTTTGTCTCAAGCTAAAAGTTGGATTGAAAATGACAATGAAAAAAAAATCAATGATGTTTTTTCATGTAAAGATCATAATGACTTAATAAGTGAATTTTTGTTTTTAATATCCAATTTGTACTCTACTCAAGACAATTTTATCAAATCTCATTTTTATTTGTCTTTGTCCAATTATTTAAATCCAAAATTTCATTATAATTTATCATTGATAGTTGAAAATCAATATTCAAATGGAGAATTTGATCGAGTTAAAAAAATATTACGAGAATTTGAAAAAGAAGATGATTTTTATTATTGGTATAGATTAAAAAAAGAGGCACAAATAATTTCAAAAGAAATTGGCCAAAAAGAATCGTTAAAATTCATTAAGTCTAAATTTGAAAAAATTGAAAAACCAAATAAAAAAATTTTATTTGATATCGCAAATTTCTACAGAAACGCTAAAGAGTATCAACAAGCGATAAAATATTACACAATATTATTAGGAATAGTTGGTAACGATTTAGGAATTAAATCAGATTTATTCTATAGAAGAGGTGCGAGTAATGAACGAATGGGGAATTATGAAGAAGCAGATAGAGACATGCTTTTATCTCTAGAAATTGATCCTGATGATGCATACGTTCTTAATTACTTGGCTTATTCTTGGTTAGAGAGAGATCATAAAATTAAAGAGGCAATGGAAATGTTAGAGAAAGCATATTCTTTAAAAGAAAATGATCCTTATATAATAGACTCAATTGGTTGGGCTTATTATCTAACTGATGACCATGTAAAAGCAGAAACATATTTAAAAAGAGCTGTCGAGATAATGCCAGATGATGCTATAGTAAATGATCACTATGGAGATATTCTTTGGAAGTTAGGAAGAAAAATTCAAGCAAGATATTTTTGGAATAGTGTATCTAAAATGGAAGATGTCGATGAGGAATTATTACAAAAAATAAATTCCAAAATAATCAAAGGACTCTGAAATGATCTATTCCAAGATAAAGTCGTACGCTAAAATTAATTTAGCTCTTAATGTGATTGGAAAAACTTCTGGACTGCATAAAATTGAGAGCATTGTTGGCTTTGTTTCTCTGTATGATGTTATTCTAATTAAAGAAATTCAATCTAAAAAACATATAATTTCATTTAACGGTAAATATTCAAAAAATATTCACAAGAAAAATACAATTTCAAATTTGTTAAAAATTTTAGAGAAAGAAAAGTTACTTAGAGATCGTAGTTTTGAGATTAAAGTTAATAAACATATTCCATCAAAATCTGGATTAGGAGGTGGATCAATGAATGCTGCAAATATATTAAAATATTTGATTAAGAAAAAGTTTATAAATCCCAGCAAAGAACAATTAAATTCAATTTGTAAATCAATAGGTTCAGATGTAGCTCTGGGGCTTAATTCTACTTTTACAATTCTCAAATCAAATAATCAGATTAAAGAGTTTAAAAACTGCAAAAAATTTTATGCGCTAATTGTTAAGCCTAGTTTTGGTTGCTCGACAAAAGAGATATATTCAGGTGTTAAAAAATTTACAAAACCCAGATTTAATAAACCTTCCAAGAAAATGATTAGCTTTGATAATTTGAAAAACCTCAATAATTCACTTGAGCCAATTTCTCTATTAAAGTTTCCCAAATTAAAAAATATCAAACATTTTCTCGAAAAATCCTCAAAAAAGAGTTTTGTAAGAATGACAGGATCAGGTTCAGCAATTGTCGCATATTTTAAATCTAAAAAATTATGTGATGATGTTAAAAAAAAATTTAGTAGAAAATATAAAAATTACTGGTGTAAAGTTGCAAAAACTATATAAATTCTTTTTTTTGTGTTATACGAAATTAGATTGGGGCGTAGCCAAGCGGTAAGGCACGGGTTTTTGGTACCTGCATCCTAGGTTCGAATCCTAGCGCCCCAGCCAAATATGAAAAACTTTTTTAATAAAATTTTCTCGAGTTCAAAAAACCTTTACTCATTTAAGAATAATATCAAAAAACTCTCATTAACAACGCCTGTAAAAAAAATTTTTGAGATTATTAATTCCTACTCATCTGAAAGTGAAATTAGATATGTAGGAGGTTGTTTAAGAAAAATATTGAATAATGAGGAAGTTGACGACATAGATTTAGCAACAAATTTAAATCCTTTAGAAGTCACTGAGATCTTAAAAAAAAATAACATAAATTTTTACGAGTCAGGAATTGAGCATGGAACCATTACAGCAATCATAGATGATCATAAGTTTGAGATAACATCTCTAAGAGAAGATATTTTTACAGATGGTAGACACGCTAAAGTAAAATTCTCAAAAGATTGGAAAAAAGATGCTGCGAGAAGGGATTTCACTATTAACTCTCTTTATGCTGATTTAGATGGAAATTTGTTTGATCCTTACAATGGAAAGAAAGATATTGAAATAGGGCAGGTTAGCTTTATTGGCAACCCTGAAAAAAGAATTAAAGAAGATTATTTAAGGATATTGAGATACTTAAGATTTTTTTTAAATTACTCAAAACAACCTCACAAAGAAGAAATAATTAAAGTAATAAAAATCAATATAAGTGGTATTTCTATTATATCTAAAGAGAGACTCTTAGATGAGTTAAAAAAATTACTAAAATCAAATCAATTAGAAAAATTATCAAAAGATAAATTCAGCATCGAATTAATATTACTAATTTTTCCGGAGCTTAAGAATATCAAAAGTATTATTAATGTAATCAAAGCTAAGAAAGAACTATTTGTCGAACTGGATTTTATGTTTACTTTATTTTTAATGATAATAGATGAAACAGATAATTTAGAATATTTCTTGTACAAATATAATATTTCAAAAAAAAATCAAAAAAGAGCTTACGCTATAAATAATTTTTATAATGAAAAGAATGGGTCAAAAACTTTAAATGAAGCGAACCTAAATAAAGTTTTATATTATGATGGAAAGCAAGCAGTATTAGATATTCTTAATTTTAAGATTATGAAAATTAAGAAATTAGATAAAAAATTGTTGAGTTTACTAGAATTATATAAAAATAAGACTACGCCAAGCTTGCCTGTTGGAGCAGATTTATTAATGACTAGATACAAAATACCAGAGGGAAGACAGTTGGGAAGTATGCTGAAATTAATCGAGGAGGAGTGGATAAGAAATAATTTTCAAATTTCTGATAAACAAATCGATAATATTGTTAAAGGTTAAAGATATTTGACATCTTTAATTTCAAAGTTTTTTACTCCGGCGGGAGTATTTATTTCCACAAGATCATTTTTATTCTTTCCAATAAGACCTTTACCTATTGGCGATTGAAAATATAACAGCTTTTTTTTTAAGTCTGCTTCATCTTTTCCAACTATTTTATAATCTATCTTTTCATGGGTATCTAAATTTTCTAAAAATACTGTAGCACCAAAAATTACTTTTCCATCATTGTTTATTTTAGTAACGTCAATAACGTTTGCTCTTGCTATAATATCATTTATTTCTGTTATCCTGCCTTCGTTGTGAGACTGTTCCTCTTTTGCTGCATGATATTCAGCGTTTTCTTTTAAATCTCCGTGTGATCTTGCTTCAGCAATTGCTGCAACTATTTTAGGTCTCTTTTTTTCCTTAAGAAAAATTAATTCCTCTTTTAATTTAACTAATCCATTTAAAGTAATTGGTTCTTTATCCATTTTATTTCCATTTTACATAAGGAGGTAATGACATTAATATACCTTCAACATTACCATCCGTTTGTAGTCCAAATTTTGTACCTCTATCATACAGCAAGTTGAACTCTGCATATCTTCCTCTTTTAATATATTGATTTTCTTTATCTTGAGAAGTCCATTTTTTTTTGATTTTCTTACTTATAATTTTTTGAAAAATAGACCCAAATGTGACACCAACATCTCTCACAAATTTAAAATTTTTTTCGAAATTATCTTTTTTATAATCAAAAAAAATACCACCTATTCCACGTGGCTCTTTTCTATGAGGCAAATAAAAATATTCATCACACCACTTTTTATATTTTTTGTAATATTTCTTATCATGTCGATTACACATCTCCCTTAGTGTTTTATGAAATTCCTCTCTTTCTTTATTATCTTTTTTAGACGGCGTAACATCGATACCTCCACCGAACCAATCAAAAGTGGTGCAAATGTATCTAGTGTTAAAATGCATTGCAGGAATTAAAGGGTTTTTCATGTGCATAACAACAGATATTCCCGATGCCCAGAACCTAGGGTCTTTTTGAGCGCCAGGTATATTTTTTTGAAATTTTTTTGGAAATTTTCCGTAAACCTTTGAAAAATTTACACCGACTTTATCAAAAATTTTTCCATTCTTTAAAATTCTATATTCACCACCACCTTCATCTTTTTTTAAATTTTTCTTCCATTTGGTTGACTTAAAACTGATCTTGTTTTTTTCAAAATCACTAATATTTTTGCAGAACATTTCCTGCAATGATTTGAACCAATTACTTGTTAATTTTTGTTTTATTTCTAAATCCATCTAAATCAATTTGATTTGTTTTAAGCACTCAGCCAGTATTATGGCAACAGAGGAAGAGATGTTTAGAGAGCGCTTATTATTTTTCATTGGAATCTTTAATCTATTATTTATCATTTCGTGTACATATTGAGGTACGCCCGCGCTTTCTCTCCCAAACAAAATTGTATCATTTTTTTTAAACTTAAATTTTGTGTATGAGCTAGAGGCTTTTGTAGTCATAAGTATAATTCTTTGATTTTTTTTTTCATCAAAAAATTGATTTGAATTTTCATAATACCTAATCTCTTTTTCATCCATATAGTCCATTACAACCCTTTTAAATCTTTTATCATTTAATAAAAATCCACAAGGTTCTATTATTTCCAATTTCGCCCCTAAACAGGCACAGGTTCTTATGATAGCTGCGGTATTTTGAGGAATATCTGGCTCAAATAACGCGATTTTTGGCCCATCATTCATTGAATTCTGTGTCATTCTAACAGTAGTAAATTTAGTATTTTATATTATATGAAACCATATATTAAGTATTAATGATTGATTTTATCACAATAATATAGATGTCAGAAAAAAAAACTAATAGAAGAGATTTTTTATTCACAGCTACTTATGCTGTTGGTGCAGTAGGAGCGGGTGCAGTAATTTGGCCAATGATAGATCAAATGAACCCAGACGCATCAGTAAAGGCATTGGCAAGCACTGAGGTTGATGTGAGTTCAGTAGACCCAGGAAAAACTATAACGGTGTTATGGAGAGGTAAACCAGTTTTTATTCGAAGACGAACGCAAGAGGAAATAGCTGAGGCAAAATCTGTTGATATAGAGGAGTTGAAACATCCTGAAAAAGATGAAGATCGAGCAAAAAATCCTGAGTGGTTGGTAATGCTTGGAGTATGCACTCATTTAGGATGTGTGCCTTTGGATCAAAAGGGAGATTACAATGGTTGGTTCTGTCCATGTCATGGCTCTCATTATGATATTTCAGGAAGAATTAGAAAAGGTCCTGCTCCTACAAACATGGAGATCCCAGAATATAAATTTGTTGATGCTAACACAATTAAGATTGGATAATTTTTATGAGTGAACATGAATACGTACCAAAATCAAAAGCTGGAAAATGGTTTAACGATAGATTACCACTTCTAACATTAGCAAACCATTTAACAGATTATCCAACACCAAAAAATTTAAACTATTGGTGGACGTTTGGTGGAATTCTTACTTTTTGTTTAATTACTCAAATAGTAACAGGATTAGTTCTAGCAATGCATTACATTGCTCATGCTGATATGGCGTTTGGAAGTGTTGAGCACATCATGAGGGATGTAAATTATGGATGGCTAATTCGATATATACACGCTAATGGGGCTTCAATGTTTTTTTTAGCAGTTTATATTCATATTTTTAGATCTTTGTTCTACGGGTCTTATAAATCACCACGAGAGATTATATGGATAATTGGAATAATTATTTATCTTTTAATGATGGCGGCTGCTTTTTTAGGTTATGTTCTACCATGGGGACAAATGAGTTTTTGGGGCGCAACAGTTATCACTAATTTATTTAGCGCAATTCCCTTTGTAGGCGAGGGAATAGTAACATGGTTATGGGGAGGATATTCTGTAGACAATCCAACACTGACTAGGTTTTTTACTTTACACTATCTGATACCATTTTTAATTTTAGGATTAGTTGTTTTGCATATTTGGGCTCTTCATGTTCCTGGAAATAACAACCCGATTGGTATTGATATTAAAAAACCATCAAAAGATACAGTGCCATTTCATCCTTACATAGTAATTAAGGATGGTTTTGCATTACTGATGTTCATGATTGTTTTTGCTTTTTTTGTTTTTTATACTCCAAATATTTTAGGCCATGCTGATAATTATATAGAAGCCAATCCTCTTGTAACACCAGCACATATAGTTCCAGAATGGTATCTTTTACCTTTTTATGCAATCTTAAGATCAGTTCCAGATAAACTTTTAGGAGTTATAGCAATGTTGTCCGCTATTTTGATACTAGCAGCATTGCCTTGGTTGGATACATCAAAAATTAGATCTGCAGTCTTTAGACCTTTATATAAACAGTTCTATTGGATCTTAGTAGCCGATGTTTTAATTTTAGGATATGTTGGAGCCATGCCAGCAGAAGGTCTTTACCTATTGATTGCACGTATAGCAACTGCATATTATTTTTTACATTTTTTAGTGGTGCTCCCAATTTTAGGTTTTAAGGAGAGAACTACACCTGTTCCTCTAAGTATTACCGAACCTATTCTAGGAGGATCCTCAAATCTTGCTGCAATGAAGAATAAGGACAGTTTTAAAGGGTGAAAAAATTTTCTAGAATACTATTCTTAACAATTTTATTTATTGGTTTTCAATTTAGCTCTATAGCTGCTGAAAAGGTGGAATATCTAAAAACTGATTGGAGTTTCAAGGGTCCTTTTGGTAAATTTGACCGAGCTGCACTTCAAAGAGGTTACCAAGTTTATCAAGAGGTATGTTCTTCGTGTCACTCAATGAAATATCTTAGTTATAGAAATTTAGTAGAGAAAGGTGGACCTGAATTCTCAGTGGAACAAGCAAAGGCGATTGCTGCGTCTTTTGAGGTAAAAGATGGACCAAATGCGGATGGTGAAATGTTTATGAGACCAGGAAGGCTTTCGGATAAATTTGTCATGCCTTATGAAAACGAGAAAGCTGCTCAAGCTGCTAATGGCGGGGCATATCCTCCTGATATGACTGTTTTAGTAAAAGCTAGAGGCGGTGGAGTTGATTATATTTACTCACTTCTTCAAGGATATGAAGATCCACCACCAGTTGGGGTAAGTTTGGACGACGGTGTTTATTACAACAAGTACATGTATGGAAATAAAATTAAAATGTCCAACCAGCTTTCTGATGGCTTGGTAGAATATTCTGACGGTACTAACGCTAGCGTAGAACAAATGGCAAAAGATGTATCTACTTTTTTAATGTGGACCGCAGAGCCTCATCTAGAGACGCGTCATAGAATGGGTTTTAAAGCAATTGTTTATTTAATCATTTTAACTGTTTTAGTTTATTTCAGCATGAAAAGAATATGGTCACGTGTTAAAACGGAAGTTTAATATATCACCATCTTTAACTACATAATCTTTTCCTTCAAGTCTCATTTTACCATTTGTCCTAGAGTTTACCCAGCCATCATTAGCAATAAAATCATCATATGAGACTGTTTCAGCTCTAATAAAGCCTTTTTCAAAATCGGTATGAATTTCACCTGCAGCTTTGGGTGCGAAACAGTTTTTCTCTATCGTCCATGCTCGTGTTTCCTCTGGACCTGAAGTAAAAAATGTTTCAAGTTCTAAAATTTTGTAACCTTTCTGGATTAATCTATCTAAACCAGTCTCTTTTAGCCCAATCATTTCCATATAGTTTTTTCTTTCATTACTTTCCAATCCATTTATTTGATTTTCAATATCAGCAGATACAATTAAAGTGTTTTCTTGTCCAAATTTATCGATAAAAGCATTAGTGTAATTGTTTCCATTTTGAGTACTTTTTTCATCTACATTACAAACGAATATCTTAGGCTTTAAAGATAATAGTCCACTCAAATTGAGTTGTTTCTTGTTAAATTGAGATTTAAGATTTGTTAGATCTTCCTCATTATCAATTAATTCTAAAGCAGTTTTTAAAATTTTAATTTGATCCTCATCTAAATTTTTTTTGTTACTTTTTTCTAATCTTTTTTGTATCGACTCTAAGTCTGCTAACATCATTTCTGTTTCAATAATTTCTAGATCTCTCACTGGATCAACATTGGGATTTACATTTTGAATATCATCAGAATCAAAGCATCTAATCAAATGAATTACAGCATCGACTTCTCTAATATGCGATAGAAATTTGTTACCTAAACCTTCACCTTTTGATGCTCCTTTGACTAATCCAGCGATATCAACAAAAGAGATTGTGGTGTGAATAATTTTTTTTGATTTTGATATTTTTCCTAAATTGTCCAATCTCCCGTCAGGAACACTTACAACACCTATGTTAGGATCTATTGTGCAAAAAGGAAAATTGGCAGCCTGCGCTTTATTTGAACTAGTTAAGGCATTAAAGAGAGTAGATTTACCAACATTTGGTAAACCCACAATTCCACATTTGAAACTCATTATTTGTTATTAACTGTGCTAGAGAATAAATCTAGTTTTTTATCAACTAGAAAAGAAATTTCCTCAGCAATATGATCAGAGATCTTCTCTATACCCAATGATTCATCTTCATCAAAATTTTGCAATACATAGTCCGCAACTTCTATATTACCTTTAGGCTTTCCTATTCCAATTCTTACTCTGGAATAGTCTTTACCAATAAACTTGTCAATTGAAGCAATTCCATTATGACCAGCACTTGAACCACCGAATTTTGCTTTTATTTTTCCAAATTCAACATCGAGATCATCGTGAAAAACTATTACATCTTGAGCATCAATTTTAAAATATTCAATTAATTCTCTTATACAAATTCCTGAATTATTCATAAAAGTAAGTGGTTTTATTGCGTATACTTTTTTATTTCCTATATTCCCGGTAGTTAAAAGTCCTTTAAATTTTGGTTTCTGTTTTGAAAGACTGAATTTCTTGTTAATTGAGTCAATAATTTTAAATCCAACATTATGTCTATTGTTTTGACTATCGGGTGTTGGGTTGCCCAAACCTACAAATAATAGCATAAATCTAAGATTATATTTTCAATTTTGGTTGATTATTTTTTTTCTTCAGCAGGTTTTTTGTCAGCTGATTTTTTTTCGTCACCTTCTTTTTTTTCGCCTTTTGCTGCTTCTGGTGCTGCTTTATCTGCATCTGCAGCTACTGCAGCTGTTCCTTCAGCTCCCTCTTCACCCTCGGCAGTTTCGGATTCAACAGGTTTTTCTGGCTCTTTCATCACTGTTGGTGCAGCAAGAGTTGCAATAACAAAATCTCTTCCTTGAATTGTTGGTATAACTTCAGGATCTAATTTAACTGATGAAATTTTAAAACTTTCTCCTATATCAATACCATCTAGATCTAGCACTAAATTTTCAGGAATTTTTTCACTAGGACATCTTAATTCAACTTTTCTACGAACTATGTTTAGTACACCACCTTTTTTTAATCCTGGAGATTTATCATGATTAATAAAATTAACTGGTATCTCAATTTTAATCTTTACTCCCGGCAAGACTCTTAAAAAATCTACATGAATAGGTTCATCGCTTAAAACATGATACTTAATTTCTCTGGGTAATACATTCTGAGGTTTGCCATCAACATTTAATGAAATTATATTAGAAAAAAAATTTTCTTTTTGGATAAAGTTTTTAAGTATTTTCTTAGAGATTGATATTTTTTGATTTTGGTCTTTTCCACCATAAACAATCGCAGGAACATTACCACTATTCCTGATCTCGTTTAACTGACCTTTTGTAGAATTTATTCTAACATTTGCATCAAGTGAATTCATAAAGAAGAGTTTTTTAACCCATGTTTATAAATAATCAAGACATTTATTTGAATAAATCGGATACTGAAGTTGAGTTCGAAATTCTTTTTATTGCTTCACCCATAAGACTTGAAATCGGTAAAACCTCAATATTCTTAACGTTTCTAGTTTTTTGACCATTATCTATTGTATCTGTTATGACTAAACTTTTAATTACTGAGTTTTTTATTTTCTTAACTGCTTCCCCAGTTAATACACCATGAGTAATATAGACATATACTTCTTTTGCTCCTCTGGCTTTTAAAGCTTTAGCAGCATTGACAATTGTTCCACCTGAATCAATTATATCGTCTACTATAATACAAGTTTGGTCTGTCACATCACCAATTACATTCATCACTTGTGATTGACCAGGTTTAGGTCTTCTTTTGTCGACAATTGCAAGACCAACATTCAATAGTTTCGCGAGCGCTCTAGCTCTTTCCGTTCCACCAACATCTGGAGCAACACATATAATTTTTTTACTTTTAATCTTTTTTTTTGCATGTCTTGCAAATATTGGAGTAGAAAATAGGTTGTCAACTGGAATATCAAAAAAACCTTGGATTTGACCTGCGTGCAAATCAACAGTCACAACTCGATCAGCTCCTGCTTTGGTAATTAAATTTGAGACTAGTTTTGCCGATATGGATGTTCTTGGAACAACTTTTCTATCTTGTCTGGCATAACCAAAATAAGGTATTACTGCAGTTATATTTTTTGCTGAAGATCTTTTAAGCGCATCTATGCATAATAATAATTCCATTAAGTTATCGTTTGCGGGTGATGAAATAGATTGAATAATGAAAATACTATTACCTCTAATATTTTCATTAAGTTCCACGTAAATTTCACCGTCTGCAAATTTTCTGATGCTTGAATTTACTAGTTTTGTTTTTAGGTATTTAGCAATATTTTTACTCAAAACTTTATTGCTATTTCCAGTTAATAATTTCATTGAAAACTCTAATTAATCATAATTAAGGAAATATTTCTACCATAATCATCATGATTTGAATTTAAGGACTGTCTCGCACTAAAAAAATTATTTTTTTTATCAAAAGTGTCAATATTTAATGTCTCAATTTTTGAGATTTTCATTAATTTAAGTTGAGATTTTACATATTTTGGGAGATTAAAATAAATTTGAGTATTTCTCTCTTTAAAAAATATATTATTACTTTTATCCTTTTTTAAAAACTTTTTTTTGAAATCGTCTTTCACTTCATAACTTTTTTGAGCAATACTCGGACCAACTGCAGCAGTTATAACATTTGTCTTACAACCTTTTTTTTTCATGAAGCTTATTACTTTTGAAATAATTCCCTTAACAGCGCCTTTCCAGCCCGCATGAATAACAGCAACCATTTTTTTTTCATTGTCGTAAAGTAAAACTGGGACACAATCTGCAGTTAATACAGCGATTGGTAGTTTTTTGAGATTTGTGATTATTGCATCAGCTTTGATCTTCTCAGATTTTCTAGGGATTTTATTCAAAAAAATAAACCTATTACTATGAACTTGATGAACAAGAAATATATTTTTGGAGTTCTTACTAATTTTATTTTTTACAATATTCAAATTCTGCAAAACTTTTATTCTTTTATCTTTTGATCCAATTCCACAATTGAGACTTTTATAAATACCTTTCGACCTACCACCATTCTTATTAAAAAAACCATGCTTAATTTCTTTAAATTTAGATAATTTTTTTGAAATAATCAGTTAAAACCCCAATTTAAAATTATTTTTTTGTTTTTTTATAAACATAACTTTAAATAAATTTCCCATGTGTTTTTCATCAATAAGTCTTTTTAATCTAAAATAAATATCTGCTTTTTTAGAAAAATCTTTATTTCTAGATATTATATCTGCTCTTTTTTTAATCCCCATTTTAACTAAGAAGTCCCCTTGTGTTGTGGTAATATTTTTCAAACCACCTAATTTTTGAATTATTCTTTTAAACAAATAAAAATTTATATTATAGGTGATGTCTGATTTTCCAATGTTCTTTAGTATATTTTTATACTTGTGATTTGATATTGCTTTAAGAGTATTTTTCATTTTTTTTTCAGGGTACCCATAATCAATAATTAATAATCCACCGTTGTTTTTTTTTATAATATTAGCAATTTTTTTCAAATACTTTGCACCAAGTAATGAATATTCAATAAAGTTTTGATCTTTGGAAATACCATAATCAATTTTTTTCTCAAATTTTTTCATATCGATTTTTTTATTTAAAAAAAAAGGTTTTTTTTTATTTTTAATATTTACGTATTTTTCAAACCATAATTTATCTATTTTGACAAATTGTTTGATTGCTATTGAGTCAAAAAATTCATTTGCAATGAAAATAGTTGGATTATTTTTAATTTTTTTTATATCGGATACCCAAATTATTTTTTCTTGTATCAATTCTTTTTTTTGAATCTTTATTAGTTTTGGACTTTTTTCATGAATTATAATGTTACAGAATTTAATAAAATTTGGAAATTTCTTAAAAGTTTCAATTAATATCTTCATCATCGAACCATTTCCTGCGCCAAGTTCAACTAAATTAAAATTTTTAGGTGAACCTAAATTTTCCCAAAACCCTATAATCCAAATAGCTATCATCTCAGAAAACAGTCTTGAAAGGTTGGGAGCTGTAATGAAATCACCATCTTTACCAAAAGGATTATTATTCATGTAATAACCGATTTCTTTATCGTAAAGAGCTAAATCTATAAATTTATCTAAAGGAATATTAAAATTATTTTTCGTCGGCATATTTTGTAAAACTTAAGTAAATACCAATTACTAAAAAGATTAAGCTAATTATTTGCCCCATACTCAGATTTAATAAGATATAACCCAATTGCTCATCTGGTACTCTTAAAAATTCTATTAAAAATCTAAATGTAGAATAAATAAATAAAAACATTCCTGATATAAATCCAGGGCTCCTCATCAAAAATTTTTTTCTTAAATACAGCAATATAACAAATAAAATTATTCCTTCAAAAAAAGCCTCATAAAGCTGTGAAGGGTGACGATATAAATCATCTACTTTAATAAATTTAACTCCCCATGGCAAACTAGTCTCTATACCATAAAGTTCAGAGTTAATAAAATTAGCAACTCTTCCAAAAAAAATTCCTATGGGAGCCACTATTGCGACAACATCAAGATAGAGATAAGGATCTTGATTATTTTTTTTTGCAAACCAGATACTTGCAAAAACAACTCCTAAAAGTCCTCCATGAAAAGACATGCCACCCTGCCAAATAAAAAAAATTTCTAATATATTATTTTTGTAATAATCTAAGTTATAAAATATTACATAACCTAATCTTCCTCCAAGAATAATACCTATTATTAAAAAAGTTATATAATCATCAAATTTTTTTAAAATTTCATCATTTTTTACTAAATACTTTTTTGCTAAAATCCATCCTATTATTATCCCAAATATATAAGCTAAAGAATACCATCTAAAGTTTAATGAGAATATACTAAAAGCAACTGGGTCAAAATTATTAGTTAACATTTTAAATTAAAATAATAAGGTAAAGATATAATAATTAAATTATTAAATATATGAAAAACTCAAAATTCGTGTTTGATAAAATTTCTAAGATATTGGAACAAGGTTTAATTTCCTCAAGGGATTTGACTAGCGAAATGGTTAATATTCTTAAATCTAAAAGAGACGAAATTGTATTTAAAATGAAGCTAACTAGTAAGGATGAATTTGATGTTTTGTCCAAAAGAGTTGAAATTTTAGAAAAAAAACTTGAAAAAAATGATATCAAAACTAAAAAAACTAAACGGGCAAGAAAATCTTAACCTCTAATCCATTTAGAGAAGATTTATTCAATCTAATATTTCCTCCGTGCGATCGAACAATATCTGAAGCTATCGATAATCCCAAACCTACACTTGATTTTGAGTCTGCTCTTCCTTTATCAATTTTATAAAAAGGTTTAAAAACATTTTCATATTCATTTTCTGGAATACCAGGTCCATCATCCTCAACTTTAATAATTAAATTTACTTTTTTTTTTGAGAGTTCGATATTAAGCTTATTGCCATATCTTATAGAATTTTCTATTAGATTATTGAAACATCGTCTAATCAAGTTCTTTCTTCCATTAAAATAAATTCTTGATGGAATATCCTTTGATATATTTTTATTATTATATTTAGTTATAATTTCGTCCATTAACTCGCTTAGATTAAATAATTCGTCTTTTTCAGCAAAGGTAGAGCTTGTAAACTGAAGATATTCATTAAGCATTTTTTCCATTTCGTTAATATCTTCAGTTAATTTTTCTGCTGTAACCTTATCTTTTATAAATGCTGTTTGTAATTTCATTCTTGTTAGAGGAGTTCGTAAATCATGACTAATTCCTGATAACATTTCTGATCTTTGATTTAGATGCCTAATTATTCTTTTTCTCATTCGCTCAAATTCATAACCTGCTTGACGTATTTCTGCTGCACCAGAAGGTTTAAATTCATCAACATTTTCACCTTTACCAAACTTTTCAGCAGCTTTTGCTAAAGCTGTTATTGGTCTTGTTTGATTTTTTAAAAATATTAATGATATGATAACAACTATAAAAGCAGGAACTGTTATCCATAGGCCAAATAATCTTGCGGAGGTGCTTGTAAGCCGATCTTTCGGAATTATAAACTTAAAATATCCATTTTGATATTTAATTCTCAAATCAATTAATTCTTTATAGTTTGTTGTATTAAACCAAAAAATCTCAGATCCAAATTTAGATTTTAATTCTCTTCTTAGCGACCTATCTATAGGACTGAACCATCTTTCGACATAAGAAAATTCAAAATTTTCATCCTCAACAAATTCTATATTTAAATCTTGATATAAAGAAAATATATTTTTTATTTCATCCTTTTCATAATTATCATTACTGTAAACTACAATGAAAGTTTGTATCTCACTAACTAAAGCTCTAGTCATTCCCTTGTTAGTTTTTATCCAAAGGCTGTCAAAAAAAACTATAGTTATAGTCAATTGAATTAAAATTATAGGTATAGCAACTATAAGTAAAGCTCTATAAAATAATCTTTTTGGCAAAAGATTTTTAAAAAATTTACTCAATCCATAAAACATATCCCGCTCCTCTTATTGTCTGAAGAAATTTTGGGTTTTTTGGATCAATTTCAATTTTTTTTCTTAGTCTTGTTATTATTACATCGATTGATCTTTCTTTATCCAAATGAATCATTTTGCCTATTTCTTCTCTCGCAAACACTTTTCCTGGATTATTTATCATTTTTTCTAATATTGTTTTCTCTGTAACATTAATTTTAAACTCTAAGTCATTTTGAAAAATTACTTGTTTATTTAAATCAATTTTAACTTTCGCAAATTCTATAATTCGTTTTAAATTATTTTCTTTAGTTTTGTTAATTATATTTTTGATTCGTAAATCAAGTTCTTTTGGTTCAAAAGGTTTAGGCAAATAATCATCAGCACCCATCTCTAATCCCTCAATTCTCTCATTGGGCTCACCTTTAGCCGTCAACAAAATTACTGGAGTACTCATTTCTTTTTTATGTTGATTTAAAAAATCTAGACCGCTTTTTCCAGGCATCATTATATCTAAAATGATTAAATCAAATTTTATAACTCTAATTTTTTCGGATGCTTTTTCAGCACTATTAGCCGTGGTAACTAAATATTTTTTTTCATTTAAATATTTTTTTACTAAAGATCTAATACCCTCATCATCATCCACTACCAAAATATGCGCTATGAAATCATCCATTAATTATTTTTTTTAAAACTTCATCAAAATTTAAAACTTCTTGTGAGCTCGAATTAAGTAATGCATTATAAATTCTTTTCTTTTGGACTTCAAAAATTTCATTAAAAATTTTTTTTCCTTTTTCATTTAAATAAATATGCTTTATTCTAGTGTCATTTAGATCTTTGTTAAAGAAGATCGCTTCTAGCTTTATTAAATCCTTTAAGACTCTATTTAAACTCTGTTTGGTAACTTTAAGTTTTCTCATAAGCTCTGAAATTGAAATTCCCTCATACATAGATATTAAGTGTATTGTCTTTTGGTGAGCTAAACCAATATGATATTTGTTTAGGATTTTTTTGGAATCTGAAAAGGTTTCTCTATAACTAACAAATAATTTTTCAATTAAGTGTTTTAATTGTTCATCTTTTAAATATAAAAGCTCTTTCATCACAGGTAAGTTATATTGACATATTATATATACACAGATATTTTTCAGTAATATTTTTAAATTTCATACATGATACCTTACGATAAAAGATCAGGAAACATATGGTACAACGGTAAATTAGTAGATTGGTCTGATGTCAAAGTACATGTTTTAAGCCATGGTTTACATTACGCAAGTTGTGTTTTTGAAGGTGAGAGAGTTTACGATGGGTCAATTTTCAAATTAGAGGAACACACTTCAAGATTTTTTTATTCGGCAAAAAGAATGGGGTTTGAAATCCCTTACAGTGAAGATGAAATAAATACTGCATCAAATTCTATAATAAAAAATCAAAAAGTAAAGAATGGATATGTTAGACCGGTTGCTTGGAGAGGAAGTGAGATGATGGCTATTTCAGCTCAACAAACAAAAATTCATGTTGCGATAGCTACCTGGGAGTGGGGTTCGTATTTCGATCCAAAATTAAAGATTGAGGGGATTAAATTAAATATCTCTAATTGGAGAAGACCTGCACCAAATACAATACCTTGGGATACTAAAGCCTCAGGTCTATATATGATCTGCACATTGTCAAAACATGAGGCTGAAAAAAACGGTTTCACTGACTCTTTAATGTTAGATCATGAGGGAAACATTGCTGAGGCTACAGGAGCAAATATTTTTTTTAAAGATAAGAGCGGAGAACTTCATACACCAGTACCTGATTCCTTTTTAGATGGAATAACCAGACGGACTGTAATTGAAATTGCAAAATCAAAAAATATAAAAGTTAATGAGAGAAAAATTAAACCAGATGAATTAAAAAATTTTGAGGGATGCTTTTTAACAGGTACTGCAGCAGAAGTAACTCCAGTATCGTGTATTGCTGAAAATCAATTTAAAGTTTGCGATTTAATTATTGGTTTAAATGATAGTTATCAATCTTTGGTGAGGAATAAGAAGGCAGCCTAATCTTTATTGTCCTCTGATATTGCGTGATCAATTCCTCTACGCATATATTCATAACCAGTAAAAAGTGTTAGAGCAGCCGATAACCATAAGAGGATTATCCCAATTGTTTGAGCGTTATAATCTTGAAAATTAATAATTTTATTCCCAGTTTCACCTGAGAGAAGAAGTGCTATAGAAACCATTTGCAAAACTGTTTTCAATTTTGCCAAATTTGAAACAGGTAATTTGATTTTTCCTTTAGCTAAAAATTCTCTTAACCCTGAAATTAAGATTTCTCTTGTTAAAATAATTATTGCTGCAATCACTTCATAACTTCTTATTGTCCCATCCATTACTAATAAGATTAATGCCGTTGCTACTATAATTTTATCTGCTATTGGATCTAGTAATTCACCTAACTTAGACTCCTCCCCAAGAATTCTTGCTAACATACCATCTAAAAAGTCCGTGAAAGATGCTACGATAAATAAAATTAAAGCAGTCAAGTCTCCATAAAATCCAGGTAAATAGAAAGCTAAAACAAAAAAGGGAACAATTAAAATCCTACCCACAGTAAGTATATTGGGAATTCTCTTAAGCATATTTTTTTTTATTCATGAAAAAAATTATATATCTTTTTTGCAACTTTTACTTCAACACCGTCTACAGATTTTATTTCATCAAGACTAGCTGACTCAACAGCTCTAGCGGATCCAAAATGGTTTAAAAGAGCCCTTTTTCTTATGGAACCAATCCCCTCTATTTGATCTAACAAAGATTTACTCATTCCCCCTTTCCTTTTTGCCCTGTGAGCACTAATCGCAAATCGGTGAGATTCGTCACGAATTCTTTGAAGAAAAAATAAAGTAGGATCATTTTTTGTAAATTTAACCTCTTTTCCATTATGAAAAAAAGTTTCATTGCCACTATTTCTAAATTTACCTTTTGCTATAGCAATAATAGGTATGTCGTGAAGTCCTAATTCATTTAAGGTTTCTCTTGCTACAGAGTATTGTCCTTTTCCACCATCAACCATAACTAAATCTGGAAATGACAAATAATTATCTTTTTCTTGGACTGCTCTTCTAAACCTTCTATTCAACACTTCACGCATCATTCCATAGTCATCTTGTTCATTTTTTTTGTTTTTTATATTAAACTTTCTGTATCTTTTTTTTATAAAGCCTTCATCTCCATAAGCTATTAAGGCACCAACACTATTTGTTCCCTGAATATGACTATTATCATAAACTTCAATTAGATTTATATTTGTTTCCAAATTAAACTTGGTAGTTACTGACTCAAATAATTCTCGGTTATTCTGGCTTTCATAAAGTTTTCTATTCAAACTATCTTTAGCGTTTTTAATGGCTTGATTAATTACTTTTAACTTTGAGCCTTTTTTTGCAACTGATATATTAACTTGTTTACCTTCTTTTTGTGAAAGTGTTTTCTCAATTAATACCTTTTCTTTTATTTCCTCAGATAAAATTATTGAGGAAGGGACACTTTTATTTTCATAAAATTGAGAAACAAAAGAATTTACTATATTACTTAATTTTTCATCAGGGTCGTGTTTTGGAAAAAAAGCTTGATTACCCCAGTTTTGTTTTGATCTATAGAAAAAAACTTGAATGCAAGTTTTGCCTGACTCTTTGTAACCTGCGATTACATCAGCCTCAATCAAGTTGGCCTCATTTATTCTTTGTGAAGACTGAATTATATTTAAAGATTTTATTCTATCTCTTAAAATCGTTGCTTTTTCAAAATCTAAATCTGCACTAGCTTTTTCCATTTGGTCTGAAAGATTTTTTTGTATTTTTCTTGATTTACCCGACACAAATTCTATTGCGTCATCCACTGTTTTTTTATAATCCTCTTTTTCTATATAACCCACACAAGGTCCAGAGCATCTCTTAATTTGGTACAAAATACAGGGACGTTCTCTATTTTTAAAAACTGTATCATCACAAACACGTAGGTGAAAAATTTTTTGTATCATTTTAATTGTCCAATTAGCTGAACCTGCAGACGCGAAAGGACCAAAATAAAAACCTTCATTTGTTTTTTTTCCACGATGTCTTTTTATTTGAGGCCATTTGTCCTTATTACTAATAAAAATAAAAGGAAAAGATTTATCATCTCGTAATAGAATATTAAATTTAGGTTTGTGTTTTTTAATTAAATTTGCTTCAAGAAGTAAGGCCTCACTCTCATTTGAAGTAGTTGTAATTTCTAGCTTTCTAGTTTGAGACAGCATTCTCTCAGTTCTAATAATATGATTTTTTTCAGCCACATAGCTTTTAAGTCTATTGGGCAAATTTTTTGCTTTACCAACGTAAAGGATATCTCCCTTATTATTAAGCATTCTGTATACCCCAGGTAATTTAGGAATAAGCGTAAGCTCTTTTTTAATAACCTCTTTTCCTATATCAGAACTTATCATGACTTCTCTTTTTGGTAATTTGAATACCAACCGATGAACAGTCTTTTAAAATTTCTAATTTTTCAATTTTTAACATTATTTTACCTATTCTTTTATCTTTAAATAATTCATCAAAAACTGTCTCTGCAAGGGACTCTAAAAAATTGTAGTGTTTCTTTTTAACTAATTTTGTTATTAATTTAACAACTGTTCCATAGTTTACTATGGACTTAATGTCTTTATCATTGGTAGGTTTTTTATCCTCATAATCAATTTCAAGACTAAATTTAATTTTTTGGGATTTCTCTTTTTCAAAATCATAATAACCAAGTTTAAGATCTAAAATAAGTTCATTAATTAAAATTTTTTTCTCGTAATTGAATAAGCTTTTTGATTTATCAATCTTAACTATTCTAAGATTATTTTTTTTCATTCTTTACCACCCATTATATCTGGTGTTTGCCAGTTCAAACTTTGACCACTGTCAATTGCTAAAACCTGACCCGTAATAGAGCTGTTTTTTATAAAAAAGTCAACAGCATTACAGATTTCATTGACATCAACCTGTTGTTTTAATGGGGTAGCAAAATACTGTTTTTTAAAGTGTTTTTCAGTTTGTCTTTTATTTTTAACTGTAGGACCCGGAGCTATACCATTTACACGTATTTTTGGTGCTAAGCTCATTGCACTTGTTTTAGTTAAAGTATAAAGACCTGTTTTACTCAATGTATACGAAAAAAAGTACGGTGTTAATTTGAAAACTCTTTGGTCAATAATATTAATTATACTATTATTTTTTCCTCTGGTATTTTTGGCAAAACCTTTTGATAGCAATGCAGGCGCTTTAAGATTTGTATTTAAATGAAGATCCCAACTTTTAACTGTAAAATTTTCCAATTTATCGTTTTCAAATAAGGAGGCATTGTTAATTAAACAGTCAAAATATTTTAATTTTATTTTTGAAAATTTAATAATTTTATCAACATCATTTTCTTTATTTAGATCTGCTTTTACTAAATAAACAATAGTACCATTCTTTTTTAATTCTTTTTTAAGCTTCTGTGCTTTAGATTTAGATTTATTATAGTGAATTACTATCTCAATTTTTGGTCCTGATAATTTCCTTGCTATTGCAGCACCTATTCTGGTTGCTCCTCCTGTAATAATTATTTTCCGTGCTTCCATTTTTTATCTCTTTTTTTTGTTACTTTAGTGCCAGGCATACCCATAGTTGATCTTCCTTTTGGGTAAAGTTTATTTTTAACATCGTACTGTCTTATTTTAGGATTTAATGTTATTTCTAATTCTGTGCTCTCTAATTTTCTTATCTCATCCCTTATTTTTGCAGCTTCTTCAAATTCCAGATTAGAAGCTGCTTCCTTCATTTTTTTGTCCAAAGCTTTAAGATGCTTCTTTAAATTTCCACCAACATTTGAGCCCTCACTAATCTTGACATAATCTTTCTCATACACACTCTCTAATATATCGCTAATTTCTTTTTTGACTGACTTTGCATCAATTTTATGTTTTTTATTGTAATCTAATTGAATTTTTCTTCTTCTATCAGTTTCTTGAATTGCTTTTTTAATACTTTTGGTTTCTTTATCAGCATACAAAATTACCTTACCCTCAACATTTCTTGCTGCTCTTCCAATTGTCTGAATCAGTGAGGTTTCTGATCTTAAAAAACCCTCTTTGTCAGCATCTAAAATACCTACCAAAGCACATTCAGGGATATCTAAACCTTCTCTTAAAAGATTTATTCCAACGAGAACATCAAAAACTCCCATTCTTAAGTCTCTCATGATTTCTATTCTCTCTAAAGTATCTATGTCTGAGTGAAGGTATCTAACTTTAACCCCATTTTCATGAAGGTATTCTGTCAAATCCTCAGCCATCTTTTTTGTTAGAGTAGTGACTAAAACTCTATGATTATTTTCAATTACTTTTTTGCACTCATGCATTAAATCATCTACTTGGTTTTTTGCAGGTCTTATTTCGACTGGTGGATCAATCAATCCAGTAGGCCTAATTACTTGATCAATAAATTTTCCTTTGGTCTGTTCTAATTCCCATGGGCCAGGTGTAGCTGAGACAAAAACAGTTTGCGTTCTCATTAAATCCCATTCTTCAAATTTTAACGGTCTGTTGTCCATACACGATGGAAGTCTAAACCCATATTCAGCTAAAGTACTTTTTCTTGATCTATCACCTTTGTACATTCCATTTAATTGTGGAACCGTAACATGGCATTCGTCAACAAAAATAAGTGTATTATCTGGAAAATATTCAAAAAGAGTGGGAGGTGGTTCGCCTGGTTTTCTTCCAGATAAAAATCTTGAATAATTTTCAATTCCAGCACAAGATCCTGTTGCTTCAATCATTTCAAGATCAAATTTCGTTCTTTCCTCTAATCTTTGCGCCTCAAGTAACTTATTTTCTGATTTATGTTTCTTTAGAGTAGTTTCTAATTCTTTTCTTATATTAATAACTGCTTGTTCGATAGTTGGTTTAGGAGTAATATAATGGCTGTTGGCATATACCTTAACCAGACTTAGCTCTCTTACTTGATCTCCTGTTAAAGGATCAAACTCTTCTATTTTTTCAAGCTTATCTCCAAAAAGACTTAATCTCCAAGCTCTATCCTCTAAATGTGATGGAAAAATTTCTAAATATTCTCCTCGGGCTCTAAATGTACCTCTATAAAAATTTTGATCATTACGTTTATATTGAAGTGCTACCAAAGATTTAATTATTTGTTCTCTATTGTATTCATAATTTTTTTGAAGGGTTAGGGTCATCTTACTATACGCTTCAACTGAGCCCAAACCGTATATACATGACACACTTGCAACAATTAATACGTCATCTCTTTCAAGAAGAGATCTTGTTGCTGAATGTCTCATTCGATCTATTTGTTCATTAATTGACGCTTCCTTTTCAATGTAGGTATCTGATCTAGGAACGTATGCTTCTGGGGTATAATAATCATAATAGGAAACAAAATATTCCACAGCATTGTCTGGAAAAAAAGTTTTCATCTCACCATAAAGTTGGGCGGCTAGGGTTTTATTAGGGGCTAAAATTAATGCTGGTCTATTTGTGGCCTCAATAACTTTTGCCATAGTGAATGTTTTTCCAGAGCCTGTAACTCCAAGTAGAACTTGATTAAATGCCTCTTTATTAGCTCCTTTTACTAATTTTTTGATAGCTTCTGGTTGATCTCCTGCTGGTTTAAAATCTGATTTAATTTTGAATCTTTTTCCTCCTTCAAGTTTTCCACTGATTTTTGGATTTTTACTCTGAATATCTGTAATTAAATCTTGATAAGTATTTTCCATATATTAAGAAAGTAGTAGAATTAAATTATATTTCAATGAGCATAATATCAGACAGTTTAAAAAGAATTAAACCATCGCCAACAATCGCGGTAACCCAGAAAGCGAGAGAACTTAGAGCAGCTGGTAAAGACGTGATTGGCCTCGGTGCTGGTGAACCAGACTTTGATACACCGAATAATATTAAAAACGCTGCGATTAGAGCTATTAAAAAAGGGGACACAAAATATACTGCTGTAGATGGTACTCCAGCATTAAAAAAAGCTGTTATTGGTAAATTTAGAAGAGAAAACAAATTAAATTATTCAGCTGATCAAATAACAGTAGGTACTGGCGGAAAACAAGTTCTCTACAATACTTTTATGGCAACATTAAATAAAGGTGATGAGGTTATAATTCCAGCACCATTTTGGGTTTCATATCCAGATATGGTTCTTTTAGCTGGAGGAAGACCAAAAATAGTAAAATGCACAGAGAGAGAAGGTTTTAAACTTACAGCAAAAAAACTTAAAAAAGCAATTTCTAAAAGAACTAAATGGGTCATCTTAAATTCGCCGTCAAACCCTACTGGAGCAGGATACACAAAAAAAGAAATTCAAAGTTTAGCCAAAGTTTTAACTAGAAACAAAAAAATTTATATCCTAAGTGATGATATTTATGAACACGTTAGATATGATAATTTTAATTTTTTTACAATCGCTCAAATTTCAAAACTCAAAGATCGAACAATCACAATGAATGGTGTTAGCAAATCTTATGCGATGACAGGATGGAGAATAGGTTATGCAGCAGGGCCAAAAGATATAATTAAAGCTATAGGTAAAATTCAATCACAATCAACTTCAAATCCTTCTTCTATTAGTCAAGCTGCTGCTGTTGAAGCATTGAATGGAAAGCAGAGTTTTATTAAAAAAAGATCAAATGCTTTTAAGCAAAGAAGAGACTTTGTGGTTAAAAGTTTAAATAGTATAAAAGGTATCAGTTGTCTTAAACCTAATGGAGCATTTTATGTCTTTCCAAGCTGTAAAGGTCTTTTAAATAAAAAAACAAAATTAAAAACCGATACTGACTTTGTCAAAAAATTACTTGAAAAAGAAAATGTCGCTGTGGTTCAAGGTTCAGCATTTGGGTTAGATGGATATTTTAGAATTTCTTACGCAACCTCAATGAAGAGTTTAGAAAAGGCAATGAACAGAATAAAATCTTTTTGCGAAAGTTTAGAATAGACAATATTATTTTTTGTCTAATATTTTTTTAGCAGGAACTGTTTTTCTTATCCAAGATTTGGGGATAGTGTCCACTCCTTTTAAAGCAGCGAAATATGCCCCAATAAAATTAACTCTTGAACAGTTACAGCCACCAGCTTTAATAGTTCTTAGAATTGCACTTTTATAATTTGTTGAATTAATAATTGAATGAATAGAGCTATTAAAAGTTCCAGGATAGCTACATGCCATACCTAATTTTTTAACTAATAATGAGTGAGGTTTTGATTTTAATCTTTTCACTTTTTGAATGTCATTTACAATATTCTTAAAATATGAATTTTTTTTAAATTTTTTAATAAATTCATTAATAGGATCTTGGCTGCCTTTGAGCGCTAAATCCAATAGATAAAATTTTGCTAAAGCATATTTCATGCTTATTTTTGAAACAGTTACAATAGAGATAATTTTTTTTATGTTTTTTAAATTATAACCATACAAAAAATAAGGTAGAGCAGCACAATAACCATCAGACTCGTTTACTTTTACACCACCAGTTAATTCTTTTTTAGCTCTAATATTTCTGACAGTTTCTATGATATTTTGATGAATCCAAGGACCTTTAATTATTCCACGCCAATCTTTAACTTTTTTATATTTTGCTCTCAGACTTAAATTTTTCCAGTAAATACTTCCTGGACCAAAACTCTTTGTAATATTCTTTTTGAATCTTTTTTCAATATTTCTTTGATCTTCAAGCAATGTTTCAAACATAACTTGGCCAATTGCGTTATATCCTGAAACTTTTCCTGTCTTGATATTATAAAAAGGACTTTTATTTTTTTTTAAAAAAGTAAAATCTTTTTTCCCCTTAATATAACTAAGAAGTTTTTTCTGATTATAAACCCAGTGTAATGGTCTAGCTGCAGCATCAGCTACAGTTGCTCCTAAAAAAACGTGTAAATTATTCCTCACTTTACTTGTGTGAAAGATGTTTTTCTGCCTCAAGAGCAGCCATACATCCCATGCCTGCCGCAGTTACAGCCTGTCTAAAAGTTTTGTCTTTAACATCTCCTGCAGCGTAAACTCCTGGGACATTAGTTTCAGTCGAATCTGGTTTGGTAATTAAGTATCCCTCATTGTCCATTTTTAACTGATCTTTAAATAGAGATGTTGCTGGATCATGACCAATTGCAACAAATAGTCCATCAACTTTAATTTCCTCTATTTTATTTGTTTTCACATTTTTTACTTTAATACCTTTCACATTCTTAGGCTCTTTATCACCTATAACGTCCTCAATGATTGTATCCCAAATAATTTCAATTTTTTTGTTTTCCATTAATTTTTTTTGGAGCATCTTTTCTGCTCTTAAGCTATCACGTCTATGAATTAGTTTTACTTTAGAAGCAAATTTTGTGAGGAACATTGCTTCTTCTACGGCAGCATTTCCACCTCCAACTACTGCCACTTCTTTCTCTTTAAAGAAAAATCCATCACATGTAGCACATGCCGATACACCGAAGCCTCTAAATTCTTGTTCTGATTTAATATTTAACCATCTTGCTTGAGCACCAGTTGAAATAATAATGCTATCAGCAGTAAATTTTTGACCCGTATCACCAATAGCTTCAAAAGGTTTAGATTTTAAATTAACTGATTGAATGTGATCTTGTATCATATCTGTTCCAACAGCTTTAGCTTGTTCTTTCATTTGATCCATTAACCAAGGTCCTTGAATCACATCAGCGAACCCAGGATAGTTTTCAACATCAGTAGTTGTTGTTAATTGTCCTCCAGGCTCAGATCCATAAACTAAAATTGGATTTAGCATTGCACGTGCAGCATATACTGCAGCAGTATATCCAGCTGGACCGGATCCAATTATTAACACTTTTGTGTGTTTAGTTGGATTTTGACTCATATGAAAGCTATATAGTAATTAATGAACAAATTAAAAGGTATATTATTGACTCAAGGTATGCATGGAATGATCAGCCAAGTAGAGGGATTAGCAAAAGCCTTAGAGATTGATTTTACACACCACACAGTTGAACTAAATAATTTTTGGAAAATAATTCCTCCCAAACTTACTCCAATCTCACAAAGTGTTTATAAAAAAATTAAACAATCTGATTTTGATCTAATTATTTCTTGTGGACGTAAAAGCGTTATCCCTGCAATCCATTTAAAAAATAATTCAAAAAAAAAAGTGATTAATATTCATGTACAGGACCCAAAAGTAAACTTTAATCATTTTGATTTTATTGTTGCTCCTGAGCATGATTCCTTAAAAGGTAAAAATGTAATTAACACAAAAGGTGCGATTCATTATCTTACAGATGCAGAAATTACTAAAAATAAAGATTATTTAAATTCATTTATAAAAAAAGATCATAGAAAAATTTGTTCATTAATCTTGGGTGGTCCTACTAAGTATTATAATTATTCTTTAGAAAATATGGAAAATATTTTTTTTATTTTAAATAATTTATTGAAAAAAAACAATTTTCAGCTTGTCGTAATTCCATCTATGAGAACTCCAAAAAATACAATTGAACATGCCAAAAAATATTTTGGAAAAAATCATACTATTATAGATAACGTTGATAAAAAGGCTTATTTATCTGCTCTATCAATATCAAGTAGAGTTGTTGTTACTTGTGACTCGAGCTCAATGATTTCAGAGGCTGCATTAACTGGAAAACCTATTTATGTAGCAAATATTTTACCAAGAAAAAACGATAAAAGATTTCAAAAATTTAGAAACTTGTTCAGTGAGTTGAATATAATTAGAAATTTAGGAGAAGATGAGGAAAATTGGAACTATCAAAAACTAGATGAAACGAATAGAGTGGCAAAAATAATAAAACATAAAATAAATCTATGACGACCTTTTTAAATTCAATTCTAAATCAATCTAAAAAGCATGAACTTCCTTTCACTCACTATGAATACCATAATGCGCTCACACAGGAGGCAATTGAAGAAATTGTAAAAGCAGATATTCCTGATGTTAGCAAACATAATCTTAATTATGATGGTACAAGAGCGATAGACGGTGGCGCTGCAGAGTTTAGAGAAGGTGACACTTCAGGTGGTAAGGCTATTAAATTTAGATGTTTTGTAACAAAAGAAAACTCTAAACTATTTCCACATTTAGTAAAATTTATTAATGAATTACAGTCTAAAGGAGTTTATGAAAAAATTTCAAAAATGATAAATAAAGATTTATCAAATTCATATGTTCGATTAGAAGTTATTTGCGACAGAGAAGGTTTTTGGCTTAAGCCTCATTGTGATATTAAAGAAAAACTAATGTCAGGATTAATCTTTGTTAATAATACTAATGAGTCTGAAAACTTGGGCACAGATTTTTATAATGAGAAATTAGAGAAAGTAAAAACTGTTCCTTATAAACATAATTATGGATACCTATTTACAAGCGGACCAAATACTTGGCACGGTATGGAAAAGAAAAAAATAGTTAATGAAAGAAGATGTATTCAAGTAAATTATGTAACTTTCGAAACTGACTGGAAAGTAAATATCTAAATATCCTGAAGAGAGGTAACTTCTAACTTCTTAGTTTTAAGAGACTTGATAGCTTGTAAACATGCTAAAGCAGTCGACATGTTAGTACAATATGGGACTTTATTTTTTAATGTACCTCTTCTAAGAGCAATTGCATCGTTTAATCTGTGTTCACTATTTCCTCCTCCCGTGTTAATAACTAAAGCAATTTTCTTAGAATCTAGGACATCAACTATGTGAGGAGACCCACTGCTGACTTTGTTAATAATCTTACATCTCATCCCATGATTTCTGATATATTCTGCAGTTCCTCTAGTAGCACATAAAGTAAAATTTAACTTTATTAATTCTTTTGCTAAATCAATTCCTTCATCTTTATGAGAATTTTTTAGAGAGATAAAAGCAAGACCATTTTTAGGCAAAGAGTTTGCAGAAGCTATTTGACTTTTAGCAAATGCCATTCCAAAGTTTTTATCAAATCCCATTACCTCTCCCGTCGACTTCATTTCAGGACCTAAAAGTAAATCACTATTAGGGAATTTATTGAAAGGGAATACTGCTTCCTTTACGGCAAACATTCCTTTTGATCTATCTTTTAGATTGAATTTAGACAGTTTTTCTCCAGCCATTACTCTTGAAGCAACTTTAGCAAGAGGGAGCCCTTTGGCTTTTGAAACAAATGGCACAGTTCTGCTAGCTCGAGGATTTACCTCGATCACATAAATTTTATCTTTTTTAATAGCAAACTGAACATTCATAAACCCTTTAACTTTAAGCGCTAGAGCTAATTTCTTAGTTTGATTTTCAATTTCTTTTATCAAAAAAGGTTTAATTGATATTGGAGGCAAACTACAAGCAGAGTCGCCCGAATGAATTCCAGCTTCTTCAATATGTTGCATAATACCAGCAACATGTACTTCTTTTCCATCAGATATTGCATCTACATCTACCTCCATAGCATGATCAATAAACTTATCTATTAAAATTGGGTTATATTCTGCAGCTTTAAACGCCTCTTGAACAAAATTTTTAAGTTGACTTTTTTCATGAACAATTTCCATTGCTCTTCCACCTAATACATAGGAAGGTCTAACCATTAAAGGTAAACCAATTTTCTCTGCTATTTGGATGGCTTGTTTGAAAGTTTTTGCAATCCCACTCTCTGCTTGTTTAAGTTTTAATTTATTTAGAAGATTTCTAAATCGATCTCTGTCCTCTGCTAAATCAATTGAAGTATATTGTGTTCCTAATATTGGTAATTTATTGTCATATAAAAATTTGGCTAGTTTAATTGGAGTTTGACCTCCAAATTGTGCAATAATACCTAATAACTTTCCTTTTTCTTGCTCTCTTTTGATTATATTAAAAACATATTCTTCTTTTAAAGGCTCAAAATATAACCTGTCGCTTGTATCATAATCAGTTGAAACTGTTTCAGGATTACAATTAACCATAATTGTCTCAAAACCTGCATCCTTTAAAGAAAAACTTGCCTGACAACAACAATAGTCAAATTCAATACCTTGTCCTATTCTATTTGGTCCTCCTCCTAATATTATAATCTTTTTCTTTGCTGATGGATCTGCTTCACACTCTGAACTTATTGAAAAATTTCTTTGATAAGTTGAATACATATAAGGTGTAAAGGATTTAAATTCAGCCGCACAGGTATCAATTTTTTTGAATACAGGTAAAATTTTAAGAGCAGTTCTTTTCTGTCTTATTATCTCTTCAGAGATACCAGTTAGCTCAGCTAATTTTTTATCAGAAAAACCAATTGATTTAATCTCATTAAATTCATTAAAATTTTTTGGTAAACCTTTGTTCTTTATCTTAATCTCACTATCTATTATTTCCTTTATTTGATCTAGAAACCACGGATCAATTTTAGATAATGAAAATATTTTTTTTAAATTAACTTTCTTTCTAATTGCCTCAGCAACTAATAGTATTTTATTTGGTATGTTTTCCTTAAGTTTTGTCTCAATCTGTTTTTTATTTAAGTCAAATATTCTATCCAATCCCGATAAACCAGTTTCTAATGAAACCAAAGCTTTTTGAAGAGATTCTTTAAAATTTCTGCCAATTGCCATTGCCTCTCCCACAGACTTCATTGATGTACCCAAAGTTGCTGGAGAGGTTGAAAATTTTTCAAAAGTAAATCTTGGAATTTTTGTAACTACATAATCTATACTTGGTTCAAATGATGCTGGAGTAACTTTAGTAATTTCATTTTTTAATTCATCCAATGTGTAGCCAACCGCAAGTTTAGCAGCAACTTTTGCAATCGGAAATCCAGTCGCTTTTGATGCTAGAGCTGATGATCTTGATACTCTTGGGTTCATTTCAATTATAACCATTCGTCCATTTTTTGGATTAATCGCAAATTGAACATTTGAACCACCTGTTTCAACTCCAATTTTTCTTAAACATGCAATTGAGGCATTTCGCATTACTTGGTATTCTTTATCAGTTAATGTAAGAGCGGGGGCGACTGTCACTGAATCTCCAGTATGTATTCCCATTGGATCAACATTTTCTATTGAACAGATAATTATACAATTATCTTTTTTATCCCTTACAACCTCCATTTCAAATTCTTTCCAACCCTCTAAACACTCCTCTACAAGAACCTGACTTACAGGAGACTCGTGTAAACCATTTTTGATAATTTTTAAGTAGTCCTTTTTATTTTTTGCTATTCCTCCACCCAAACCTCCAAGTGTAAAAGCTGGTCGAATAATCGCTGGTAAACCGATTTTCCTCAAAACTTTTGATGATTGATTAATATTATTTACAATTTCAGATTTGGGTAGATCTAAACCAATATTAATCATATTTTTTCTAAATTTTTTTCTGTCTTCTGCGTTAGCAATAGCTTTTGAGTTTGCCCCAATTAATTCAATTTTATATTTTTTTAAGACACCTTTTTTCTCTGCTTCCATTGCAAGGTTAAGTGCAGTTTGCCCACCCATTGTTGGTAGAATTGCATCAGGTTTTTCTTTTTTGAGAATTTTTTCTAAAACTTCTAAACAAATTGGTTCAATATAAGTTTTATCAGCAACATCAGGATCTGTCATAATTGTTGCTGGATTTGAATTTATTAAAACAACTTTATAACCCTCATCTTTTAATGCCTTGCAAGCTTGAGTTCCTGAATAATCAAATTCACAAGCTTGGCCTATGATAATTGGTCCAGCACCTACAACTAATATTTTTTTAAGATCTTTTCTTTTTGGCATTTTTTTTCATGTTGTTGATAAATTCTTGAAATAAATACACACTATCTTGTGGACCTGGGTTTGACTCAGGATGATATTGAACTGAGAACACAGGTTTATCCCTTAATTTTATTCCCTCAATGCTGTTGTCGAATAAAGATTTATGTGTAATCTGAATTTTTTTTGGTAAATTTTCTTTGACAACTTCAAAGCCGTGATTTTGACTAGTAATTTCTACGTTGTCATTAATTAAATTTTTAACAGGATGGTTTGCACCTCTATGTCCTAATTTCATTTTCTTTGTTTTACCACCTAATGCTAGAGCTAGAATTTGATGACCAAGACAAATACCAAATATAGGCATTTTATTTTGAATAAGACTTTGAATTATTTGTATTGCATATTTTCCGGTTGCTGCAGGATCTCCAGGTCCATTAGACAAAAAGACACCATTAGGTTTAAGAGCTAAAATATTTTCAGCAGAAGTCTTACATGAAACCACAGTAACTTTACATTTAAAATCAGAAAAATATCTTAAAATATTTTTTTTAATTCCATAATCTATAGCAACGACATGAAATGAGTTTTGATTATTCTTTCTATAACCATATTCTTTTCTCCAGGTTTTAAGTCCTTTCCAAGTATAATTTTTTTGTGTTGTTACTTTTTCTGCTAGATCTAAATTTTTTAAACCACTCCATTTATTTGTAGCGTTTGTAAGCTTACTAATATTAAACTTACTTTTTTTTGAGTAAGCTATGGTTCCCTTTGGAGCACCTTTATCTCTAATGAAATTTGTTAAACTTCTTGTATCAAGTCCAGTAATTCCAACTATTTTATTCTTTTTTAACCAAGCATCTAAATGTTGAAAAGATCTATAGTTTGACGGTGAGGTTATCTCAGAATTAAAAATAACTCCCTTTGTCCATATTTTATCTGATTCAAAATCTTCTTTATTGGTTCCCACATTTCCAATGTGAGGGAAGGTAAAATTTATAATTTGTCCCGCATAAGATGGATCAGAAATTATTTCTTGGTATCCTGTCAGTGAAGTATTAAAACACACCTCTCCTGTAGCCTCTCCTTGAAAGCCAATACCAATACCTCTAAAAATCCTTTTGTTTTCAAGAACTAAAATACCTGTACTAATATGTGAGTTTTTTGAGTTTGATTTTTTTGCTTTTTTGATCAATTACAACTCATAAGTTAAAGGTTAATACAATAATTGATTTATTATCGCAACAGAGATGTATTATAAATTTGTAAAAAAACAATTTTTCTTTTGAAGAATTTCCTCTTTAAAGTAGATTAAAAAATTATGTCATTAAAAGTAACCATTGAGACAGAATATAAAAATGCCTTAAAATCTAAAGATAAGATTAAAATCTCAACTTATAGGTTAATTTTATCATCAATTAAGGATGTTGATATTTTAAATAGATCCGGTCCAAATAAAAAAGAGACAGATGATGAAGATATTAAAAAATTATTAAAAAAGATGATGAAGCAAAGAGCCGAATCAATTGATATTTATAAAAAAAATAATAGATCTGATTTACTAGAAATTGAGCAGAATGAATTTAATATTCTATCAAGTTTCCTTCCTAAACAACTTAATGACGAAGACACTAAAAAAATATGTGAGGAAATTATTTCTAAATTAGGTGCTAACTCTATTAAGGATATGGGAAAAGTAATGGGAGAATTAAAAAAACAACATGCTGATGAAATTGATTTTTCAAAAGCTGGAACCTTCATAAAAAATTTATTAAATAAATAATGAAATATCCAAAAGAATATTTAGATGAAATTAAAACACGCCTAAAAGTTTCAAGTGTTGTTTCTAAAGTTGTGGCCTTAAAAAAAAGAGGAAAAGAATTTGTTGGATTATCGCCCTTCAAAAACGAAAAAACACCATCATTCACAGTGAATGATGAAAAAGAATTTTACCATTGTTTTGCAAGTTCAGAACATGGAAATATTTTTGATTTTGTTATGAAAACCCAAAATTTAAGATTTGGAGAAGCAGTAAAATATCTTGCGAATATTGCAGGAATGCAACCTTATATGTTTACAAAACAAGATGAAGAAAGAGAAAAAAAATGGAAAGAGTACTTAGCAATTTATAGTGCGTATGTTGATTTTTATCACAGTGAACTGTTAAAAAATGCAAGCTACTTAAATGCTAGAGATTATTTAAAGAACAGGTCTTTAGGTAAAGATGAGGTAAAAAAATTTAAGATTGGTTTTATTGAAAAAAGTCCCAGTTTTTTCGATAAATTGAAAAAGGAATTTAGTGAAAAGACTTTATTAGAAAGCGGTTTATTTTATTTTGATCAGAAGAAGAATATTTTTTTAGAAAGATTCAGAGGAAGACTAATATTCCCGATAAATAATATCTCAGGCCAACCGATAGCACTAGGTGGAAGAATAATAGAAAGTTCAGATTATTTAGCGAAATATATAAATTCACCAGAGACAACTTTTTTTAAAAAAGGTTCTAATCTTTATAATCTAGATATAGCAAGAAAATTATCTAATAAAATAGATCATATTTTTTTAGTTGAAGGTTACATGGATGTAGTTGGACTAAGTAAGAATGGAATTGAGAATGTAGTCGCTAATCTTGGGACGTCTTTAACTGATAAACAGATTTCAACATTAAATCAGTTTTTTGATGACATTATAATTTGTTTTGATGGCGACCAAAGTGGTTACAAAGCTGCCTTAAGAGCTGCTGAAAATTCCATAAAAGAATTAAAACCTGAAAAACAAATATCTTTTTTATTTCTACCAAGTAAAGAAGACCCTGATAGTTTTGTGAACAAAAATGGTAAAAATTATTTTTTAGATTTTACTAAACAAAACAAACTATCTATTCATCAATTTATTTTTAATCATTACAAAAAGCAAACTGATAACAACCCATCATCAATGGCAATATTCGAGAAAAAATTGAGATTTATAGCAAATTCGATTAAAGATAATTTTATAAAAAAATATGTTCTTGAATATTTTTTAGAGAAAATAGCTGAATTAACACCCCATACTAATCAAAAAAAAAGCAAGTTTTTTATTAAGAAAGCAAGATCGCTTGCTTCAACAAAAAAACTTTTTAATGAAAGCCAAGCTATAACAGGTATAGAGTTGAAAGAATTCTCTCTACTATATTTACTTATTCACAATTTATCTTTTTTCCAAACGAATATTCATCTAATTGAAAATATTAAGTTACTCACAGAAATCAATAAGCAGATATTTAATTCAGTAATTTACCACTTAAAGTCTAGCGAGCAGATTGCTATTGAAAATCTTAATTTGGATGAACAATTGCTAGATAAGATTAACAAGTTTGCACCAATCAAACATATTCTTAAAAATAAACCCAAAAATGATAATCGATTGATAGAGTTATTAGATGATATTTCCAAAGATTTATTCAATTTTGATTTAGAGTTAAGAATTCAAGAATTAGAGTCGAAATTCTCAGAGGATTTGAGCGAAACGACATTCAACAAGCTAAAAGAGCTAAAAAACGAGAGAAAAACTAACTAATTATAATAAATTATCAATGGATTTTTAATAATTTGACATTATATAAGTCTTTCAAACAAAATTTGCTGTGGAAAGAATAATTACTAAATCGTTTGCAAGATTGATGGGTAGAGGAACCCATCGTGGATTTATAACGTATGAGGAACTTAGCAAATCTCTTGGTAAACGGAATCTTTCAGATGAAAACTTGTCCCAAGCTTTTATTCATATTTTAGATGAGAAAATTATATTAGTTGAAAAAAAATCAGACTTTAAGGTATTAAGAAAAAAAGAAAACTCTTCCAAAGAGGAAGGTAAAACAATTGAAAAAAGTGACGACCCAATAAGAATGTACCTTAGAGAAATGGGTGGCGTTGAGTTATTGTCCAGAGAAGGAGAGATAGCTATAGCGAAGAGAATAGAAGCAGGAAAGGACGTAATGTTGATCGCTTTGTCCCAAAGTCCAATTACTGCTCAACAATTTTTTGATTGGGATGAAAAATTACAAAATGATGAAATTCTTGTTAGAGAAATAATTGATATAGATACAAATTATATGGAAGATGAAAATACTGGTCCAAGTGCTAAACAAAAGAATGCTGGAGAGGATGAAAAAGATGATAATTCGGCCGATGAAAGTGATGATGACTTTAATCCAACACTTGCAGCAATGGAGTCCGAAATCAAACCAAAAGTTCTTAAGACAGTTCATTTACTTACAAAAGAATATCGTAAATTAATAAAATATCAAAAAGAGAAGCTAAATTGTGTTCTTAATTCTAAAATTTTTTCAACTTCAAAAGAAAAAGGATATGAAAAAATTGTCAATGATATTTTAGAAAATATTAAGTCACTCCAATTATCCCCGTCGGTATTAGAAGAACTTGTGCAAAAGCATTATGTAGAAAATAGGAAGGTAATTTCATTAGAGGGAAACCTTTTGAGACTAGCAATGAACCAAAAAATACCAAGAAACGAATTTATAAAATTCTATATAGGAAATGAAATTAACCCCAATTTAAAAAAATTTTTAGACACAAACACTTTGTGGAAGCAATTTTTTAGTAAAAACAAAGAAGAATTTAAAAATATTAGAGAAAGATTAGTTGAAATTAGTCACAAACTTGGGATGTCAGTGACTGATTTTAAGAAATTAGTCAGTCGTGTTCAGAAAGGTGAAAAAGAGTCTAGGATAGCTAAAAAGGAGATGGTAGAGGCGAATTTAAGATTAGTTATCTCAATTGCAAAAAAATATACAAATAGAGGTCTTCAGTTTCTCGATTTAATTCAGGAAGGTAATATTGGATTGATGAAAGCTGTGGACAAATTTGAATATCGAAGAGGATATAAGTTTTCTACATATGCAACTTGGTGGATAAGACAAGCAATAACCAGATCAATTGCAGATCAAGCAAGAACAATTAGAATTCCTGTGCACATGATTGAAACAATTAATAAGATTGTTAGAACGCAAAGACTTATCTTGAGTGAGTTTGGTAGAGAAGCTACCCCAGAAGAGTTAGCCAAAAAACTGAGAATGCCTCTAGATAAGGTTAGAAAAGTTTTAAAAATTTCAAAAGAACCTGTATCTTTAGAAAAACCAGTTGGGGACGAAGAGGATAGTAGCTTGGGAGATTTTATAGAAGATACAAAAGCTTTAGCACCTTTAGAACAGGCAATTAAATCAAATTTGGGAGAAGCAACTACTAAAATACTCTCGACTTTAACACCTAGAGAGGAGCGAGTTTTAAGGATGAGATTTGGTGTTGGGATGAACACTGATCATACTTTAGAGGAAGTTGGATTACAGTTTTCAGTAACAAGGGAAAGAATACGTCAGATAGAAGCAAAAGCTTTGAGAAAACTTAAACATCCAAGTAGGTCAAAACAACTCAAAAGCTTCTTGGAAAGTTAATTTGGGCCGTTAGCTCAATAGTAGAGTACTGCATTGACATTGCAGGGGTAGTTGGAGCGTAACCAACACGGCCCACCATTTTTTGACTTAATTATTTAAATCTCTTAAAATTTTTTTAATTTTTTGATTATCTAATATATTGAATATAAAGTTTCTGTAAAATATTTTTCTAATAATTCTTCTAAAAAAACTTCTTTTATTCAAGAGGCCATATTTTTTATCAAATTTAGATTTTAGTTTTTCAAAATATTCATTGTGTCTATAATCAATTGCCCATTCATTTTGTGCTTTATTACTCACTTCTTTATTTTGAAAGCATTTTCGAGAGTCAATTGAAAGTACAACTATAGACTCAAAAAATTCTACTAAAAAAATTTTTTTTGAGTAAAAGCTTATTTTTTTTCTTAATAATGGTGATCTTCTATGAATGTTATCAACAATATTTTTAGCATAATTTATAAAAGAATATTTAGAAGGGTTACCAAATTCCTTTTTTAAATAGCTTGTACTTGTATCTTCAACGATAATTTTTCCCCCATCTTTGATATGAGGTAAAGAGTAGTGTACAGTGCTAATTTGTTGTAAATTTTTGTGCCCACCATCATCTAAAATAATATCAATTTTACCTTCTTTTTTATAAAAATAATTCCAGAATTTTTCATTACTTTGGTTACCTATATAAATTTTAAAACCATGTTTTTCTAATTTTTTAGCTCTTGGATTGAGATCTATACCAATTATCTTTGCATTCTTTCCAAAGTATTTTTGCCACATGAATAATGATCCACCATTTGCAACACCTATTTCAACAAACTTAATTTTTTTATTTCTATAACTTGAAAAAATTTTTTCGTAAACTTGAAAATAATTACTCCATTTTATTGAAAATTTTTTAGAATTTTTGAATAATTTGTATATTAAAAGTTTTTTTGTATCTTTATTCATATTTTAATATCTATTAAGACCTCATCATAAATTAAAAAAAAAATATCTCAACTTGCGCGTTCAGCAAAAACATTGTAAACATCAGCTTGTTGGGCCTGTAGCTCAGTTGGTTAGAGCAGTACACTCATAATGTATTGGTCCCAGGTTCGAGTCCTGGCGGGCCCACCAAATGTGGTAAATCAAATTTAATTATTTGAAAATTCTTTTAAAACTCTAAATAAAGCTTTAATGTCATTGTCATTAGAACTCAATACTGAGGCAAATTCTTCTTTTTGTGTTCTAGCTAAACTCAGACCTTCAATTATTAAATCTCTTATTTGAGGGTTATCTGGATTTTTTGTATAAATTCTCCAATCTATGTTTATTTCGGGTCTCTCATTTGTTGCTTTTAAAACACTATTCACAATGGTGTAATTATCGTTTAACTTTTCTTTATTTGTCACATCTATTTCAGGATTAGTATACTCAGCTAGTCTACTTGAGAAACTTTTTAAAAAATATACTTCAAATAATTTGGTATAATTTTTCTTCTCCTCATCATTTAAGCTTTTCCTTTTTACGCCAAGTGTGTAAAAACCAATACCCTTTATATCTACTGTTTCCTTGGCAATTAATTTTAATTTTTCTATTTTTTCTTCTTTGGATATATTTTCGCCAAGTAATTTTGAGGCCCTATTAACAGTTGATTGAACAAAAATATCAGGTTCAATTGAGAACGCAGAGTATGATGTTGAAAGAAAAATAATTAATAATATCAATAAGTTTTTTTTCATCATTTATAAAATGAAGATTATTGAGTTTCTATTTCTTCCCAATCACTGTCATCTTGAGTTTCAATAATTTTTGTACTGTTCAAGATTCTTTGTTGTCTATCTTGTAAATAAAGACTTTTTACTGAAGCATAAAAATCTAATGAATTTTTTTCTAAATTTTCAATCGAGTCAAAATTTTTAGCTCTAAAATCTACACCAGCTGTTACCCTCGATGCATAATAGTCAACATCTCTAAAATAGTGAGTATCGTTTTTAACGGTCACATTATACCAAGCATCCCCACCAACAAAGTTTGTTAAAGAAGCCATTGTATCTCTAGCAGTAGTCGGACCCAAAACAGGTAACACTAGATAGCAACCAGGCCCAACGCCATATGAAGCTAAACTTTGTCCATAATCCTCTTTTACATATTCACTGAACCCAAGATAGGTCGCAACATCAATTAGGCCGAGAACACCGACTGTTGTATTGATTAAAAATCTTCCAGTATTTACACCAGCCAAAGCAAATTCACCTTGAAGAATATTATTAGGTATAGTTACAACGTTTGATAAATTATTTAATGAGTTGCTTACTCCTGTTTTAACTGGAGAGGGCAAAACTCTGTAAACACTTGAAACCGGTTTAAAAATAACCTTATCTAACCCCTGATTAAGAGCAAAAGATGCTTTATTGAAAGTTTCGGAGCAATCTTTAATTTCAGATGGTTCATTTTTTTTTAAGACAAGCTCGCCATCAGAACTTGCATAAACATTTGTAATTAACGTAAAAGTTGTAATTAAAATTACTAAAATTTTCTTCATCATATAGAGTTCTGTATATTACAATGTTAAATAAAATAAAATAAGAATTAATCATTATAATTGCTTAAATGTGGCCTAAAATATCACTAAATTATTCACCCAATTTTAATGTAATCAAAAGATCTGAAAAAAATATTAAATTTATAATTATTCACTACACTGGTATGAGTAAAGAATTATCAGCTATAAAAAGACTTTGTAATATCAAATCAAAAGTTAGTGCTCACTACTTTATAAAAAAAAATGGCTCAGTATTAAATCTTGTTCCTCCACTTTACGAAGCCTGGCACGCTGGTAAATCAAGCTGGAAGAACTTAAAATATCTTAACAGACATTCTATAGGGATTGAGATACAAAATTCTGGCCATGATAATAAGTATGAAAATTTTTCTCATAAACAAATTATTTCAATTATAAAATTATTAAAATATTTAATAAGAAAATACAATATTAATTTAAAAAATGTTTTAGGTCATTCTGATATTTCTCCAGATCGCAAAAAAGATCCTGGAGAAAAGTTTCCTTGGAAGAAGCTAGCGAAATTTAACTTATCTCAATGGCATAATCTGGATGAAAAAAAAATTAAAAAAAAAAGATTAATCAAACTAAATTTTGCTGAAGAATTTAAGTTTATGAGAAATTTAAATAAAATCGGGTATCATAAAATTTCACAAAAAAACTATAATTTTCAAAAAAAAATTTTGACTAAAGCTTTTCAAAGACGGTTTAGACAAGAGTTGATTAATGGAATTTCTGATCAAGAATGCTTAATAATTAGTAAGAATTTATTGAAATCGTGATTATTATTGTTGAAAAAAATCTATTTAATAATAAATTAACGTTGCTAGATAAATGACTTATCGCTTTAAATAATTAAAGAGGAAAGTCCGGGCTCCGCAAGGATACAGTGCCAGGTAATACCTGGCGGGGGAAACCCTAGGGACAGTGCCACAGAAAACAAACCGCCATAACATGGCAAGGGTGAAAAGGTGTGGTAAGAGCACACCGGTTCTATTGGTAACAATGAACGCTGGAAAACCCCACTGGGAGCAAGACTAAGTAGAGGTGACACTGTTGTGAAACTAAAAGCCATCCTTGGCTAGTCATCAGGGTTAGTCGCTTGAGTTTGAAAGAAATTTCAAACCTAGATAAATGATAGGTTTAAATGACAGAACCCGGCTTATAGTTTATCTAGCAGCTCTCTGTAATATTGTCTTATTAATCATAACATTAAGAACAAGTCTAATTCTAGTAAATTAAACCCTAAATTGTATCTATTGACAGTTGTTGTAAAAACCCATATTATCCCAAATATTCCCATATAAGGGATATTAAGGATTTTATGGTTTATGTTTTTATCGACCTACCAAAACAAGATAGACAAAAAAGGAAGGGTGTCAGTGCCAGCTAGTTTTAGATCTTATTTGTCTAATTTGGGATATAATGGAGTTGTCTGTTACCCATCATTTAATAATCAATCATTAGAAGCGTGGCCGCAAGATAGAATTGAAAAAATATCTAATTCAATAGATTCATTAAATCCCTTTGAGGAAAAAAGAGATTTTTTCGCTACATCTATATTATCTGAAAGTATAAATTTACAATTTGACAGTGAGGGAAGAATTTCACTTACCCCAAAATTATTAAAACACGCAAAAATAAAAAATAGCATACTGTTTGTTGGCCAAGGAAAGACATTTCAAATATGGGAACCATCAATTTTCGAGAAATTTAAGGTAACTGCAAGAAAAAAAGCAAATTTGTATCGAGCAAGTCTTAAATGGGAGGACCAATTTAACAAATCATAAAGAGGGGGAATAATGACAATTAACTTTAAAACACCAGAAATAAAAGAGTTACAACCAAGACTTTTAGTTATGGGAGTCGGTGGAGCAGGTGGAAATGCAATTAATGAAATGATTGAAAATGGAATGCAAGGCGTAGAGTTCATTGCTGTCAACACCGACGCACAAGATTTAAAACATAGTAAAGCTAAATTAAAAATTCAAATTGGTCTAAATTTAACTAAAGGTTTAGGTGCAGGAGCTAAAATTGATATAGGACAAGCTGCTGCTGACGAGTCTCTAAATGAAATCGTGAATGTTTTACAGGGTGCAAACATGGTCTTTATAGCCGCTGGTATGGGTGGTGGTACAGGCACTGGTGCTGCGCACGTAATAGCTCGAGCTGCTAAGGAATTAAATATTTTAACTGTAGGGGTAGTGACTTTACCATTTTTATATGAAGGGCCTTCTAGAATGAAAAGAGCTCAGGTTGGTCTTGAGGAATTAAGAAAACATGTAGATACAATTATTGTAATCCCAAATCAAAATTTATTTAAGATTGCAAATGAACTAACCACATTTGAGGAATCTTTCAATCTTTCTAATAATGTATTAATGCATGGTGTTCAAAGTGTTACAGATTTAATGGTTAGACCTGGTATAATTAATCTAGATTTTGCTGATGTCGAAACAGTGATGGCATCCATGGGTAAAGCCATGATGGGTACAGGAGAGGCTGAGGGTGAAGGAAGAGCTATGAAAGCCACTGAAATGGCAATCAGTAACCCTTTGATAGATGACTATACTTTAAAAGGTGCAAAAGGATTGCTGGTAAATATTACAGGCGGCAAAGATCTTAAACTTTTTGAAGTTGATGAAGTAGTGAATAAAATAAGATCAGAGGTTGAAGCCGATGCAGAAGTTATAATTGGAGCAATAACAGATCCATCACTTGATGGAAAAATAAGGGTATCGATTGTAGCTACTTCGTTAGATGGTCAACAACCTGAGACAAAATCAGTTATTAATATGGTGCATCGAATTCAGAATAGAAACTCTGGATATTCTGATTTTTCAAATTTAGGATCCAACACATCTTTTAATTTTTCAAATAGTGGTCCAATATCAAATGGTGCAAATGCTTTGAAATTAGACAGTGAAGTAATGAGTGAAAACACTCTTGAAACTGATGCAATTAATAATGAAAATATAAATCAGATTAATAATCAGTATCACGAAGAATTATTAAAGAATCAAGATGCAGAGAGCATTGTCGAAAAAACCGTTAAAGATGAGGAGAATTCTTTTACTAAAGATGCGATGGAAGATTTAACTGAAGCGCAGAAATCACATAATGATTTAAAAGAATTTGGTGTTGACAATGAGTCGCCAGATTTGTTTAGTTCTGAGAGCGAAAACTCTTACTCTGAAGAATTATTATTATCTGAAAATGAAGATCAGGAAGATGAATTAGAAATACCTGCATTTTTAAGAAGACAAAAAAATTAATGGTCTTCGAAAAAATAAATGGAAGCCACCATAGTACAGGAAAAAGTTAAACATTATCCAGTACTGCTAAAAGAAATTATTAGTATTATTACCCCTCAATATGGTGGCACATTTATTGACTGTACTTTTGGTCAAGGTGGTTACACTCAAGAGATTCTTAAAAATAGAAATAACAAAGTTATAGGTCTTGATAGAGATGAAGATAGTTCAATTATTGCACAAAAATTTGAAAAAAAGTTTCCAAATCGTTTTATTTTTAAAAATTTAAATTTTAGTAAGCTTAACAATCTAGAACTAAGGGATGAAAATATTAGGGGTATTATATTCGATTTAGGATACTCATTAAATCAAATTAAAGACTTAAAAAAAGGTTTATCTTTTAATTCTAATGGGGATTTAGATATGAGAATGGGACTCAATAAGTTTTCTGCTAATGATGTAATTAATAAATTAGGTGGAAAAGAACTTGAAAAAATTTTTAAGTTTTTTGGTGAAGAAAAAGATTCAAAATTAATTGTAAAGAATATTTTAAAAGAAAGATTAATAAGGAAAATAGATACGCCTCATTTAGTAAAGATTATTGAAAATAGTAAAAGAAAAAGAAACTTTAAAAGCCATAGTGCCACCAAAGTTTTTCAAGCATTAAGAATATTTGTTAATAAAGAAATCACGGAATTAATTTATGGAATGATCAATGCTGTTAAAGTTTTAAAAAAAGATGGAGTTTTAGTAATAGTAACATTCCATTCTTTAGAGGATAAAATCGTTAAATATTTTTTTAGAAATCTTTCAGAACACAAGAGTATCTCGAGATATCATCCAAAAAAAAACCAGGATGAAATTAAATTCAAAATGATAAAAAAAAAACCAATAACACCTTCAATTAATGAACTTAATGAAAATTACCAATCCAGATCAGCCAAACTTAGATACATAACTAAAAAAGAAAATTTCTACAAAATAAATACTGATATTTTTGACAAATTTAGGCATTTAATAGAAATCGAAAACTTTGGAGAACATTTATGAAAAAAGTTTTTGTAATTATTCCAATTTTTTTCCTTATCCTAATTACATCCTTAATTAAGAATTCTACAAAAAAAATAGAGGAAGATATTTTTGTCTTAAATGAAAATATTCTCAAATTAAATATTCAGCTTGATGATTTAAAACTTGAATATGATTACCTTGGTTCCTCTGAAAAATTGATGGATTATCAAAAACTTTATTTTGAAAATAAACTTGATAAAAAAGAAATTGATAAGATTAAAAGTGTAGATTTTTCTGAGGAAAGAATTGTAATCAATGAAACACTAATTTCAAAATCTGATGAGTAGTAACAAACCTAAGTTTATTCTTCAAGAAGAAATAGATACATATTACTTTAAAGATAATCAAAAAAATTTAGATGTCAGATTTAACAGAATTGCGTTTATTTTTTTTCTTTTTTTTCTTATATCAATAATTTACTTAATTCATTTATCTTATCTTGGATCTAGAGGTTTAAAATCAATAACTCCAAAAAATTATATTTCATTTGAAAAAATTCAAAGAGCAAATATTACAGACCGAAATGGTTCTTTTTTAGCTAAAAGTGTTAATTCAATAGATATAGGAATAAATCCAATTGAAGTAATTAATAAAGAAAAGTTATTGTTAAATCTTAAATATATTTTTCCCAATAAAGACTATAATTCAATTCGTTTGAGTCTAGAGGGAAATAAATTTTTTTGGTTTGAAAAAAAAATTTCTGAGGAAAACTATGAAAAGATCATGATGTTGGGTGATAAAGCAATACAGCCTCGTGAAAATTTAAGAAGAGTATATCCTCAAAAAAATTTGTTCAGTCACATTATTGGACAAATTGATGATGATAATGTTGGAATTTCTGGATTAGAAAACTCATTAGATGCTGATCTTAAAAAAAATATTAATTCAGTAAAACTTACCGTTGATAAAGATATTCAATTTTTAATTAGAGAGGAACTTTTAAAATTTAATAAAATTTTTAATGCTATTGGAAGTGCTGCAATATTAATGGATATTCATAATGGCGAGATTATTTCAATTATATCTTTGCCTGATTTTGATCCTAACAAAAGAGAGCGTATTGTCGATGTCAATTATATTAATAGAGCTACTAAAGGTATTTATGAATTAGGATCAGTTTTTAAAACCTTCACTCTTGCTGCAGCATTTAATGAAGGGATTATAAATTCAGAAACAAAATTTAAAAATTTAGAAAAAAGTATAAAATGTGGAAAAAATACCATTAGCGAATATGATAAAAACATTCCTGAAAATTTAACAGCAGAGGAAATATTAATACGTTCTGGAAACATCGGTTCAGTAAGAATAGGACAAGCAATTGGAATTGAAAAACTTAAAAAATTCTTAAATGATTTAAATTTATTAAACGCAATTAAGTTTGATATAGAAGAAATTGGAAAGCCAATAACATTTAATTGGGGAAAATGTAAACTTGCTACCACGTCTTATGGTCATGGAATTACTACCACAATTTTACAGCTAGCAAATGCATATGCAATTTTAGGTAATGGTGGTTATAAGATAAATCCTACACTTATAAAAAAAGAGTCTTATTCTAAAAAAGAAAGAATCTTAAAAAAAGATATTTCAAAAAATCTTATTCAAATTTTGAGAAAAATTGTAACTACTAAAGAGGGAACAGCATCTTTAGCTAACGTTAGTGGTTATGAAGTAAGTGGGAAAACAGGTACAGCAGAAAAAATTAAAGATGGTGGTTACTCTAGAAAAAAAATTAATACTTTTGCATCTATATTTCCAGCTTCAAATCCAAAATTTAGTCTAGTTGTTATGCTAGATGAGCCTAAAATAAATAGTGATTACATTTATCATTACAGGGATGGGTCAGGTATAAAATATAAAGGTACTCCATTTAATACTGCCGGATGGACTTCAGTTGAAGTTGCAGGTCAAATTATAGAGAAAATTGGGCCTATTTTAGCCACAAAATATATACAAGTTTATTAATAATGCTTCTTGGTGATTATTTTAAAAATATAAACAAAAATTATAAAAATTTTTTTTTTTCAGGCATTTCATTTGAAAGTACAAAAATAAAAAAAGATCATATTTTTTTTGCTATTAAAGGTAATGTTATTGATGGAAATAAGTTTATACCTATCGCGATTAAAAAAGGTTCTAAAATTATTGTAACTGAAAAAAAAGTTAAGGAGTTTAAAAAAGGAGTTTTATTTATCCACTCTAAAAATATTAGAAAATTATTAGCTGAAACAGTTTTTAAAATTTATAATAAGATACCTAATAATATTATTGCAGTAACTGGAACAAATGGAAAATCGTCAGTTGCAGATTTTTACTATCAAATATTGAGATTAAACAATAAGAAAGTTGCTTCAATTGGAACCTTGGGGGTTAGATCAGAAATGACTAGTTTTAATTTATCTAACACAACATCAGATCCAATCACATTAGGAAAATTACTAACTAGGCTCAAAAATAATAAAATTGAAAATGTTATAATGGAGGCTTCCAGCCATGGACTTGAGCAAAATAGATTGGATGGCTTAAAATTTAATTCAGGAATATTTACAAATTTTTCTCACGATCACCTTGACTATCATAAAAATCTTAAGAATTATTTAAGAGCAAAACTTTATTTGTTTAAAAATTTGATTAAAGAGCGAGGGATTATTATATCAGATCGATCAATACTAGAATTTAAAGAAATAAAAAAAATTGCTTTCAATAAAAAATTAAAATTATACTCAATATTAGATGATAAAAATAATTTTAAAATTTTATCCCATGGTTTTTTAGGAGAATCTCAATTTCTTAAAATTAAATATAAAAATCATACTTTGAATATCAAATTAAATCTAATTGGTAAAATCCAATTAAGAAATGTTTTAATGTCAATCATTGCTGCAAGTAATCATAATTTAAATTTTCGTAAAATTTTAAATATAATTCCAAAACTCAAGCCAATTGAGGGTAGATTGGAAAAGATTGGTAAAATTAAGAATAAATCGAAAGTAATTCTTGATTACGCACATACACCTGAAGCTTTGAAAGTATGCCTTTTAAATTTAAGAGAACAATTTCCAAATAAAAAATTAATATTATTATTTGGCTGTGGTGGAAATAGAGATCAAAATAAAAGATCAAAAATGGGTAAAATAGCCTGTACATACTCTGACAAGATTTATCTTACCGACGATAACCCAAGATACGAAAATCCCAAAAAGATTAGAGGTGAAATAAAAAAAGGGATTAAAAAAACTAAAGTTATAGAAATTTCCAATAGGACAAGAGCTATAGCAGAATCTATTAAGGATTTAAAAACAGGTAATATCTTGTTAGTTGCAGGAAAGGGTCATGAAAAAAGTCAGGATTTTGGAAATAAAAAAATCTATTTTTCGGATAGAAAAATTATTTTGGACGAGATTAGGATTAAAAATAAAAATTTATTAAAGAATTTTAAGATAAATTTGATTAAAGAAGTTTCAGGTAAAAAGAAATTACCTAAGTCATTAAAGTTTAAAAGTGCAAAAATAGACTCTAGAGAAATCTCAAATAATGACATTTTTTTTGCAATAAAAGGAAAAAAAAATGATGGTAATAAATTTGTTGCCCAATCTTTTAAAAAAAAAGCTTCATTAGCAATCGTAAATAAAATTCAAAATAAACTTAAAATTAATAGACAAATTAAAGTAAAAAATACATTAAAGTTTTTAACCGATACTTCAAAGATTTTCAGAGAAAATATTGATACAAAAATTATAGGCATTACTGGTAGTTGTGGAAAAACATCACTTAAAGAGTTATTAGGTGATGTATTAGGAAAAATTTCCAAGGTCAGTATTTCACCAAAATCATATAATAATAAATATGGAGTGCCTTTAAGTCTTTTAAATTTAAAAGAAAGAGACAAATATGGAATTTTAGAGGTTGGTATGGATCAAAAAGGAGAAATTGACTATTTATCAAAAATCATAAAGCCAGATATTGGTGTAATCACAAATATAAATTACGCACATGCTAAAAATTTTAAAAATTTAAAACAAATTGCTCTAGCAAAATCGGAGATAATTAAGAATATTAGACCTAATGGTTTTATTATATTAAATGCTGATGATAATTTTTTTAGATTACATACAAAAATCGCTATTAGAAATAACGTAAAAGTGATTTCTTTTGGTATTAATAGTATGAGATCAAATGTAAAATTGATTTATATTAAGAAAATCGGAAAAAAATATTTAGCGAAGATTAAGCTTGGAAATAAAAAAAAATTTTTTATTCTATCAAATAATTTTAAAAATAATATTTATAATATAATTTGTTCTATAGCTGTACTAAGTGTAAATGAAGACATTTTCAAGTTATCAATAAATACCTTTTCAAATTTCAAAACTCCAGGTGGAAGAGGAGATTATTCCAAGATTAAAGTGTATAATAAAAAGATAAATCTAATTGATGAAAGTTATAATTCAAATCCTTTATCTTTAAAATCAGCAATAGAAAATTACCATAAGATTGACACAAAAAAATCACAAAAGATCTTATTACTTGGTGATATGTTAGAACTGGGAAAACATTCTAAAAAACTTCATCAATTTATTGCCCCATTGGTTAATAAAACTAATATTGATAAAGTATATGTTAAAGGAAAAATGGTATCTTTAATATTTGAAAAATTTTTAAAAAATAAAAAAGGAAAAGTTTTAATAAAAAAAGAGGAAATTATTGAAATGATTAGAAAAAATTTGAAAAATAATGATTATTTAATGGTTAAAGCTTCAAATGCGACAGGATTTAATAAAATAGTAGAAAATTTAAAGGGATATTACTAAATGTTTTACCAGTTTTTGTTAAATTTTGTTGATACATTTAGTTTTTTAAATGTTTTTAAATACTTAACGTTTAGAACTGGGTTATCTTTTTTCACTTCGCTGGTGATAGTTTTAATTATTGGAGGTCCTTTTATAAAATTTTTTTCAAAACAAAAAATTTATAATCCTATACGTAATGATGGGCCAGAAGATCACATAATAAAGAAAATCGGTACCCCGACTATGGGTGGTGTGATTATTTTGTTTGGGCTTTTAATATCAGTAATCTTTTGGGCAGATTTAAAAAATGTAAATATTTTATTTTGTATTTACATCGTAATTTCATTCGGATTACTTGGAGCATTGGATGACTATAAAAAAATAAAATATAGTAACTCCCAAGGTATTTCCTTAAAATTGAAATTAACTTTACAAATAATATTAGCAATTATTGGCGTAAGTTTTTTTGTTTATTTAAATGACAATCAAGATTTAACTAATTTGTATTTTCCTTTTTTTAAAAACCTAGTCATAAATCTTGGTTGGTTTTTTGTACCTTTTTCGATATTTGTAATCATAGGTTCATCTAATGCCGTGAATCTTACCGATGGATTAGATGGGTTAGCAACAGTCCCAGTTATA
>CACBYE010000003.1:0-92500 GCA_902543375.1 uncultured Pelagibacteraceae bacterium
TCAATCTTAAGCCATACTGGTGCTGAAAATTTAAGAATTTCAGGGGCAATTTTTAAAAGATCATCTTTAAGCTGATTTTTCTCAAATATCTTTTTACCTAAACCTTTTCTAATAGCGTTATGATGTAGTAAAACTGTTTCTAATCGTTGATTCAAATTTTTCTCTGATCTAAGATCCATTACTCGAATTGAACGTCTTCCAACTTTATCTTCATAAGCAGGTCCAATACCTCTCCTTGTCGTTCCAATTTTACTTTTACCTGCTGCATCTTCTCTTATTTCATCCATTTCTCGATGAAATGGTAAAATTAGATTTGCAGCCTCAGAAATCATGAAATTTTCTGAATTTACATTCACACCTTTTTCTCCAATTTCATCCAATAATGCCCAGGGGTCGACGACAACACCATTTCCAATAATTGAAACTTTATTTTTTCTAACTATTCCTGAAGGAAGTAATCGAAGTTTGTAAGTTACTCCATCTATAACTAGGGTGTGTCCAGCATTATGACCACCTTGAAACCTAATTACAACATCAGCTTGTTCTGATAGCCAATCCACAATTTTTCCTTTTCCTTCATCTCCCCACTGCGAACCAACTACTGCAATATTTTTCATTATTTATATATTTTTTTTAATTCAATAGAATTTAAATGATTTATCGGACCATGACCTTTACCAATCTTAGGGTTTGTTAATATAGCAGAATTTACATATTTAACTCCTAACTCACAAGATCTCTTTAGAGTTTTTCCACATGAAAAAAAAGAAGTGATCGCAGTTGATAGTGTACAACCTGTGCCATGAGTATTTTTAGTATTAAATCTTCTATTTGAAAATACTTTTATCTCTTTTTTGTTAACAAATATATCATGTACCTTTTTTGATTTTAAATGACCTCCTTTCACTAATACATTCGGTGTACCCATTTTTATGAATTCATTTGCAGCAAGAATCATATCATTTTGATTTTTTATTTTGAAACCCGTTAAGATTTCAGCTTCAGGAATATTAGGTGTTATTAAAGATACTTTATTTAATAATTTTTTTTTCATTAATTGTACAGCTGAGTCTGTAATGAGCTTTGAACCACCTTTAGCAATCATCACTGGGTCCAAAACAATCTTTTTAACTTTAATTTCATTTAATGATCTTAATACCTTATCTATTACTCTTGTAGAATGAAGCATTCCAATTTTTATAGCATTGGGCCTTATATCTTTAATTGTATGAATTATTTGATTATAAATTTCATCTGGTGGAACAGGTATTACTGATTTCACACTTTTTGTATTTTGGACTGTGACTGCAGTTACTGCCGTCATTGAATATACACCTAGACTAGCAGCAGTTTTGATATCTGCTTGAATACCTGCACCCCCTGATGAGTCAGATCCTGCTATTATTAAAATTTTTGATTTTATTTTCAAATTATTTAATTTTTTTCAAAATAATATTTAAACATTTTACAAGAAGTCTTTTATTTTCACTTTCTCCCATAATTCTTATTTTAGGCTCTGTCCCAGATTTTCTTACAAGAATTCTGCCACTCCCTTTTATTAATTTTGAAGCTAACCTAATAGATTTCTTAATTTCAGGTTTATTGATTATATTTTTATTTTTTACTTCAATATTTTTAAGTAATTGTGGCGTTTTCTTAAATTTTTCAAAAAATTCACTGGCTCTTTTTCCTTTTTTAAGAGCAAATAAAGACTCCAGGGCTACAAGTAAGCCATCTCCTGTAGTTGCAAATTTACCTAGAATAATATGTCCTGATTGTTCTCCACCTAAATTAAACTTATTTTTTTGCATTACCTCTTTTACGTATCTATCACCAACATTAGCACGTATAAATTTTATTCTTTTTTTTTTGAAATAATTTTCAAGGCCATAATTGGACATTAATGTTCCAACAACCCCACCTTTTAACATTTTTTTGTTTTTCCACCTTGTTGCTAATGCAGCGATAATTTGGTCACCATCTATAATATTACTTTTTTCGTCACACATAATTATCCTATCTGCATCACCATCTAGTGAAATACCTAAATGAGCCTTATACTTTTTAACTGCAGATTTTATTTTTTCAGGAAATGTGGAACCACAATTTTTGTTAATATTTAAACCATTTGGATTAACTCCAATAGGGATCACTTTAGCTCCTAGTGATTTTAATAATTCAGGTCCAGCTTTGTACCCAGCCCCATTAGCACAATCAATCACTATCCTTAAACCTCTTAAATTAAATTCTTTAGTGAAATTTTTTTTTAAGATTTTAATATAATCTTTAGTACCAGTTTCTAATCTTTTTACTCTTCCTAATTTTTCTGGTTTTGAGAGATTTTTAATGATTTTTTTGTCTATTAAACTTTCTATTTTTTTTTCTATTTTGTCTGACAGTTTCATTCCGTCTGGACCGAACAATTTTAAGCCATTATCATTATGCGGATTGTGGGATGCTGTAATCATAATCCCCATATTGGCCTTCATAGTTTTTGTAAGCATTGCTAGTCCATTAGTTGGCAAAGGTCCTAAAGTAAATACGTGCATTCCTGCTGATGCTAATCCAGAGACAAGTGCTGGCTCTAAAGTGTAACCTGACAATCTTGTATCTTTAGCAATTATTGCTGTTTGTTTTCTTTTTTTTTGAGATTTGAAGTATGTTCCGCTTGCTAAACCAAATTTAAAAAACATATCACCATTAATATTTTTGCTATTGATAGCTCCTCTAATACCGTCGGTACCAAAATATTTTTTTGTCATTAATTTTTTAATATCTTTTTAAAAACATTTAAGCCTTGCATTATTTCATTTACATCATGAATTCTCAAAATTTGAACACCTTGCATCATTAAATAAATTGATGAAGCTAGTGTACCGCCAATCCGAGATTTACTATCATTATTTTTGGATAAATCCTTAATAAATCTTTTTCTCGAATTACCAACAAGTATAGGAAAACCAAGAGAATGAAAAATAGAAATATTTCGAATTAAATTCATATTATGTTTCAAATTTTTTCCAAAACCTATTCCAGGGTCTAAAATTATATTATTGTGATTAATACCTTTTGATCTTATTAATCCTATTTTTTTCTCAAAAAAATCATATATATCTAATAATTCATTTTTGTAGCTTGGTTTTTTTTGCATTGTTTCAGGTATTCCTTGTGTGTGCTGAATTACAAATGGAACTCTATATCTTTTTAATACATTTATTGTATTGATATCAAAATCTAGTCCAGAAACGTCGTTAATTAATCGGACACCTAAATCTATGCCTTTCTCCATAATATTTGATTTTCTAGTATCTAAAGATATTGGTATTTTTTTTTTGATTAGAAATTTTAAAACTTTATTAATCCTGCTCCATTCTAAACTTTCTTTAATTGTTTTTGATCCTGGTCTAGTTGACTCACCTCCTACATCAATTAAATTTGCTCCATAATTTAACAAGTGAATAGCCTGCTTAATACCTTTTTTTTTTGTATTAAATCTTCCTCCGTCTGAAAAACTATCAGGGGTTAAATTTAATACGCCTAGAATATTAGGTAACTTTTTAAAGTTTAGATTTGAAAAATTTTTTTTTTTTGATCTAATTTTTTTTAAATCAAAATTTATTTTTTTTTTAAGTGGTTTTGATAAGTATTTTATTTGATTTATAGAAATCTTTTTTTTAGATTTTCTGGAAATAATTTCAATCTGATCAAAAGAAATTTCTTTTATTTGATGTAATGGGTAAGCTTTTTTTTTATTTACTAAATCTCTTGAATGACTTCCATAGTAGAAATTACACACTTTTGTGTAATATCTTAGCATTAAAATTAATGAACGATTTTTGGTTTAAGTCCCATTGCACCCATTGCAGAACTTTTTTCATCATCAACCTTTAGATCTTGTTTATCAGCAGGATATATATTTTTATTGATTATGTTTTCTATCTCCTCACCTGATAAAGTCTCATATGTAATTAAAGCTTTGGCAATTTTATGAAGATCATCAACTTTTTCAGTCAAAATTTGCTTAGCTTTATTGTAACCTTCATCAACCAGTTTTCTGATTTCCTTATCTATTTTTTGAGCTACTTCTTCAGAAACTGATTGTGTTTGAGTCACTGATCTTCCCAGGAATACCTCTTCTTGATTTTCACCATATTCAACTGGTCCCATTTCCTCACTCATCCCATATTTTGTTACCATGGCTCTTGCAAGTTGAGTTGCTTGATTAATATCTGATCCAGTTCCTCCTCCTGCGCCAGTTGAAATGTTGTCTTTACCAAAAATTACTTCCTCAGCTACTCTACCACCAAAACACACAGCTAATCTTGCTTTCAAATATTTAATAGAATGACCATGCTTATCTCTTTCTGGCAAATTCATTACCATACCTAAAGCTCGCCCTCTTGGTATAATTGTTGCTTTATGTATAGGATCATAACTAGGCATATTAAAAGAAACTAGTGCGTGACCACCTTCGTGATATGCAGTCAATTTTTTTTCGTCTTCTGTCATAACCATCGAGCGTCTTTCAGCTCCCATCATTACTTTATCTTTAGCTTCTTCAAATTCATTTAATGTGACAATTCTTTTATTCTTTCTTGCAGCTAATAGTGCGGACTCATTAACTAAATTTGCTAAATCTGCCCCTGAAAAACCTGGGGTTCCTCTTGCAATAGTTCTTAAGTTTACATCAGGTGCCATTTTGATTTTTTTAACATGCACTTTCAAAATTTTTTCTCTTCCAATTATATCCGGATTTGAGACAACTACTTGTCTATCAAATCTACCTGGCCTTAATAAAGCTGGATCTAAAACGTCTGGTCTATTTGTTGCTGCTATGATTATTACACCTTCGTTGGTATCAAAACCATCCATCTCAACCAAAAGCTGATTAAGTGTTTGCTCTCTTTCATCATTTCCTCCACCTAAGCCTGCACCTCTACTTCTTCCAACTGCATCAATTTCATCAATAAATATTATACATGGTGAATTTTTTTTTCCCTGTTCAAACATATCTCTAACTCTTGACGCACCAACACCAACAAACATTTCTACAAAATCTGAACCAGAAATAGTAAAGAACGGAACTCCAGCTTCTCCAGCAATAGCTCTGGCTAATAAAGTTTTTCCTGTACCTGGAGGACCAACTAATAATGCTCCTCTTGGAATTTTTCCACCTAGTCTGCTAAATTTTTTTGGATCCCTTAAAAATTCTACAATCTCTTCTACTTCTTCTTTTGCCTCCTCTACACCTGCAACATCATTAAATGTTACTTTGCCTTTCAATTCGTTCATCATCTTAGCTTTTGATCTCCCAAAACCCATAGCGCCACCTTTTCCACCTTGCATCTGTCTCATGAAGAAAATCCAAACTGCAATTAATAACAACATAGGGAACCATGAAAGTAAGACACCGAATAATGATGGCATTTTTTCTTCGATAGGAGCAGCAGAAATACTTACGCCTTTGTCTGAAAGTTTCTCAATTAAATTGGGATCGTTGGGTGAATATGTTTTGAAACTATTTCCATTCGAGTATACTCCATTAATATTATTTCCCTGTATCTCTACTTTAACAACTTCGCCATCTTCAACAGACTCTAAAAATTCAGAAAATATAATCTGATTTGAACTTCGCGTGTTAGATTGAGGATTTTTAAACATATTGTATAAGCCAATAGTTAAAAAAACTATTATTGCCCACATCGCTAAATTTTTAAAATTCATGACTATAAGATAAGAATTATTATTAATATAACAAGGTCATTTTTGAGGCTCTTTTGATAAAATGACAGTATGATTAACCATCTTAATGACGCATCCTCCCAATGTTTCTTTAAATAACGTCTTTTTTTTAATCTTACTCATAATATTATCGATTTTTTTACCTCTAGCTGGATTATACTTTTTGCCTATGGAATGTATCAAATCTGATAAAGACCTAAATACAACCTCATAAGAGTTGTCGAAAAAATTTTCTTTTAAAATTAATTCATCTTTTTTTTGACCTACAACTGAGTTTATTTTCTTATTCTTCTCAACATAAAATCTAATCGTTTGATCTGAACGTTTTAGATTTTCTATAGTTAGTTGAAATTTTTTTTTATCAAAACCAATCGAACTTAACTCCTGGATCATATTTCTAATTTTAATTCTATTAAATTTTGTATTATAATTTGATAAGTCATCAACGTAAAAATTGAAAACAAATTTGGAAATATATATTAAATCTTTCTTATCAAATTTTATAAGAGGTCTAAGTAATTTGATATTTGCAATCTTTGTCTCCTCTCCAAGTGATACCAATCCTTTTAAACCACTTCCTCTTAACATTCTTAAAAAGAAATTTTCAAATAAATCATCAATGTGATGGCCTACAACTAAATTATGTATTTTAAATTTTTTACACTTCGAAAACAAAAGACTATATCTTTTTTCTCTTGCAGAGGACTGAATTTTGTTTAGTGGTTTTTTTCCTTTCCAGGTCAAAATTTCTGAATGTATTTTAAAAGACCTAAGAATTTTTTTAACTTCGTAAGCCTCTTTCGTCGAGTTTTGTCTTAATTTATGATTTACAATATAAAATTTAGGATTTAAATTATTCTCAAATGCATATAATTTCGACAAAAAAGCTAAAGCTAAACTATCTGCCCCCCCTGATACACCAACTATAAAGTTAGAGTCTGGCTTAAATGAATTTTCAAATTTTTTAAATATATTTTTTACTCTACGATTTTGAAGTTTAGTCTTAAATGAATTAGGAATTTTGTTTTTTACATTCAAATTTTTGAGACTCATACTTTGCTTTTTGAATAACAGATTGATTTGCATTAGGATATTGTTTCTCAACACCGCTAATCATTTTACAACCTTGATCTTTCTCTCCAATCTGTATCATAGATACGCCTAATTTTAATAAATTAATAGGTGCTTTTTCCCCTTTAGGATATTTTTGATAACCTTCTAAATAAGCCGATGCTGCGTCAGTGTATAATTGTCTAATTCTAAATGTTTCAGCATACCAGTACTGTGCATTACCAGCTAATTTATGTTCAGGATTTGTAATAACAAACTCTCTGAATGCTCTCTCGGCGGTGGGGTAATCTCCAACTTTTAAAAAACTAGTTGCAAACTCATATTGTTTTGAGGGAGAAACCTTTGGTAAAATCTTTTCCTCTGCTTGAAAAGTTTCTGTGACTATAGAAGATGTTGTTTCTACAGATTGAATTTGTTGTGTTGTTTCATTTGTAGAATTATCTTTATAAGAAAGCGAACCTAAATCTTGTGGCTGTGATGACCCTGGCAAAGCTTTTGAATTAGATTCAATACTTCTTTTCGTAATCTTACTTGTAATTTCTCCAGTTGATAAAGTAGTTTCTAAATCTTGAAATCTCAATTGATTATCTGACTGAACTTTTGATAGTCGATTAGATAACTTGTCCAGCTTAAAGTTTATTTCTTCAAATTTGTTAGTAAGCTCTTGAAATTGATTTTCAATTTCAGAGAGTTTCAATAAATGTCTAGTGAGTACATCTTCAGAATTATTTTCAAGATTTGAGGCAACTATGTTCGTATTTTTAAATTCTGATGAGTCTGAATAAACTGCTCTTTCCAAAGTTTTTAAATCTTTTTTAATTATTTCAAGAGTGTCATAAATATTGTGATTATCAGCAATAGCTGAAAAACAAATAAAAAAACTTACAATTAAATATATTTTAAGCTTAATTAATAACTTTAAACAATTCATTTTATAAGTTTATCTTTATAATAATGGCAAAAAAAAGACCTCTTAAATAATTACTACTTAAGAGGTCTTAAAATTTATATTTAATAGCTAATTTGCTTTAACTGATACTGATCTTCTATTTTTTGACCATGCTAATGGATTTGATCCAGAGTCTACTGGTCTCTCTTTACCATAACTCAAAACTGAAATCCTATCTGATGAGATACCGTAAGTCATTAAATAATCTTTTGCAGCATTAGCTCTTCTTTCTCCTAAAGCCAAGTTATATTCTCTTGTGCCTCTTTCGTCCGCGTGACCTTCTAACACAATTGTTATGTTAGAATTTTTTCTTAACCATGCTGCTTGTTTTCTTAAAGTCTCTCTTGAAGCAGTTGTTAGAACAGATTCATTTGTTGCGAAAAACACCCTGTCAGGGACACCTGATGCTAAATACTCAACCGTATCCGTACCAGTATAAACATCACCTTGCATTTGTCCTGTAGACACTTTTTGAGTTGCACATGCACTCAAGGCAAAACAAGCTACTAGTACTAAAAATGTATTTTTTAGGATTTTGTTAAATTTCATTATTGCTCCTTCGCTCAATATTTCAAAGTCTTAGTTTTTCACAACTAATTAGATGTTTCAAGTCTAAAAATCAAGCGAATAAAGTGTTAATTACTTAATAAAGATGACCATGATGGGTCTGATCCATCTGTTGGGGTAGGAACTAATCTCTCATTATAGCCTGTTAAGTCTATTGACCACAATTTTGCAGAAAACCCCTTTCCTCTAGAATCTGTCTTTGTTTCTCTATAAAAAATTAGCACTCTGCCATTAGGGGACCAGGATGGAGCTTCTTGATAGTAATTTTCAGTTAATAATCTTTCACCACTACCATCTGTTCTCATAACTCCAATATAAAATTTACCTTTATGTAACTTAGTAAACGCAATTAAATCTCCCCGAGGAGACCAAACCGGAGTTCCATAAATTCCTTTTCCAAAAGAAATTCTTTTCACATTACTTCCATCACTTTTCATGACATATATTTGTTGATATCCACTTCTATCAGAGTTAAATGAAATTAATTTTCCATCTGGAGAATAAGAAGGCGAAGTATCAATAGATGGATGATTTGTGATTTTTTCTACTATCCTATTTTCTAAATCCATTGTATAAATTTCAGAATTACCATCTTTAGCAAAACTCATAATAATTTTTTTCCCATTCGGTGAAAATCTAGGCGCGAAAGTCATGCCGGGAAAGTCTCCTACTACTTCTTGAGTACCTGTTTCTATATCAAGTAAATAAACTCTTGGTAAATTTCTAAAATAAGATAAATAAGTCACCATTTGGCTTGTAGGATTAAATCTTGGCGTTAATACAAGTTCATTTCCTAATGTCAAAAACTTATTATTAGCACCGTCTTGATCCATAATAGCTAATTTTTTTACTCTTTGAGTTTTTGGCCCCTCCTCTGCAACATAAATAATTCTAGTATCAAAATAACCTTGCTCACCAGTTAATCTCTCATAAACTTTATCCGTAATTATATGACCGACACGTCTCCAATTACTTGGAACAGTTGTAAATGCTAAAGCCATCATTTCTTTTCCTGCTAAAATATCCCACAATCTAAATTCTACTCTAAGTTTTTCCTCAACGTAACTAACTTTCCCCGTAATTAATGCTTGTGCTTTAATTAAATTCCAGTCTTCAAATCTAGGTTTTAAATTGGCAATATCTGGTGCTTGAAGAAATGCATCTTTATTAAGAGGGTTAAATAAACCTGAAGTTCTTAAATTATTTTCAACTATTATCGATATTTCGGAACCTATATTTTTTTTTTTAAGAATATTCTGGAAATTTTTTCTAGATTCCTCATCTATTGACAATGGAGATACTGCTACTGGTAAAGGATCTAGATTACCTCTAGTGATATCAACTTCTATCAAACTTAGAGTTTTTGTCGGGATCAGTACTATAATTAAAGAAATTAAAAAATTTTTCATTTTTAAATATATTAACCTTCTAGCATTTCTCTTGCATCAAAATTTAATTGTAACTCTTTCCATCGTTCATATCCAGTGCTTGGCACTCTTAAAGGCTGACATAATTTTACAGCTCTTAATGCACTTTCAGCTAAAACTTTGTAAAAACCTTGACCTGGTTTATTCATTCTAGCATGATCTAAAATTTCAGACTTAATTACCGACCCATCTGGTTTTAATTCTAATTTAATCCTAACAAGTAAATTTTCGTTATAAGGTAATCCTAATGGAATGCTCCAACAACCAAAAATTTGTGCTTTCAATGCATCTTCTTCACTCAGTGATAGTCCTGTATTCTCAAAATTTTTGTTTTGATCTTGGCTCAAATCAGGATTTTTCTTTAAAACTTCAGCTTTGTTCTCCTTAGATTTGTCAATTAACGCTGCTATATTATTTGGATCAAATAATGCATCCTTTTCAAACTCTGACACTTGTTTAACTTCGTCATCTATTTTTTCTGGATTTTGCTTGTCATCTTTAATCTTTTCTACTTTCTTGATTTCATCTTCGGGCATTGGGATTGAGTCAGGTTTTTTTTTTTTTACTTTTTTAGGTGGTGCTTGCTCAGAAACCAGTTTTTTTTCTTTTTCTTTTGCTTTCTCAATTATTTTTTTAGCCTTTGGTGCAAATGGAATATTTGTTTTTTGAGTAATTTGAATTAATTCGACAGAAACGATAGGGGGGAGATCAATTGGTTTTTTAGCTAAAAATGGAAGACTCATGGCAGTTAAAATAATTACAAATAAATGTAAAACAGAAGAAATCACAATACTTCTATTCACAAGTCTGATTACCTTTCTTTATAGGGTTCCGAAATTAAAGCAACTTTTGTAAAACCAGATCCAGATAGTAAACCCATTATCTCAAGGACTCTCCCATAGTTAATTGTTTTATCTCCTCTAACATAAATTCTTGTATCAGTTCGATTTTTTGAAACTGCCAATACTTTAGCTATGATTTTTTCATACTCAACTTTGGACTCTTGAATGAATATTTCACCTTTTGAATTTATAGTAAGGGTCAAAGGCTCCTGTTCCTCAGGCAATGAGTCTGCAGAACTTTCGGGCAGATCGACTTGTACTCCGACTGTTAATAGTGGAGCTGTTACCATAAATATTATTAGCAAAACTAACATTACATCAACAAATGGAGTTACATTTATTTCACTCATTGGTTCTTTAGATGAACGATTCAACTTTAATCCCATTTTAAATAATTGTTAAAAATCTTTTTGAGAAATTTTCTAATTTTTGTGAATACTTTGATGAATCATTATTAAATTTATTGTATGCAATTACCGCAGGTATCGCTGCTAATAAGCCTAAGGCAGTGGCAAATAATGCTTCAGCTATTCCTGGTGCAACTATTGCTAAGCTTGTATTTCTTGAAATAGCAATTGATTGAAAAGAGTTCATAATCCCCCATACTGTTCCAAATAATCCTATAAATGGTGCAGTTGATCCAACGGTAGCTAAAAAAGTAAAACCCTTAGTAATTTTTGTCATTTGTTTTTCAATTCCTGTTTCCAGCATTGAGGTCATTCTCGTGTTTAAATCTGTTTTGGATTTTCGTTTTAACAAATTTTGCATTGCGTCCCTAAAAACTAAAGCCATTGGGTCACTTGTATTTGATGGAAGGTTGTTATAAAAAGTTTCAGCAGATTTTGAATTCCAGAACTTAGTTTCAAACTCCTCCGAACTTTCATTAATTTTCTTAAACAATTTGATTTTTTCTATAATGACTGCCCATGAGTAAATTGAACACGCAATAAGAATTAATATCACGGATTTGACAACTATGTCTGCTCTTAAAAACAAATTCATAAGTGAAAAATCGGCACTTGATGCAAGTCCTACTGCTTGTGAAGTTATATCAGCTTCCATAAAACCTTCTCACACTTAAATGTGTCATGAATTTGACTTTAAAAAATACGACGTTATTGGTCTTTTTTATATGTTTCATGGTAAAAACTCGCAATTAAAATAGCATCTGCTTTATTGGAGTCTTTTTTTTTTGACAATTGAGAGGAAAAATATGGGAATATTTCTATAGCTCTAGTTCTGCTAGCATCTTTTTGTGAGTTAATTAAATTAAAGTATCTTTTCCATTTAGCTGGCCTTACAAAAAACATTGGCAACTGCATAGCTGAACATATACCCTTTAAAATTCCGTAAGATTGACCAAAATTAAACATGCTTGTTACTCCTTGACCAGGCATTGCGGAAACTTGTTCTATTATCACTCTTGTTTGTTTTTCACTACCATCAATTCTTTTTAAAATTTCATTATAAATTTGTGCGCCATTGACTTGTCTTTTACTTTTTTTACCTTCAATCATCGTAGGCATTTCAAGCACTTCTAAAATTTTTCCGTCTTCAAAAAAACAAATTGAACCAGATATACCTGGATCTATAGCAATTATTAACATGACATATTTTTAGTTTAAAAACTCCACATTTGAATAAACATTTTGTATATCGTCATTTTCCTCTAAAGTTTCAAAAAAATTAATCATTTCCTCTTTTTTTTCTCCAGATATCTCGATACAATTTAATGGTATCCACTCGATACCTGTAGAAATAAAATTCATAATTCTTTTTTCTAACTCTTTTTTAACAACATAAACGCTATTTATTGAACAATGAATCTCGTGAAAATTATTTTTCGATAGGCAATCAATTGCTCCTGCTTCAATGGCTAGCTCAAAAATCTCTTCCTCTGATATCTCTTTTTTATCAATTTTAATTATTCCTAATTGATTAAAATTATGTGAGGCTGAACCTTGAGTGCCTAAACTTCCACCTGCTTTTTGAAAAATAGTCCTAATACTTGAAGCAGTCCTATTCTTATTATCTGTTAACGCCTCAATTATAACAGCAACTTTGTCAGGACCAAAACCTTCATATCTTAAATTTTCATAATTTGCACTTTCATTAAGTGATGACTTATCAATAGCTCTCTCAATATTATCTTTTGGCATGTTAGCAGATCTAGCAGCTTGAATGGCTGAACGTAATCTTGGATTCATAGCTGGATCTTTATCTCCTAACTTGGCTGCAACAGTAATTTCTTTAGATAGTTTCGAGAAAATTTTAGATCTCGCTTTATCTGCTTTTCCTTTTTTGTGTTTTATACCAGCCCAATGAGAGTGTCCTGCCATAATTAAGTATTTTTTAATAGCGCTCCAAAAATATAACTTTTTATATTATTCGCTAACCCAGTTTTTATATCACAATCAACAATAACTCCACTTAAAGTAGCCTCTCCTTTTGCGGGATAATGTTTAACAGAGTCATTTTTCATAAATCTATTTAAAGAATTATCTTTGTTCATACCAATAACTGAGTCATAATCACCACACATTCCTGCATCTGTTTGATACGCTGTTCCATTTTTTAAAACTCTTGAATCGTTAGTTGGTATATGTGTATGAGTTCCTATAACTAATGTTGCTTTTCCATCAAAGTAATAACCAATAGCATTTTTTTCACTTGTTATCTCACCATGAAAATCAACAACGAGAAAATCATAATCTTTTTTTAATTGATATTTCTCTAAAAATTTTTTTGATGTTTCAAAAACATTGTCACATTTTTTCATAAAAACATTCCCCATTAAATTCAGAACTCCAATTTTCAGATTTTTTTTGGTTTGATAAATTGCAAATCCTTTTCCTGGAGCTGGCTCAAATAAATTATGTGGTCTTAATAATCTATTCTCTTTATCAATAAAATTCATTATTTCTTTCTGATCCCAAACATGATTTCCAGTTGTTATAACGTTTGCGCCACTTTGAAAAAAATTTTCGCAAATTTCCTTCGTTAAACCTACTCCAGTAATGTCAGCATTTTCGCCATTTATGATCACAAAATCAATATCATTTTTTTTTATTTGATCTGATAAATTATCTATTATTTTTGAACACCCAGATAATCCAACAACATCTCCTAAGAATAAAATTTTCATTTAAAAATTATTTATCATTTATTATAAAGTCTAATTTAATATCATAAATATCCGATGGTATTTTTTTTACTTTTTGATACGAATATGCAAACCCAATTGTAACGACTTTTTTTATTTTCCTAATTTTTTTTATATATCTGTCATAAAAACCCCCACCATAGCCAATCCTGTTTCGATGACTATCAAATGCTACAACAGGAACAAGCAGAATATCTGGATACTTTATTTTTTTTGAAATTGGTTCTGGTATACCTAATTCATTAATGATCAAAGGATCATTTATACTCCACTCAAAAAAATCCATCTGAGACTTTTTTTTAATCTTTGGCAGAGAAATTAAAAAGTTTTTTTTTTCAAATTTCTCTAAAATTTTTAGAATGTCAATTTCGTAATTATACGGATAATAGCCACCTACTATCTTTCCTAAAATATAATTTCTTTTTAAAATCCTTAAAATAGAACTAAAATCGATAGATAAATTTTTCTGTTTTTTTTGTTTTCTTATTTTTAAAATTTTTTTTCTAATTTGAGATTTATTCACAAAATTAAATTATGAAAATTTATTTAAACTTGCTTTTTCAACAAAATTCGAAATTTCATCTGTGGCATTATCAATTAATTTTTCATAATACTTCTGATTAATTTCAATTTCATTTTTTAAACTATTTTGATTCACATTAAGTTCTTTTATTTCTCCCTCTTTTAAATCTTTATACTCATAAACTAACGATTTAAGTTCTTTAAATTTATTTGTTAATATTTTTAACTCATCCTTTTTTTTTTCGACATTTTTTTTTGTTTCATAATATTCATCCATTACTTTAACTGATGTAATTAGTAAAAGTTTATTTTCCCCAATGTTACCTAAATCATTTTTGAGATCGTTAAATTTTCGATTAATATGAATCAGTAATTCTTCTAAATGTTCTTCTTGTCCGTCTTCACATGACAATAAAAATTCTTTACCGTTAAATTTGATATTTACGTTTGCCATTTGTCTATTTCATCCATTAAAGTATTTGTTTCTTGGTTTAATTCATCTATTTTTTCTGAAAATTCTAATCTTTTTTTTTCTTCCATTTTTTCTTTATTTTCAAATTCTCTTAATTTTATTGCTAAATTATCGTGTTCATCTACTAAAGTTTTGTATTTTTTCTCTATTTCGTGTTTTTCAATTTTTAATTGATTTTTTTGATCTGTAAGGGTTTCGATATTTTTTTTTATATCTGGGTTATCAAGATTTAGTTCTTTGAGTTTAGTCAAAGCAGAATTAAGTTTTTTTTCTTTTTCAAGTATAGAATTCATATATATATATTTATATTATTAAATAGAATCTTCTAAGTCTAGATAGGATAACTTTGAATAAACTTTATAGAGAATTAGCTAATTGTATAAGATTTTTATCAATTGAGGCTGTCCAAAAGGCAAACTCAGGACATCCAGGCATGCCTATGGGAATGGCAGATGTGGCGACAGTTCTATTTAAAGATTTTTTAAATTTTAACCCTAAAAACCCAAGTTGGGTCAATAGAGATAGATTTATTCTATCTGCGGGTCATGGATCAATGCTATTATACTCTCTTCTCTATCTTACCGGCTATAAAAGTATATCTTTAAATGACATCAAAAATTTCAGACAACTTGACTCCATTTGTGCGGGACATCCTGAATATCATCCAAGCACTGGTATTGAGACTACAACAGGTCCATTAGGACAAGGAATTTCAAATGCAGTTGGTTTTGCAATTGCAGAAGAAATTCTAAAAAAAAAAATTGGAAAAAAATTAATTAACCATAAAACTTATGTCTTGGCTGGTGATGGATGCTTAATGGAAGGGATAAGTCATGAGGCATTAAGTTTAGCAGGACATTTAAATTTAAAGAATCTTATTTTGTTATTTGATAATAACTCTGTTTCCATTGATGGTCCTACAAATTTAGCTGTATCAGACGATCATGAAACAAGGTTCAAGAGTTACGGTTGGAATTATTTAAAAATTAATGGACATAATTTTAATGAAATTTCAAAAGCTCTGAAAAAAGCTCAAAAATCAAAAAAACCTATTGCAATCTCTTGTAAGACTACAATCGGATACGGATCCCCAAACAAAGGTGGCAAGGCCTCATCCCACGGTAGCCCTTTAGGTGACGAGGAAATAAAATTAGTTAAGAAAAAATTAAATTGGAAATATAATGCTTTTGAAATTCCAAAAAATTTAATGAATGAATGGAGGTCGATAGGCATAAAAGCGTCAAAAAAAGCTGAGAAATATAAGAGAAATTCTTCCATAAGATATATTCAAAATAAAAATGGTATCAATGCAGCAATAGATAAAGCTAAATTAGATTATCTAAAAAATTTACAACCAATAGCTACTAGAAAGTGTTCAGAGAAATTTTTAGAAATTGTTGCCAAACTTCCTAATTTAATTGGTGGATCAGCTGATTTAGCTGGATCAAACAATACCAAAACCAAAAAACACAAAATTATTAAATCAAATAATTTTTCAGGTAATTATATACATTACGGGGTGAGAGAACATGCAATGTGTGGTATAATGAATGGTATCTCACTTCATAGTAATCTTATACCTTATGGTGGAACTTTTTTAATATTTAGTGACTATTGCAAACCATCTATAAGGCTTGCGGCTATGATGAAACAAAAAGTCATTTATGTTTTTACTCATGACTCGATTGGTCTTGGAGAAGATGGTCCAACTCACCAACCTATTGAACAGTTGGCTAGCTTAAGATCTATTCCAAATTTAAATGTTTTTAGACCTTCTGATCTAATTGAAACTTTTGAATGTTGGCAATTAGCATTGGAAAGCAAAAGTTCTCCAAGTGCAATTACTTTAACAAGGCAAAGCTTAAATCCCGTTCGAACAAAAAAATCATCAAAAAATATATCATCCTTTGGTGCTTACGAAGTTTTAAGAACAGGTAATAAAATAAGTGCAACAATTATAGCGACTGGATCTGAAACAAGTCTTGCAATTGATGTTGGTCATAAATTAGCCACAGATGGCATTTACTCAAAAGTAATATCAATGCCTTGTCAAGAATTATTTGATCAACAGAGCACAGTCTATAAAAATAAAATTTTGAATGAAACCAAACTTGTTGTTTCTATTGAGGCCTCCGAGACTAGTTATTGGAAAAAATATACTGGCAATAGTGGAATGAATTTTGGAATTGATGATTTTGGAAAAAGTGCACCTTATAAGGATATATATAATTATTTTGGATTAGACTCAGAGATTATATCAAAAAAAATTAAGAAAAAATTATGACAATTAAAGTTGGAATTAATGGAATGGGTAGAATAGGAAGAATGATTGTTAGATCTATAATTGAAAATAAGAGTAACAAAATAGATATTAAACATATTAATAACAGAACTAATTCTGAAATTTGTGCGTCTTTGTTAAAATATGACTCTATTCATGGAAAGTTTGATGCTGATATAGATTTTGATGAAAAACATATTATCCTTAATAAAAATAAAATTACATTTAGCCAAGAAACAGACCTAAGCAATATTAATTGGCGTAGGTTAGGTGTGGATTATATTTTTGAGTGCACGGGTAAGTTTAATTCAAAAGAAAAATTATTACCCCATATCAGTAATGGTGCAAAAAAAGTTATAGTTTCTGCTCCATGTAAAGATGCTGATAAAACTATAGTTTACGGAGTAAATGAAAATGAGTTAAAAAAGAATGACAATATTATATCTGCTGGATCATGCACAACAAATTGTTTAGCGCCAGTTGCTCATGTTTTAAATGAAAATTTTGAAATCGAAAAAGGATTCATGACTACGATACATTCATTCACAAGTGATCAAAGAATTTTAGATAACTCTCACAAGGACCTAAGAAGAGCTAGATCAGCAAGTCAATCTATAGTGCCAACCTCAACAGGCGCATCGAGGGCAATTGGTGAGATTATACCTTCTCTTAAGGGCAAATTGGATGGTGTTGCAATGAGAGTTCCTACGCCAAATGTCTCATTAATTGAATTAGTTTTCTGTACAAAGAAAGACCTTAGTGTTGAAAATATTAATTTAGCATTTCAAAAATTTAGCAAAAAAAATAAAATTCTTGAAACTACTAAAGAAAAACTTGTATCAATTGATTTTAATCATAATCCTTCCTCATCGATAGTTGATGAAAATTTAACAAGAGTTGTTGGTAAAAATATGGGTAAAATTTCTGCTTGGTACGATAACGAGTGGGGTTTCTCCAATAGAATGTGTGATATCGTATATTATCTTCATAAGATTTCTTAATGAATAACATTAAAGACCATGAAAATTTAAATTATAAAACAGTTTTACTAAGATTAGATTTAAATGTTCCTTTAAAGAATGGTATCATTACTGACGAAACAAGAATTAACAAGATTATACCCACACTTGATTTATTGATAAAAAAAAATACTAAAATCTTAATAGTATCTCATGTAGGACGACCTAATGGAAAAGTTAATAAAGATCTTTCTCTAAAATCAATTTGTGAGAGCTTAGAAAAAAAGATTAAAATAAAGATTAAATTATTAAATAAAGATATTTTTAAAATAAAAAAAAATGATTTATTTAAAGAACCTGAGGATAAGATTATTTTTTTGGAAAATATAAGATTTTATATTGAGGAGGAAAGAAACGAGTTAAATTTCTCAAAACACTTAGCTAGTTTTGCAGACTTATTCGTAAATGATGCTTTTTCTTGTTCACATAGATCTCATGCTTCATTATGTAAAATTACAGAATTTTTACCCTCATTTGCAGGATTACAATTAGAAGCAGAAATTAATGCTTTAAAAAAAGTTACCACTGAAATTAAAAAGCCAGTTACTTGTATTATCGGTGGATCTAAAATTTCTACAAAGATAGGAATAATAAAAAATTTAATACCTAGATTTGATAATATAATCTTTGTTGGTGGTATGGCTAACAATATTCTAAGTTATAAAGGCAATAGTATTGGAAAATCAATTTATGAAAAAAATTGTTACAATTTAATTAAAGAAATTTTTGATAGTTCAAAAAATCAACTTTGTGAAATTACTTATCCAAAAGACGTTTTAGTTGGAAAAAACATGGATGATAATGCTACAATTAAAGATCTTAAAGATATAAAGAATGATGATTTAATTTTAGATGTGGGACCAAAAACATTAAAAAAAATTCAGAGTATTATTGAATGTAGTAGAACAGTTCTGTGGAATGGCCCTGCCGGTTATTTTGAGAATCCAAATTTTGCAAAAGGCAGCTTTGAAATTGCAAAAACGATTATTAAAAAAAATAAAAATAACTCAATTTATTCTGTTGTTGGTGGTGGAGATACTGTAGCAGTCATAAACCAGTTAAACGCAATTGAGGATTTTAATTTTGTTTCAACTGCTGGTGGTGCATTTTTAGAATATCTTGAAGGAAAAGAACTTCCTGGTATAAAAGCTCTAAGTTAAAATGTCAGAACTTAATAGTATAGCAATAAAAATTCTTAAAAATGGTAAAGGCATTTTAGCGGCTGATGAAAGTACTGGAACAATGACTAAAAGGTTGGATAGTGTAAGTGTTCCCTCTACACCGAAAAACAGATTATTGTTTCGAGAAACACTTTTCAGTTCATCCTCGATGAAGGATTATATTGGAGGTGTAATTTTATTTGACGAAACAATAAAACAAACAACATCAAAAAAAAAAACGATTCCGGAATTAATTTCTGAAATGGGCTCGATTCCAGGTATTAAAGTAGATACAGGTGCAAAAATTTTAGCTAGCTCACCAAGCGAAAAAATTACAGAGGGTTTAGACGGATTAAGAGAGAGGTTAAAAGAATACTATAAGCTGGGTGCAAAGTTTACAAAATGGAGAGGTGTGTACAGTATAACTAAAAATTATCCGAGTAAAATTTCAATACATTCTAATGCACATGCATTGGCAAGATACTCTGCTCTGGTTCAAGAATGTAATATGGTTCCAATAGTTGAGCCCGAAGTATTAATGGACGGTGATCACTCTGCTAAAGAGTGTTCTATAGCAACTTCTCAAGTTATAGAAAAATGTTTTGAAGAACTTATTGCGCATAAAGTTAATTTGAGTGGAATTATACTAAAGCCTAATATGATTTTGGCAGGGAATAAATCTAAAAATAAAATCTCAAGCGAAGAAGTAGCAAAATTAACTTTAAAATGTTTAAAGTCCACCGTACCCACAGAAGTTCCAGGCATAGCTTTTTTATCAGGTGGTCAATCTGAAATAGAGGCAACGGAAAATTTGAATTTGATTAACAAACACAATAGTACTAATTTTATAATGAGCTACTCTTATGGAAGAGCTCTACAGCAAAGTACTCTAAAACATTGGTCAAAAGATATAAATGATATTGAGGGCACACAGAGGATTTTTAATCACCGAGCTAAAATGAATTCATTAGCTGCTCAGGGAAAATGGTCAAAGGATCTTGAGATATAATAAAAAAAGATTCATTTATCTGATCTCTCCACTTAAGATTAAAAAAAACTTTTTCGAAGATTTAAATGAAGTTTTAAAACAAAAAAAAGTAAGTTTTTTCCAGTTAAGACTTAAAAAAGAAAGTTTTAGAAAAAAATTATTGATTGGACGTAAAATCCAAAAAATATGTAAGAAATTTTACGTTAAACTTTTAATAAATGACGATGTATATCTTGCAAAAAAATTAAACGCTGATGGATGTCATTTAGGTCAAAAAGATATGAATATTTTAGAGGCAAGAAAATTAATTGGTAAGAAAATACTTGGAGTTACATGTCATAATTCAACTAAACTTGCTAAACTAGCAATCAAAAACAAGGCAGATTATTTAGCATTAGGTGCATTTAATGTTTCACGAACAAAAAAAACGAGACATAAAGCAGATCTAAAATTATTAAAAAAAGTTAAAAAATTAACTAATGTACCTATTGTTGCAATTGGCGGTATTAACTCTGATAATTATAAAAAACTGCTATTGAATAAAGCCAACTTTTTAGCTATCTCAGGTTACATTTGGAATAATAAAAAATTAAAACCAACTGAGGCAATAAAAAAGGTAAAATGAAAATTAGCGCTGGTGAAATAAGAGTTGGTATGCTTTTGGAGTATAAAAATGACTTATGGCAGGTACTTAAAACCCAACATGTAAAACCGGGAAAAGGTGGTGCGTTTGCACAAGTAGAAATGAAAAGTGTTAATAAAAATACTAAATTAAATGAAAGATTTAGATCAAATGAAAATGTAGAAAAAGCATCAGTTGAAGAAATTTCTTATAATTATTTATACGAAGATGAAAATAATTATTTTTTTATTGAACCAAAAACTTTTGAACAAATAGAAATTAAAAAAAATATTATAGGTGAAAAGGGAAAATTGTTCACCGAAAGCTTAGAAGTGTCAATAAGTTTTTTTGATGGCTCTCCTATTTCTGTTGAGTTACCCAATCAAGTAGAATGTATAATAGAAAATACTGACGCTGCTTTAAAGGGTCAAACAGTTTCGTCTTCATATAAACCAGCTACTCTAGACAACGGCCTTAATATTCAAGTTCCTCCATTTATTGAGCCTGGAGATAAAATTGTTATAGACACCAGAAGCCTAGATTACATAAAAAAAATTTGAGATTATGAATTCCATTTCAGCAAACCTGAACGTTATGATCAAGGCAAGTGAAAAAGCTTCCAAAATTTTGATTAAAGATTTTGGTGAAATAGAAAAATTACAAGTATCAAAAAAAGGACCAAAAGATTTTGTAACTAATTCAGATTTAAAAACCGAAAAAATTATTATTGATGAGTTAAAAAAAGCTAGACCAAATTATTCAATATTAAGTGAAGAGGAAGGTGTCGTGAATAATAAAGATAAAAATAATACTTGGATAATTGATCCAATTGATGGAACAATAAATTATTTACACGGAGTACCACATTTTGCAATATCTATTGCTTTAAAATCTTATGACCAAATAATTGCAGGATTAATCTATGATCCAATCAAAGATGAGATGTTTTATGCTGAAAAAAATAATGGAACATATCTAAATAACCAAAGAATAAAGGTTTCAAAAAGAAATAAAATTGAAGATTGTTTGTTTGTAGTAGGAAATAAAATTGATCATGACAATGAGCTCAATGTAAGGAAATCTGGATGTGCAGCATTAGACATGGCTTATGTAGCTGCAGGCAGATATGATGGATATTTTCAAAAAGATTTAAACCTATGGGACGTAGCAGCAGGTATTATAATTATAAAAGAGGCAGGAGGAATTTTGAATGAAATTAATTTAACAAAGATTAATGAAGTTAAAATTATCGCATCAAATAACAGCATTAATAATAAATTTATTGAAAAATTGAAAAACTTTTAATTGTTTTAAAAAAATCATTTGCTATAAGTCTCGTCATGAAAAAAAAAATTCATCCAAACTATCACCCTATAAAAGTTGAGATGACTGATGGTTCGGTATTTGAGACAAAATCAACTTGGGGAAAAGAAGGCGAAACTTTGAAACTTGAGATTGATCCAAAATCTCATTCGGCTTGGACAGGTGGAAAACAGAAACTTATGGATAAAGGTCGAATTAGTAAGTTTAATAAAAAATTTCAAAATTTTAAATCTGAAAAGAAAAATTAATGACAAATGCTCCATTAATGCCAATGGCAACTGCCGTTTGGTTAGTTGAAAATACTACTTTAACTTTCAAACAAATTGCAAATTTTTGTCAACTACATGAAGTAGAAATTCAGGGAATAGCTGATGGTGAAGTGGCAAAAGGAATTAAAGCCTATAACCCAATTATTTCTGGTCAATTATCAAGAGAGGAGATTGAATTATCGTCGAAAGACGAGAACAGACCATTAAAAATAAATAACTTTGACGTTCAGATAACCAACCAAGACAAAAAAATTAAAAAGTACGTTCCACTTTCAAAAAGACAGGATAAACCAGACTCAGCTTTGTGGTTGATTAAACAACACAACATATTAAAAGACTCTCAAATTGCAAGACTGGTTGGAATTACAAAAAACTCAGTGACATCAATTAGAAATAAAAGTTACTGGAATTTTAACAATTTAAATCCCAAAGACCCAGTGGCTCTAAATTTAATTACTCAAAAAGATTTGGTTGAAGCAATAGAAAAAGCTGAAAGAAGAATTAAAAGAGAAAAAAGAGAAAAAGAGAAACAAAATAAAGATAATAAAAACTAAAATATGGTTAATATAATTAGACATAAAAATATAAAAGTGATAACTAGATACTTTTTTGGAGGTATTTATTAAAATCGAGGTAAAAGATAATAACATTGAACAAGCTTTAAGAGTTTTGAAAAGAAAGCTCCAAAGAGATGGTTTTTTTAAAATCATAAAACTTAAAAATACATATGAAAAACCTTCAGAAAAAAAGAAAAGAATTTTGCAAGAGAACATTAAGAGAGTTAAAAAACTTACCAAGCTTAAAAATAGAATTTAATTTATCGCGGGGTGGAGCAGTCTGGTAGCTCGTCAGGCTCATAACCTGAAGGTCGGCGGTTCAAATCCGTCCCCCGCAACCAATTTGAATATTTATAATATTGTATATAATAAAGATAATGAAATTTTTAAATTTAATATTTTTACAGATTTATAAAATTTTTCCTAGTTCTTTAAAGCAATCAAATTTTATAAATTCTTTTAAAATTATATATTGGAAATATTTTTTAAATTTTAAGAGATTTCTCTTTTTAAAAAAAAACAATTTCAATTTAGATGAAGACAGTAAAAAAAAAATCAAAGAAATTAATAAAAATATAAACAATAACGGGATTGATATTCACAATCCAAAAAATATTTTTAACGATAATGATATTGAAACACTTAATAAGATTATTAAATTATCAAAAAATAAAATTGAAGAATTTGAAAATTTAAAAAATAATAATGATTTTGATAAATTTAAAAATGATTTAAAGAATAGAGGTATTTACAAACCTTTCAGATTTGATCTGGGTGGTTATCTGAAATTCAAAGATAGAAATATAGATGCAAATGATTTTACCAAAATAAATTATGAAATTCTAAAAATTGGTTTAAAGGAGGAGTTTCTATATTTGGCCTCTTTATATTTAGGCATCTATCCCTTTTTAGGAAGATTTTATGCATGGTATGATTTTCCAACGAGTGGAAATGAAACCAGTTCACAATGTTGGCATAAAGATACTGATGATAAAAAATTTTTTAAAATATTCATTTATCTAAATGAGGTTGATGGTAATAATGGGCCTTTTTGTTATATAAAAAAAACTCATCAATCAAAAAAAAATTCTCAAATTAAAAAATATTTTAAAAAGACAGATTATTCGACTTTTGACATTTTAGAAGATAATGATGTTCATGATTTATATTCAGAAAAAGATATTATGGAGTGCAATGGAACATTGGGTACAACAATTTTTGCAGATACTTCAGGATATCATCGAGGTAAGAAACTCAAAAATGATAAAAGATTAATGCTTGTTTTCGAATACTTCTCTCAGAGTTCAAACTTTAATTATGATATAAAATTTAACAACATAATGAATGAGACATTTTCAAAAAAACAATTAACAGCATTAAGTAAAATTTAATTTTTTTGTAAAATGAACTGGTCGTTTTTCACAAAAAAACTTTTAAGCTTATTTGTTTGTGTAAAATAGTGAACAGCTTTTTGAACCGCATCTATCCTGTAATCATCTCCAATCAAATAACCAGAATTATTTAACAATCTAAAATAATTCTCAATATCGTACTTAACAAATTTATATTGATGATTTCCATCAATATAAATAAAGTCAAATTTGATATGTTCTAATCTACCAAATGCTTCCTCAGAGGTCATCTTGAGAATTTCAACTTGTTTATTTGAAATATTCTTTTTCAATTTTTCGTTTACTAAATTAAATCTCAAATCCTGATTTTCTTGTTTGTATTTGTTATGCTTTTTATCAAAATAATCATCGCCAAAGTCCTTCCAAGGATCGATTAGATATAATTTGGTTGGTTTGTTTTTCTTTAATATAAGTTCGGAAAATTCTCCTTTCCAAACACCTATTTCACAACAAACTGAATTTTTTTTGATTAATTTAAAAATAAAGTTTCTTTTGTCAGGTAATTTTGTTTTGATTTTTTTTAAAAGTTGTTTAATTCCTCTTATTATCATTTTAAAAATTTAATAGAATATAAGACAATACAGTAATATGAATAAGAAAAATGTAAATATATCAAAAGTTATTCAAAATAAATGATAAACTTTTTCTATTTAATACTAACAATTTTAAGAATTATAAAATATTTAATTTCTGATACTAGAAGATATTCAAATATTTTATCAATTATCCTCTACTATAAACCAAAAAGTATTGCTGAAATAGGTGTTTATAGAGGTGTAAGATCCAGAGAAATGATACAAGCTGCAAAAATTTTTAACAAAAATATTGAATATTTTGGATTTGATTTATTTGAAATGATAAATAAAAAAATACAAAAAAAAGAGTTAAGTAAAATCCCGTACTCCAAAAAAGATATTCAAAACAAATTATCAAAACACGCTAAAGTGAAATTATTCAAAGGTTACACAAAAAAAACTCTAGATAAATTAAAAAATAAAAAAGTTGATTTAATCTTTATTGATGGAGGTCATAGATTAAGTACGATACAAAATGATTGGATTAAAAGTAAAAAATTTCAAAAAAAAAATACGATAATAATTTTTGATGATTATTATTTAAATAACAAAAAAATAATTAAAAATTATGGTTGCAACCAAGTTGTAAACAAAATTAGTGATAAAAACTATACAAAAAAATTCTTTTTTTTTACTGACAAGTTTATTCACTTAAAACAAAAATTAGATATTAAAATGATTCTTTTAAAAAAATTAGATGATTAAACAGCTTTTTTTCACATCTAAATTAGATTTTAAGTCAGGTTGGGGAACTTTGACAATAAATTACATTAATGAATTTAAAAAAAAAGATGTAATAGTTTTTTGTAATAAAAAAAATTCTGCTTTTAATTGTGAACAATATGAAATTTTAAGGAAACCATTAGATTATATTAAAAATCCATTTTTAATTTTCATTGATTATTTTAAAATAAAAAAAATTTTAACGAAATATGACAATTGTAAGATTTATTCACATTTCCCTGTCGAACCATATTGTTTATTTTTACCATTAATATCCAACTTTTTTTATTCAAATATTTATTATGCGATAGGAACGTATTCTCTAGAATTATATCAAAATTATAGGACTAAATTTTTGTTTAATTTAGCAAAAAAAAACTTTCAAAGTATTATTTTTTTTAGTTCATTCACAAGAAATAACATAGAAAAGAAGATAAAATTTGATTATACAAAATTTAAAGAGACCATAAATCCAACAATAATCTTAAAGAAGATTAAAAGACAAAAAAAATTTAAAAAGAAAACAATAGTTTGTGTTGGTGAGATAAAACCTAGAAAAGGTTATCATTATCTCATTGAGGTGTTAATAAAAATAAATAGGTATTATAAGAAAAATTTTAATTTAATTTTAATTGGAAAATCAAATAACAGTAATTATCAAGACAAATTAAACCTGATTGTCAAAAAAAATTGTCAATCTAAAAATGTTCAATTTCTTACGAATGTTGGCGTGAAAGAGTTAAAATTTTATTATCAAAAATCTCACTTATTTACAATGCTTTCAAAAAAAATCGGTAATCATTTTGAAGGATTTGGAATTGTATATTTAGAGGCATTAAATTTTGGATTACCTATAATTATTTCAAAAGAAAGTGGTGCAAAAGATTTATCAAATATTAAAAAAAGTATAAAAACTTTTAATCCAGAAAAAATTGATCATATTGCTAAGGAAATTATTAGAATTACAAATAATACCAAATTAATGAGTTTTAATTATAATTTTAACATATTAAAAGAGCATAATAATACAAACAAATTAAAACTTAATAAATTTTACAAAACATTGAATTAAGGTGAAATATTTAGTCACAGGATCTGCGGGATTTATTGGTTATCATTTAGTGAAGAGTTTATTGAACGATGATAAAAATTTTGTTTTTGCAATAGATAAAAAAAAATTAAACCTTAAACATAAAAATTTAAAAACTATCACTAAAAATATTAATAATATTAAAAAATTTCCTGATGTAGATATAGTTTTTCACTTAGCTGCATTTAATGGTACTAAGTATTTTTACTCAAAGCCATTAAATGTTATTGATCAAAATATTCTTTCAACACTAAAATTAGTTCAACATTATAAAAATAAAAGATTAATAAAATTTATAATTGCCGGCTCATCTGAAGCTTATGCTGGGGCTCAAATAATAAAAAAAAATAAAGGTATTTTACATAATGAAGAAGAACCAATTATCTTTCAAGATATTAAAAATCCAAGATGGAGTTATTCAACTTCCAAATTTATGAGTGAAATTATTACTATTAACAGTGGTATGCCCTATCTTATTTTGAGATACTTTAATGTATACGGTCCAAGACAAAAAGATCACTTTATACCTGAATTTATTAATAGGATTAAAAGAGGAAAATACGAATTGTATGGATTTAAAAATAAAAGATCATTCATTTATATAGATGACGCAATAAAAGCAACAATTAAAGCATCAAACATAAAAAAGAAAAATGAAATAATAAACATAGGCTCCGATATTGAGTCTAAGATAATTGACGTTGCTAGATTGATAATGAAAATATTTAAAATAAATCCCAAAAAACTTAAATTATTTCCAGCACCTAAAGGAAGTGTTTTAAATAGACGACCTGACATTAATAAATTACGAATGATTGTTGGTAAAACAAATTTTTTAAGTTTAGAAGAGGGAATAAGATTATTATTAAAAAAAAAATAAATATGAAAATAGGAATAATAGGCCTAGGTGTTTTAGGGAAAGCTTATAAAAAAGGTTTTACGACTTGGGGGCACAAGGTTACTTCATATGACATAAAAGGAAATTATATTTTTGAAAAAGTATTAAAAACTGAAATTTGTTTCGTATGTGTTCCTTCACCGAGTAGAAAAAATGGAGATTGTGATACTAGAATAGTTGTGTCAGTTTTAAGAAAGCTCAACAAAAAAAAATTTAATGGAATAGTCTGTGTTGCATCAACAGTAAACATTGGTTTTACATCAAAATCTATTTCAAAATTTAAAAATCTCAAAATTTGCAGTGTTCCTGAGTTGCTGAAGGAAAGGTCTTCATCAAAAGATTTTCTAAACAATAAGATTATAGTGGTCGGTACTAAAGATAAAAAAAAATTTTTAAAAATAAAAAGATGTTTTAGAAATAAAATTTTTTATATGGTTAAACCAGATGAAGCTGAGATATTTAAATATTTTAATAACTGCTATGCCGCATTGAGAGTAGTTTTTGCAAATATTTTCTACGAAATATCAAAAAAAAAAAATTGTAATTATAAAAAGATAAAAGATATATATATTAAAACTGGAAAAGCTGTTGATATGTATCTTGATGTCAATAAAAATTTAAGAGGTTATGCTGGAATGTGCTTGCCAAAAGATGTCCGTGCACTCAAACATCATATGAAAAAGATGAGAATAAGTTTCAATTTAATTAATCAAATAGACCTAGATAATAACAAACTAAAAAAAACAGTATTTAAAGGAATGAGAAAATAAATCATATTTTAAATTTAGATTTTCGACTATCTTTTAAAAAAATTTTTACTGTTTCTTTTGTCAACTTGTCATATGATTTTCCAAAATTCTCTATTTTTTCGATTATTTTTGGAGGTATAGTGACTATATGACATCCAAGTTGTTTGGCTTGTAAATAATTATAAGGTTCTCGGACACTTGCCCAGAGAATCTCTACATTTTTATAATTTTTTGCTAATTTTAAACTATTCTTAAATTCTGGAACTGGATCATTTCCACAATCAGCAGATCTCCCCGCAAAAATTGAAATAATAACCTGAGTTTTTTTATCTAAACAACTTAATATTCTTTTTGTTTGTTTAGCACTATAAACAGCAGTAATATTCAATTTTATTTTCTTTTTATTCAATTGATTAATTATTTTTCCTGAAAAAACTCCTTTAGAGTTTATAATGGGTATCTTAACAAAAACATTTTTACCCCAAGTATTTATCTTTAGTGCTTGATCGGTCATTGTTTTATTTGTATCTCCAAATACTTCAAATGAGATGGGCTTTTTTTTACAAACTTTCAGTATTTTTTTACAATATTCTTTATAATTTTTGGCGCCAGCTTTCCTGATTAAACTTGGATTTGTAGTAAAACCTTTAACAATTTTTTTTTGATTAAATTTTTTTATTAAAGATAAATCTGCAATGTCACAATAAATTTTCGTTTTCAATGTAAACCTATAAATTTTTTGTGATATCTTCTGTCATTTTTTTTGCATCTGCAAATAGCATAAGAGTATTTTCTTTATAAAATAAATCATTATCTATTCCTGCATATCCAGGTGATAAACTTCTTTTTACAAAGAGCACTGATTTACACTTCTCTACATCTAAGACTGGCATTCCAAAAATTGGACTTTGTGGATCAGTTTTTGCAACAGGATTGGTTACATCATTTGCACCAATTACGAATGCAACATCAGCATTTGCAAAATCATTATTGATTTCCTCTAACTCAAAAACCTCATCGTATGGAACATTAGCTTCGGCTAATAATACATTCATGTGTCCAGGCATTCTTCCAGCGACTGGATGTATTGCATATGAAACTTTAATATCATTTTTCTTTAATGTATCTACCATTTCTCTCAAAGCATGCTGAGCTTGTGCTACTGCCATCCCATATCCTGGCACAATAATTACCGATGAGGCATTTTTCATTAAAAACGCTGCATCATCCGCATTACCACTTTTTACTGGTCTCTGTTCTTTTGTTGAAGAGCCTTTCACTTCGTCAGTTGCACCCCATCCACCTAAAATCACATTGAAGAATGAACGATTCATACCCTTACACATAATGTAAGATAAAATTGCTCCAGAAGAGCCAACAAGGGCACCTGTAATTATTAATGCAGAATTCTCTAAAGTAAAACCAATACCTGCTGCTGCCCAACCAGAATATGAATTAAGCATTGAAATTACCACTGGCATATCTGCTCCACCAATTGGAATGATTAAAAGAAAACCAATTAAAAATGAAACTCCTAATAATATCCAAAATAGGTTGCTTGATTGTGTAGAGCAAAGTAAATAAATTAATAAGACGATTGAAATTAGGATTATTGCATTAAGAGGATGTTGACCTTTAAATGTGATTGGAGACCCTGACATTAATCCTTGAAGTTTTAAAAAAGCAATTACAGAACCTGAGAAAGTTATAGCTCCTACAGCTGCGCCGATGGACATTTCGATTAAACTCCCAAGTTTAATATTTCCTGGAACTCCAAGATTGAATGCTTCGGGGTTTAAAAAAGCTGAAATTGCAACAAAGACAGCAGCAAGTCCTACCAAACTATGAAAGCCTGCCACTAATTCTGGCATAGCAGTCATTGGTATTTTATAGGCTATAAAAGCTCCGATCGAACCTCCTACTAAAATAAAAATTAAAACATAAATGAAACCTGTTGAAAAGTTACCTATTAATAAAAATGTCACGGTAACAGCAATAATCATTCCCAAAATCCCAAATAAATTACCTTGTCTGGATGTTTCGGGAGAAGATAATCCTCTTAGAGCAAGTATAAATAGTACACCTGATACTAAATAAGAAATTGCAGATAAATTTGCTGAGATCATTTTTTATCTTTCTTCTTTTTTTTATACATTGCTAACATTCTTTGAGTAACTAGAAATCCACCAAAAATATTTATTGCTGCTAAAGAAATTGCCAAAAAACCAAAAATACTGGAACTATTAAATACTGAATCTGAGTTACCAGATAATCCTGCAATTATAGCACCCACAATTATTACTGATGAAATCGCATTAGTAACTGACATTAAAGGTGTATGTAGAGATGGTGTTACGCTCCAAACAACATAATAACCAATAAAGATTGATAGAATAAATATACTTAATCTAAATATTAAAGGATCTATTTCCATAATTTTATTTTATTAGAGTTTTTTCTATAATTTCGTCTTCTAATTTAATATTAATTTTTTTGTTTTCTTTATCGAGTAAATTATCTACAAAATTAAAAATATTTTTTGCATATAAACTCGATGCCGACTTTGGCAAATTATTTAGTATATTACTCTCGCCCATTATTTTTACACCATTTTTTTCAACTATTTTATCTACTTCAGTAAAAGCCGTATTTCCACCCTGTATCGCAGCCAAATCATATATTACTGATCCAGATTGCATATTAGTTACCATATAATCTTTAATAATAACTGGAGCTTTTTTTCCAGGAATAAGAGCAGTACAAATTACAATATCAATTTTTTTTAAAGTTTCAGATAATAACTCTTCTTGTTTTTTTTTAAAATCCTCCGTTGCTTCCTTTGCATAACCACCTTCTGTCTCCAAATTTTCAGAACCTTCGACAGTAATAAATTTTCCACCTAAACTTTCTACTTGTTCTTTTGATGCCATTCGAACGTCTGTAGCAAATACTATTGCTCCCATCCTTTTGGCTGTTGCAATCGCTTGAAGTCCTGCGACTCCGGCTCCCACAACTAAAACTTTGGCCGCTGGAATTGTTCCTGCCGCTGTCATCATCATCGGAATAGCTTTCTCAAAATTTGCAAAAGACTCTATTACTGCTTTATATCCAGCTAGGTTTGCTTGAGATGATAGTATGTCCATTGATTGAGCTCTGGTAATTCTAGGAAGCAATTCTAGTGAAAAAATATTAATCTTTTTTTTTACTAATTCTTCCAGTTTTTCTTTATTATTGTATGGATCTAAAACACCAATTAATATTTGCTTATCTTTAAGAAGAGAACTTTTTTCCTCGGATAACATACCCAATTGTAAAATTATGTCAGATGAATTTAAAATTTCTCTATCGTCTTTGTTTATATTTGCACCCATTTTGATGTAGTCATCATCTTTTATTCCAAGATGAGAACCATAATTTTCGCTTAAATTAATTTTAAATCCAAGAGATATATACTTTTTTACAATTTCGGGTGTAATTGCTATTCTTTTTTCAATTTTTCGATTTTCTGAAATAGATCCTATTTTCATAAAAAATTTATAATAAGAAAATTGCCATTAATATTAGAACAGTTACAACAGCAACGGATCCCCACAACACAAATTTTGTGAAATTATTCCAGGTTTTTTTATGGCTATCATTATCCATGAAATTACTTTTGTCTTGCTTTAAATTTTGGATTATTTTTATTAATTATGTAAACTCTTCCTCTACGTCTAACCAACTTAGAGCCAAGATCTCTTTTTTTTAATGATTTTAAAGAACTTTTAATTTTCATAAGATTTAATGCCGGCAACGTCCTACTCTTCCATGTCTTAAGACAAAGTACCATCGGCGCATAAAGGCTTGACTTCCGAGTTCGGAATGGGATCGGGTATAACACTTTAGCAATAATTACCGGCAGGGGATTTATACTTAAATAAGATAAAATGTAAATCCTAAAAAAGCGCTATTTAATCAAATAAATATCAAATTTTAAGCTTTATTTTCTTGTTTAAAAATTAATTCTTTTAGAAGCAGATAGTGCTTTAACAGCGAGTACTTTCTTATATTCTTTTTAACATTTATTTTCATTTGCTTTAATTCCTGATCGTTAGAATTTAGATATCTAGTAATAATTTCTTTAAAAGAACCAATATCATTATTCTTAAATAAAAATCCTCCACTTCCATTTTCTAAAATTTCTCTAGGTCCACTTTTACAATCACTAGAAATAATTGAGCAATTATTTATTGCTGATTCTATTAATACAAAACCAGGGTCTTCCCATAATGAAGTCATTATAAAAATCTTACTAGTATAATAATATTTGTTTACGTTTTTTTTTGATCCTAACAAAAAAATGCAATCACTCAAATTATAATTTTCTATTAATTTTTTTAATTTGTCCATTAGCTCTCCCTCTCCTAGTATATAAACTTTAAAATTCTTTAGCTCTTTATTTCTAAGATCTCTGAAAGCTTTTATCATTAATTCAAAATTTTTTTGTCTTGTTAGCCGTCCAACTAATAAAATATTATTTTTTTTAAATTTTATGTCAAAATTAGTTTGTTTTCTCTCTTTTAAAATATTTCTAATACTAAAAATAGGATCGTAAAGAACATCAATTTTTTCTGGTAAAAAAATTTTATTCTTAATTAATTCATCTTTTTGTTCCTTGGTGTTACAAAATATATTTTGGATTTTATGACTCGATAATTTCCACAATAATGATCTAATAAAATTTAAATTAGGCTTCCCTGAAACTCTAAATAATAATTTAGTTTTGAAGTTAAATAAAATAAATAAAATTAGTGGTAAACTTGAAATTAAATGTATCATTAAGTAATCGGGTTTTTCTTTTAAAATTAATTTTTTTAATTTAAAAAATGATGCAAAAAAAATTTGAATAAAAGCTAATCTACTTTTAATAAATCCATATCTAGGCAAACCATCAAATATATTAGGTCCTAGGCTAAGATACTTTACATCTTCATTTTTTTTCTCATTGTTCCACTCACCAATTGCATTAATAATTACAGCCTCATATGAGGAAGAGTATTTATTAATTGATGTCGCTGAATTTAAGATAGCTTTTTTTGTACCGATTCCTTTGTCAGTAAAAGGACCCCAGTAAAATATTTTTTTTTTCATTAAAATTATTAATGAATATATAAATGATAACATATAAAAGTTAAACAAACTTTTAAAAAAGTAATTTTAAAAATTAATTAAGAAATTGTGAAAAACTTAGATATTTCAGATAATAAGAATTTTAAAAATTTTTTAATTTTAATTTTTTCATTATTGCCTGTCAGCATAATTCTTGGAAACGCTGTAATGGAAATTAATATTATATTAATCATTTTTTCTTTTATTGTTTTTATTTTCTCTAATAAAAAATTAATTAAAAATATTAAGAATGAAAAATTATTACATTTACTTCTGATATTTTGGGCATATTTAATTTTAAACTCATTTTTTGGGATTGACTTTACAAATTCAATCAAAAGGAATTTTTTATTTATAAAATTTATTTTATTAATTTTTTCATTTAAATATTTGTTATTACACTTTGACATATTAAGGAAAATTATCTTTTCCTGGACTATGATCCTATTAATAGTTTGTATTGATGTATTTTTTGAATTTATTTTTGGATTTAATATTTTAGGTTTTGAAAGTTCCATGAAAAACGAACGAATTGTAAGTTTTTTTAAAGATGAGTTAATTGTAGGAAGTTTTTTGTTTGCTTTTTTATTTATTATTATCGGATCACTGATATTTGATAACAGAATAAAAATAGCATTTTTAATCACTTTTGTAGTTTCACTCGCAATTATTCTAACTGGAGAAAGATCCATAGTAATCAAATTACTATTTAGTTTTTTAATTTTTATTTTCTTTGTTCAAAATAATTTAAAGATAAAGTTTATCTCAATTTTTCTTTTATTTTTATCTGTTATAGCATTATTGAATCTAGATACTCTTAAAGTGAGATTTGTTGATCAAGTAAAGAAAGACTTAAACTTCAATCATAATGACATAAAACACAATTTACTTAAAACTAAATATTTAAATCAATCTGTTTTTTCTTATGAAATTTTTAAAAATAATATTTTTTTTGGGGTTGGAAACAAAAATTATCATAAAGCTTGTATGAATTTAAAAGATATATCTGAAGATGAGTTAATTAAAGAGATGTTTGTTCATTGCTATACCCATCCCCATCAAGTTTATTATGAATTTATTTCTGAACATGGTATTCTAGGAACATTAATTATTTTAGGTATAATTTTCAAACTACTTTTTGATAAAGACAATCGTCCATTATTAAAAGAAAATAGGAAACTAATTCTTATTTTCAAAATATATTGTTTATCATCAATTATACCGATCGTTCCTACGGGTAGTTTTTTTTCAAGTTCTCAATTATTTTTATTTTTTTTAAATTATTCTTTTTATCAAGTTTACATTTTCAAAAAAAACCAAAAATAAATTTAATTTATTTATTTCCATACTCGATCAAATGATCTATAAAATTAAATCTAATTTGAGACTAAATGAAAAAAATTTTAATAGTTGGTGGTGGTGGTTATGTTGGAACAGAGCTTACGCAAAAGTTATTAAAAAATAATTATGTTACAGTTTATGATTTGTTTTATTTCAATTGGCTTATTAAAAACAAAAATAAGGTTAAAAATTCAGAAAGACTTTTTTTAATTAAAAAAGATATTTTAGAAGTAAATAAAAAAGATTTCAAAGATATTGAGATTGTTTGTGATTTAGCTGGAATTGCTAACGATCCTTCCTCAGATTTAAATAAAAAATATTCTACAAAGATAAATTATGAAGCAAGATATAAATTTGCAAAAATTGCAAAAGAAAGTGGTGTTAAAAGATATATCTTTAATTCAACCTGTTCAATTTATGGCTTTAATAAAAAAAAAGTATTTGAAAAATCTAAGATTAATCCATTAAGTTGTTATGCAAAAGCAGTTCAAAAAGCAGAGAGAAAAATTTATTTACTTAAATCAAAAGAATTCAAAGTAAATATTTTAAGAAATGCTACATTATATGGTTTTTCAAATTCTATGCGTTTTGATTTAGTTATAAATCTATTTACGTATCTTCTATTGAAAAATAAAAATATTTTTATTGATGGTGATGGAAAACAATCAAGACCTTTTTTATCAGTTCAAGATATTTCAAGGATGTATTTGCATATAATTCAGACACAGCCAAAATCATTTATAGTAAACGCTCTCTCTTTCAGCACAAACATTTATGATTTAACAAACAAAATTATAAAAATAATTAAGAAACCAAAAACATTAGTAAAGTTTAATTTGGAAAAAAAAGACCATAGAAATTATAATGTAGGAAGTAAAAATTTTAAGAAATATTTTAAAAATTTTAAATTTACAGATTTAGGAAAAGATATAAAAAAAATGATTAAAAATATAAAGAAATTAAATTTAAGACCAAATATAAAAACTATCAGAGTTAAGTTTTATAAAAAAAAATTAAGTAGATTGAAATATTAATTGTTAATACTAAAGATATTAAATTACTATTATTGATAAAATTTAGAGATATCAAAAAAATAATAATATTATAAAAATTAATTAAGAATGATGTAAATAAATTTGATTTAAACTCTTTTTCATTTTTATTTAATATTTTTAAAAAAATCTTTTGATGTAAATGAGATCTATCAGGTAAAAATGGATTTTTCTTTTTTATTAATTTTCTTATAATTGAAAAAAAGATTTCAAAAGCTGGATACCATAATAATAACACTATAAACAAAGATGAAACATTTTGATTTTGATTGTAAAATGAAATCAGAAAACTTCCTATTATAAATGATATTAAGTAAGAACCCGAGTCACCTATGAAGTTTTTATTTGTAACATTAAAAATAAGTAATATTAAAAGAATTAAAACTAAATTAACCACTAAATCTAAATCGATGTATAAATTAAATAAATTTGATGCTAGAGTTAATATTGATAAGACAATTATATAATAAGTGATTACTAGGCCATTTAATCCGTCAATAAAATTTGTACCATTGATTAAAATTAATAAACAAAATGCTGTAAAAAAAATTGAAAAATAATAATTCTCTAAAAATTTATCGATTATATTAATATCTGTAAAAAAAACATTATTTTGAAAAAAAGAAACAAAAAGTAAAGTAATTATTATCTGTGCAAAAAATCTTAATTTTGGTGAATTAATAAAATTTAAATCTGAAAATAAACCTATAAAAAAAATTAAAGAACCAAATATCTTTAATTCAATAAACCCATCAACAAATATTAAAAATAATATTAGAAAAGTAATACCTCCAGTCAGAGGAAGATTTTTATTTTTTGTTAGCTCTTTATGAATAGAAAAATTAGGATTATCTAGCAAATAATTTTTTTTATTACAAAGAAAATTGGTCAATTGATGAATTATTAATCCTATAAAAAATTTTAAGAATAATATCATTAATTATTGATGGCCTGTTTTACCCTTTTTAACAAATAAAAAAAAGATAAACGTAAGGTAAATATAATTGATACCAAAAAATTATAATGCATTTTTTTGTTATATAAAATTATTGAATCCTCGATTTTTTGAAAAAAACTTGAAGATAGAGACTCACTTACATTTCTCCACTTTGTCAAAAATTTTTTTATTCCATAGATATTATTTTTTTTTGAAAGTTGTAACCAGAGATAATAATCCTCTTTTGTTTTTTGAGATGAAAATTTGTTATTATTTAAAATATTTTTTTTTATCATTACTGAAGATAGACAAATATCACATGATTTTATTAAATCATTAAAACTTAGATTTTCTTTAATATTCATTTTCCTTAATTTGTGATCATAATTATCAACAATTTCATAGGAAGTGTGAGAAAAATAAATTTTATTTTTTTTCATAAACTCGTACTGAAATTTTATTTTATTTTTTTTCCATAAATCATCTGCATCTAGAAAAGCGATATATTCACCTTTTGAATTTTTAATTCCTTTATTTCTTGAAAATCCTGCTCCAAGATTTTTTTTATTTATAATCAATTTAATTCGATTATCTTGCAAACATAAACTTTTTATATACTCTAAATCCTCTAAGCTTTCATCGTCATAAATAATGATTATCTCCAAATTTTTATAAGATTGTGATGTAGCTGATTTAATTGACGATTTAATAAACTTTTTTTTTTTAAAATATGGTATAATTACTGATACAAGGCTGCTCATGAAAAATTACTATAATCAATTTTAGTAAAATTTAAATGCAAAATAAAGAAATTGTAATATTTATGCCGTCAATAGAGTCTGGCGGAGTAGAGAAAAATCTCTTTATTATATCCAATTACTTATGTGAAAACTTTAAAAAAGTATCAATAGTCACTGCTGATAAAAATAGAATAATCTCAAAAAATAAAAAAATTTTAGTTTATGGACCATCTAGTAATTTTTTAATCCCAAAAAACAGAATTTTTAAAATCATAATTTCATTGATTTATCTTTTGTTTAAAATTCTATTTTCAAAGAAATTTTTGATTCTTAGTTTTCAATCTAATATTTTTGCAATAATCGTATCTACTATATTTAATTTTAAAATTATAATTAGAGCAAATTCTTCTCCAACTATTTGGGCAAAAAATAAATTTAAAAAAAATATTTTTACATTTTTTTTCCGAAAAGCAGATGCAATAATAGTGAATAGTTATGACTTACAAAAAGAATTTAGGAAAAAATTTAAGTTGAAATCATATTGTATTTATAATCCTCTTGATAGACAGAAGATCCTACTTAATTCAAAAAAAAAAAATTATGAAAGTTTTTTTGATAATTGTAAGAATGTGCTTAAAATTGTAAATATTGGCAGATTAACCGATCAAAAAAATCAAATAATTATATTAAAAGCTCTCGCAAATTTAAAAGATAAATTAAGTTTTAGGTTTATCATTATGGGAAGCGGAAATTTAAAAAAAAATTTACAAAATTATATTGATCAAAAAAACCTCAATGAGAATATTAAAATTATCAATTTTAAAAAAAATCCATTTCCTCTTTTAAAATCAGCAGATTTATTTATACTTTCCTCAAAATATGAAGGTCTTCCAAATGTTTTACTCGAAGCATTAGTTTTAAAAAAACCAATTATTTCAAGCAATTGTCCTACTGGACCAAGAGAAATATTGGAAGGTGGAAAATATGGCCTACTATTTAAAAATGATAATAAATCAGACTTACAAAATAAAATTATTGAATTTTCAAATAATAAAAAAAAATATTACAAAAAAGTTTTAAAATCACAAAAATCTTTAAATAAATTTAAATACAGCACAAATTTAAGTAAATATAAATTTCTTATTACTAAGCTAATTTAATTTTAGATATGTTTAATTAGATAAATTTTTTTTTATATTTTTTGTAATTGGGCTGTATCTTATTCTATTAATTACTCTTAAAAATATATTTTTTCTATTATAAAAACCTTCATATAAAAAATTGTCATATTTTCTAGAAAAGATTATGTTTGGATTATGCTTTAATGGAAATTTAATGTCTTTTGTAACTAAATTTCTAAATTTTTTAGCTCCTTTACCGGTAGGAGCGTTATAATACCCAATATTTTTTATCAAATTTACAGAGGGTAAAACGGTTTTAAAATTATTGAATATACAAGCATAAACCCATTGAATATCCCAGGTGATTAACTTTTTTTGTCGAAATCTTTTTAAATAATGTGTGAAGAACCTTTTTTCACCTATCTTTAAATTTTTGTTGTTTAAAAATTCATAACGCTCTTTTTCCCAGTTTTTTAAATAAGGATCATAATATTTTTGCCATCTGTCTCTCCACGTTGCCCAACCCATGAATTGAGGGTATTTAGAAAAAAAATAATCTTTGTCGTTTATTTTTTTTTTTTTTGATCCATAATACAAATTACATCCTGAAATATGGGCAATATCTTTATTTCTTTTGAATTTTTTTAACATCAAATCGCAATATCTAAAAAAGCCGACTTCTGGAACACAATCATCTTCTAAAATTATTGTTTTCTCATGTTTTTTAAAAACCTCTTTAATTATTTTATATCCAATCAAACTTTGACTTATATTCTCTTTATAAAAAATACTCTTATAGCTATAATTCTTTTTATATTTTAAAATAATTGATTTAGTATCTTTGTGATTTTGATTTTCTTCTCTAGTAAATCCTTTTTTTTTTCCGTCTTGAAAAACATAAAGATTTTTTGGTTTTAAGTTTAATATAATCTTTAATATTTTTTCAGTTTCATTAGGTCTTTTATAGGTTAAAAAAATTATTGGACAATTGAACATTAAATAAGTAATTAACATAAAAAAATAAATTTAAAAGTATATTTAATATTAAATTTCATGAAGCTACAGCCTAGATCAAATATTAACGTTATCAAATTCAATAAAAAAAAATTTATAAATAAAAAATTTTGTGTTTTATGTAATTCAATTAAGTTAAAAACTGTTTTAGATTTTGGAAAAACGCCTCTTGCGAATTCTTATCCAAAAAAATTTTTACAAAAAGAATTAACTTTTTCACTGAAAGTAAAAATATGTAAAAAATGTGGTCACCTTCAACTTAGTCAATTAGTTAATCCTAGTCTTATGTTTGATAATTATTTATATGTTTCAGGAACATCTAAAGTATTAGTCAAACACTTTGAAGATTATTCAAAAAAAATTATCAAATTAACCAGAAGAGATAGAGAAACAAAAATACTAGATATTGCATGTAATGATGGTACTTTTTTAAATTTCTTTAAAAACAAATTTGATAAAGTTGTTGGAATTGATCCTGCAAAAAATCTTAAAAATTTAAACTTAAAGAAAAATATAGATATAATTTCTGATTATTTTTCAATGAAAACTAGCAAAAAAATAAAAAAAAAATTTGGTAAATTTAATGTAATCACAGCTAATAATGTATTTGCGCACAATCCTAATTTGCAAGATTTTACTCAAGGAGTTAAAAACTTGATGGAACCAAAAGGATTTTTTGTTTTAGAGGTCTCCTATTTACCTGTAGTTCTAAAAAAAAAGACATTTGATACTATATATCATGAACACATGAGCTATCATTCATTAAAACCTTTGGTAAGTTTCTTTAAAAAATTTAAATTAGAAATATTCGATTTTGAACTTATAAGTGCTCAGGGTGGATCAATTAGAATATTTGTAGCCAATGAAAATCAAAGAAAAGTAAAAACAAGAAAAATAAACAATCAAATTAAAAAGGAAAATCTTCAAAAAATATATGAAATTAAAACTTACCAAAACTTTTATAGAGATATTCAATATCAAAAAAATACACTGAGAAAATTAATTAACGAACTTAATTCTAAGAAAAAAACAATTATAGGATATGGGGCACCTGCTAAACTAACTACACTTAGTCATGTTTTAGATTTTAATTATAAAGATTTTAAAATTGTTATAGATGACAATAATTTAAAGCAAAATAGATACGTTCCTGGAACAAAGTTCTTAATTCGTAGTTCTAAATTTTTGACCAAAAAAGATAACTCAACAATTATTATTTTAGCATGGAATTTTTTTAAAAGTATCAGAGCTAATTGTTTAAAAATTAATAAAAATTTTGATTTTATTAAGCCTTTTCCATTTCCTAGAAAAATTAAGTAAGTTAGATATAACTTTTTATTTTAATACCAAATAAACTTAAAAATGATCCGATAGATCTAAATAAGTACATAATGCTAAATAAAGAATTTTTTTTTGGATTTATTATCACTAAGGCAAAATAATTAAAAAAAAATAATAATTCATAAAAAAATTTTAAAATAACGAAAAGTGACCCTTTAAATGATCCATAAGCTTCTTTATAAATTAAATTTGAGGATATTCCATATCTAAAACTTCTTTTTATAAACCATTTAAAATTTCTTTCTAAATTATTTTGATTTTCGAAAACTTTAGCATTAGAACACCATCTTATTTCAAAACCTTTCAAATTTAATTGAGTGAAAAATAATTGATCTGATCCACCAATATTTGCCAATTTAGTTGAAAATTCTATATTGTGCTTATCTAAAATCTTTTTATCAATTACAACATTGTTTGTTGCAGCCCATCTTAACTTTTGAAAATTGTAAGGTGATTTTGAAAGGATCGAATGATATTGATTTTTTTGTTTTGGAATTTGAGGTCCTGTAACTATTTCAGATTTAATTTTTTTTTTAAACTCAATAATTTTTTCCATCCAATCTCTACTAATCTCACAATCATCATCAAAAAAACATAGATAGCGCGCTTTTATTTTTTTCGATAACCTTAAAGCTTTGTTTCTAGCAAATGGAATACCAATCTTTTTTTCTAAAGAGTATTCAAAAGGAATATGTTTAATTAAAGTTTTGCCAATCAAAGACTTATGTTTTTTTTTTATTGAGTTTTCAATTATTAATAATTTAATCCTCCTATTTTTTATTTTTAAATTATTAACGCTTTTCAAAAACTTTGATAAAAATTTACTTTTCTCAGTTGTGCAAATTAAGAAAAGGAAATCATACATTTTTAAAATTCCTAGTTATTTAATCTATTTCGGTTAAATTCTAACATCATAAGAATAGACCACAAATAAGGGTGAACATCTCTTTTTTTTGATTGGTGAAGAATAAACAATTTTTTAACCTTATCTTGAATAATCGGTAATTTATTATAATTCTGCTGATCATAAATCAAATCTTTAGACCATTCGTATAAATCGTTTCTCAACCACTCTTTAATTGGTATCTCGAAACCTCTCTTTTTTTTATTCAAAAGAAATTTTGGAAGATGTTTGTTTGCATAAGATCTTAAAAATAACTTTTTTCTAAAAAAGGAAATTTTTTGATCAGAATTCAAGCTAGACGCAAAATTTGTTATTTTTTTACTTAAAAATGGTAATCTACATTCTAATGAATTATTCATGCTAGCTCTATCTAGTTTTACTAAATAGTTATCAATTAAATTATTATTGATATCATAATTTAAAATTGAATTTAAGGTATCAAAAGATAGATAATTATCAAAATTTTTAAGTTCTAAATCTTTTTCATCAAAATTTACCACATTAAAAAAATCTTTTTTTAAACTTTTTAAAAAAGTAAAAGAAGATTCTACATCTTTTTTAGAGAGAAAATTTTTTAAAAGAAGATATTTATGATTTCTATTTTTAGAAATAAGTTTTTCAATACCCAACCTTATCAAATAAGGTATTTTCAAATATGTAAGTTTATATCTCATTAATGTATAATAATTATAGCCCCCAAATAGTTCATCTCCTCCATCCCCTGACAAACAGACATCTACTCCATTTGATTTTGCAAATCTTGTCATTATCAAAGTTGGTATTAATGATGGATCAGTTATAGGTTCATCAAACATGCCTTTAATTTTCATTAGCTCACTTAATAAATCTTGTTCACTGATTATCTTTTCATAGTGTTTTGATTGAATTAAATTTGCAAATTTTTTTGAAAGACTACTTTCATCATAAATTTTATTTTTAAAACCTATTGAAAAAGTTTTTAGATAGGAGTTTTCTTTTTTTGAAAGATGAGCAATAAGTGAGCTATCTATCCCACTAGATAAAAAAACACCTACAGGTCTATCAGAATTTAATTTATCTCTAACACTTTCTTTGATAATTGAGTCAAAATAATTTTTGTCTAAAGTTTTGAGAGTATTTTCTTTTAAATTATTATATTTGTAAAATGTAAATTGATCCCTTGAGTAATTAAAATAACTACCAGGAGGTAACTTAAATACTTTATCAAAAATAGTTTTTGAATTACTTGTATGACCAAAATTTACAAAATCACTTATTGATGAATTGTCATAATTAAAAAATTCGTTGCTAATTGTTTCCAATGAGCTCAGTGAGGATGCAAAATAAAGATAATTATTTTTCTTATAATAAAAAAAAGGTTTCTCCCCATACCTGTCTCTTGCACAAAAAAGAGTTTTTTTGTTTATATCAAGAATTGCAAAAGCGAACATTCCGTCAAGTTTATTTACAAAATCATCACCCCAATAGATATATGAATTTAATAAAACCTCCGTATCAGATTTACTTTTCCATTTGAACTTATCTTTTAATTTTTCAAAAATTTTTTTGTAGTTATATATTTCTCCATTAAAAACACATACATATCTTCTGTTATCTGAAATCATTGGTTGGTTTCCAGCTTCTGTCAAATCAAGAATAGATAACCTTCTGAAACCAAAATGAGAAAAATTATTGGAAAAATAACCTTCAGAGTCAGGTCCTCTTTTTATCATTAAATCATTTGCAGACTGAATTTTTATTTCATTATTCAAATTCTCTGAAAAATTTACAACCCCTACAAATCCACACATATTAGATAGCTTTTATTATTTAAATTATAACTTTATTTGATACAACTAAATATTATTTAAACTCAAACTTAATTCTAATTTTATAAAAATAAAGTATAAAATATATTTTTTTCATATGATTAAGAAAATTAACTTAATTTTTTTCATTTCAAATTTTTCTTTTGGAGGAGCAGGTAACTCAATTGTTAGACTTTGTTCACAATTAAGTAAAAAAAGATATTCTATAAATATAATTTGTATTGGTAAATCTGATTATAAAAAAATTCTTCAAAAACATGATATTGATGTAATTGAAATTAATAAATCAAAGCTTTTATATTCTCTGTTTGATTTAGTTAGAATTATAAACAAATTAGTCAAAAAAGACGTAAAAAATATTTTAGTGTCCAATATACACTATAGTAACGTGATTATTATTTTAATACGTTACTTTATAAAACCTTTAAAAATTATTTTAGTAGAAAGAACTCCTATAGAAGAATTAGATATCTACTTTAATTTAAAAGACTTCCTAAAGAAAAAAATTTTAAAGTTTTTAGTGAAATATACTTATCCTTTTGCAGATTTGATTATTTGTAATTCATTTGGAATTAAAAAGGGTTTATATAAATTAATAAATAAAAAAATTTATGTAATTTATCCTCCATCTATTACAAAAGTGTTAAAAGAAAAAAATTTTAAAACTAATAATATTAAATTTTTCAGCTTTTCAAGATTATCAAATGAAAAAAATATCTTGCTAATTTTAAAAGCAATTAATTATTTAAAAAATCAAAATTATAATTACTTTTTAAATATATACGGCAATGGAAATGAGGAAAGTAATCTCAAACTTTATGTTAAACAAAATAATTTAAAGAAAAATATTAAGTTTAAGGGTTTCAGAAAAAATATTAATCAATTAAAAGATCAAATTTATATTTGTGCATCATTATTTGAAGGATGTTGTAATGCAACCATAGAGGCATTAAACAATTCTAAAATTATTTTATCTTCGGATTGCCCAGGTGGTAATAGGGAAATTATACTAAATGGTAGAGGAGGTGAATTATTTTTAAATAACAATTTTAAAAGCTTGGCAAGATCCATGAAATTAATTATCAACAATTTACCTAAGCAAATAAAAAAAGCAAAAATGGCAAGAAAAAATTTATACAGATTTAAATTACAAAACAATAAACTGTCTTATGAAAATATTTTCCATAATATATGAAGAGTAATTAATCAATATTCTTAATTGATATAATTTAATAAAAATAATAATAAATATTATTAATAAAAGGACTTTCTTTTCATGTTTATATGAATTAAAGATTATTTTTTATTTTTAGATTTATGAATAAATATAGAGAAATAATAAAAAATATAATTAATAAATTTAATTTCAAAATAGAACATAAAAATTCTTGGTATAAAAGAAATGAACATTTTATCGCAGAAATTTCAGACCTAGAACTTGAAATTTTAAAAAATATTTCTTACTATTCAATGAGTACTCCAGCAAATCATTGGGCTATTATCCAGTCTATAAAACATATCAAAGAAAATTCAATTAAGGGTGATTTAGTAGAATGTGGTGTGTGGAGAGGTGGTAATTTAATACTTTTCAAAAAATTAATCGATCAACATAAGCTAGACAAAAAAATTTTTGCATTTGATACTTTTGAAGGCATGCCAGAACCTACAATTAATGATTATGATTTAAAAGATATTAAAGCTCAACAGATATATGATAATTATAAAACAAAGGATATAAAGTGGTGTTATTCAACTTTAGAAGAAGTTAAAAAAAATATTTTCAAATTTTATCCTGATTATGATGAATCTTTTAAATTTATAGAGGGTAAAGTAGAAACCACCCTAAAAAACTCAAAAAATTTGCCCGATCAAATTTCATTACTGAGATTAGATACAGATTTTTATGAGTCAACTAAGATTGAATTAGAAATTTTATATCCAAAATTATCCAGTGGAGGTGTATTAATCATTGATGACTATGGACACTGGAAAGGTTCAAGAAAAGCTGTCGATGAATATTTTGAATTAGATAAAAATTTTATGTGGCTTCATAGAATTGATTATGCAAGTAGAATTCTCATAAAAAAATAATTATTCAGTAATTTTTTTAAAAAATTTTACGAAATATTTTAAGCCCTCTTCGGTATAGACACTTTTACAAATATTCTGTGAGTTTAGTACTAATTCATCTCTTAAAATTTTATCATTTATAGCTAATTCTATTTTTTCAATCAAATCTGAAAAATCAAATTTATAACTAAGATAAGAAAAATTGTCTTTATAAATATTCGGCCAAGTTTCAAGATAATCTACATTTGGAAAAACTACGGCCGCTCCCATTTTTACAGCTTCAAACTCTCTGTAACATATCTCTCCCCATCCAAAAGCTCCAACTGAAACCTTAGATCTTCCCAATCTCTCCAGATAACACTTATGATTTAAACGTTTTAAAGGTAAATCAAAATTTTTTTTTAAAATTTTGCTAATCTGATTTCTTTGAAAATGAATCGATTTTTTTGGATCGTCACTTCTTAAGTTAAAATTATAAAAAATATCCTGATTTTTAATTAAATCTTTATAATAACCTAAAAAATACTTATCCAAAAATTTTAAATTATTATTAATTAATGATTTAGTGATACATCTATACTTTTGAATTTTATTAAATTGTATTATGTTAAAATAATTTCCTACACCTATATTCCAGCCTAAAACTAGTTTATTTTCATACTCTTTTAGCAAAGGATAAACCTTAAAATCACTATCTTTTTCAAGCTGAAATTTTTTTTGGTAAAAATCAGCATAATATCTATCTCTAAAAAAAGTTTTTTTATATAAATTTTTATCCTTGTAAAATTGTTTTTTTACATATTTTTTCACCATTGGAAGAATTTCAAAAGAAGTATTGCCAGAACTGTCACCTAAATCAAACCAAATGATATTAGGATTTTTTTTTGATATCTTATTTATATTTTCTAAAAATTCGTTTTGTACATGCAGTCCTAATTTTTTTTTTACCTTATTGAAATTTGAATATTTAAAAAATCTGTTATCAATTATTATTAGATCTGAATCGTAAAATTTATCATTAATAGAATTATAAAAATCTATCTGAAAACCATTATCTTTTAATTCTTCTTTAAAGTATTTAATAGGAAACCAATAACCAAAATTTTTTCCCCAATTAAAAATTGGTCCTCTATTTAAAATATTTATTTTAATCATTTTTAATTTTTTTAAGATAAATATTATGAATTTTTTCAGATCTTTTTTTCCAAGTATTTTTTTCTGCAGTTGCTAAAGAATTTTTTGAAATATAATTTCTAAGAGAATAATTATTTGATAAATTCAAAATTGCTTTTTTCCAAGCAAAAGGATTTGTATAATTTTTCACTAGAACAGAATTTTTTTGATCTTTTAAAATTTCCCTTAGTACTTTTAAATCTGAACTGATTATTGGAATACCGGTAGCTAGATACTCGAACATTTTTAAGGGTGAAATAAATTGTGAAATATCATCATTAAAATTATCTGAATTTATCGAGACCTTTGTCTGATATGGCATTAGGAGAAGATCTGCTGATTTAATAAGATTAACAGATTCTCTATAGCTTACAACAGGATGTACCTTAAAGTTTTTAGATGAACTTATTTTTTCATCTCTAAGACCATATAAATAATAATCTAAATCAGGTGTTAATTTTGACAGTTTTTGAATTATGTCTATTCCCCGTCCCTTATAAAAGCTACCAACATAAAAAATTTTTTTTACTTTTTTTCTAAGTTTTTTTCTTTCCCTAAAATCTTTTAAATCACAAGCATCATGTAAAATTATAAAATTATTATCTTTTATATCAAAAAATTTAGATAAATTATTTGATATAAAGATTACTTTTGTAATATATTTTGAATTTATAAAATTTAAATTAATTAATAAAAATTTTGTAAGACCCTTAATTTCCTGATGGATTTCTATAAAATGTTTTACTCTGAATAAAGACAAAATGAAACTTGAGATTAAACTTCTTGAAATAATCAAATTATTTTCATTTCTTAATTTTATACCAACTTTAAGACCAAAAATCAGTCTCCTTAGGAATGAGTTTGAGTAAGCTTTTTTAAATAGATTATGTATTTCAATATCTTTATTGCTGTGTAAATTAAAATATTTTTTGAAAAATCCTTTTTGAATTTTTTTTTTTAAATTTGGACATATTAAAATTGCTTTATCTGAAAACTGTAAAAAATTATCTAATAATTTGAATATATGAACAGCTTGAGCCTTATTTGAAGGTAATGATAAATCGGATATATAAATAATTTTTTTTAACAAAATATCAAAATAAATTTAAATATTTCTTATTAGTTTTTTTTATTTTTAAAATCTTATTTTTAAATAAATCATGATTTACGAAATTTAATATTAATTCATAATCATCAATATTAAAGTTGTGCAGTACTTTTATATTTTTAATATTTTTTTTTGTTAAAAATGGATCGCAAGCTTCAAGATATTTAATCTTTTTTTTTAATAATCTATACAATTTAAGAGCAAAAGAATTTCTAATGTCAGATACATTTTTTTTGTAGGTAAGACCTAAAACTAAAATCCTAGACTTTTTTATGTTCAATTTTAAATTTTTGATATCCTTTATAATTTTATTATACATATATAGATACATTGAGTTATTAATTTTTCTTCCTGACAAGATCACTTCTGTTTTAATACCTTTTTTTTCAGCAAAATTTGAGAAGTAATAAGGGTCAACTGGTAGACAATGTCCACCAACTAAGCCTGGATCAAATTTTAAAAAATTCCACTTAGTGGAAGCTAATTTGATTACATTTGAAAAATTTATTTTTGAATTTACGCATACTTTATAAACTTCATTCATCAATCCAATATTTAAATCTCTTTGAATATTTTCAATAACTTTTGCACTTTCTGCCTCTTTGATATTTTTATTTGTTAAAATTTTATTAGCTACTTTCTTATAAATTTTTTTAGCAACTTTTAAGGTATTATTGTTAGTAGCTGAAACAATTTTTACAACTTTTCCAATCGAGTGTTTTTTATCTCCTGGATTTATTCGCTCAGGTGAGTAACCAACAAAAAAATCTACACCAAGTTTTAAGCCACTTTTTTTTTCTAATAATCTTCCACAAAAGTTTTCTGTAACACCTGGATAAACAGTTGACTCAAAAAAAACAATGCTATTTTTAACTATAACTTTTCCAATAATCTCACAACTTTTTTTTAAATGAGACAAATCGGGGATATTTTTTTTTGATATTGGGGTTGGAACAGCCACTATAAAAAAATTGCAGAATTTTAAAAGATTTTTATCAGATGTAATTAAAGATTTTTTTTTTAAAACTAAATCCTTTTTTTTAAATTCACCATTTACATCTAAAAAAAATTTCAATTCTTTTACTCTTGTATCACTAATGTCGTAGCCAACTGTACTAATTTTATTTTGCAGTTTTAAAAATAGAGGTAATCCAACATAGCCTAACCCAACTACACAAGGTCTAATTAATGATTTTTTCATTAAAATTTTTTTTAATTATTGATAAAGATATTAAACTATAAATTTGTTTATTTAATAAAATAAGTTTATTTTTTTTTATATTATTTTTTAAAATACTCCACCTAAAAATCTCACAATCTTGGTCTGGTATAAAACTTATTATTTTTTCTACAAACTCATCTCTCTTTAACCATTCTAAAGGCGCCGTCCAACCAGTTTTCAATATATTATTGGATATTAAAGGATGTAATTTTTCTTTATATATTTGTCTTATCTCGGGTTTATTAACTTTTGCAACAAATTTTTCCTTATGCATTCGCTCAAAGAAGTATCTACGTAAATCTAAGTCAGAAAAAGGACTTCTGACTTCTAAGCTATTTTTCATACCAAGCTTATCTGCTCTTAGAAAAATTTCATTTGGCAACCAATTAAATTGATCCAAAAAACAATAATATTTTGAAACATGATCTATTTTGGATGTGTAAAAATTTTCGTAAAATTTTTTTGAATACAGGCTATTTTTAAAAGTAGAATATTTATTTTTAAGATTCAATAAACTATTTTTGAAATACTGCTGTGGAGTTTCATAACGAAGATATTCCTTAAACCACATAAAAGAGGAAATAACTTTTGAAATTTTAAAATTATTTATTATCTTTTTCTTTAATCCTATTCTTTTATAATAATCGTATCCAATAAATATTTCATCGCCACCATCACCTGAAAGAATAGATCTATAATTATTATTTTTTTGGTTGATATAATTGATATAATAAGCTGGATTATTAATGTTTCTATTTATTTCTTCTATATGTGAAAAAGATTTTTCAAAATTATTTAGATAATCATCAAAAGTAATGTTTGTGGTGTATAGATTTAAACCATAGTGCTTAGCAATTTTTTGTGCCAAATAATAGTCATGATTATAAATTTCATTAGGTGTTTCAAATTTTGTTGAAAATACTGAAATATTTGAATTAAAATTCAGTGATTCATACAAAATTATATTAGAATCTAATCCACCACTTAAATTAATTGCAATTTTTTTTTTTGTTAATAAATGATTTCTAATTGTTTCTCTTATAACACCTGATGGATCCTCATTGTCAAACTTTTTCGTTATTTGATCAAAAAAACTTTTATGAATTTTTTTTTTATCATCGATGATAAGATGTTCCCCTGGTAAAACTCTGTTAATATTTTTAAATGGTGTAAATTTATTTATTGGATAACCTAAAATTAAGCTAGAAGGTAAGTTTTGATTATCAAAACTAAAATTTTGTAAGATACTTATAATTGGTTTAATTTCAGAGCAAATAATTAATTCATTATTATTAAGATAGTAATATAAATGTTTTTGACCTGAGGGGTCTCTAAAGAGATGAATTTTCCTAGTATGAATATCATAAATTAATATTGAAAACATTCCTTTAACAAATCTTATAAACTCTAATCCTACCTGATTTATAATTTGAATTAAAATTTCTGTGTCTAAATCAATTTCCTTATTTATAGAAAATCTTATTTTTAATTCTTCTGTATTGTATATTTGTCCATTAAAAGAGATTATATATTTACTATTTTTTGCATATTTTGGTTGTTTCGAAGAATTAAACTCACCTCTAATTTGTAATAAATTATGGCCAATGATCAAGTCATCGGATTGTACATGATTTTCAAAATCAGGACCTCTATGTTTTAATAAATTAAAAGTTTGATTTAATTTATGATTGAATTTTTTTGATAAACAGATTATTCCACACATAATTAAATTTTAATAATTAATATACATTTTTTTACACATATGCTAATCGTTTATAATGCTAAATTTATCTAATCATTCATTTGATTATGAACCATATCCTCTAGGACATTTTAAGGAAATTTTTACCAATGATTTATACAAATCCTTATGTGAAGAATATCCAGATGTATCAGAATTGAAAATTTCTGAAGACAAGAAAAAATACAATATAAATAAATTTAATAAATTTAGTTTAACAAATGACCACACTGAATTTAGTGAGTTGTTAAAAAGAAAAAAAAATTTTTTTAATCTTTACAACTTTTTGAACAGTAGGGAATTCTTTTTAAAAATTTCTGAAATTCTTTTAAAAAACAATATTGATTTGCAACTAAATTTTGAAAAAAGAGGGTTCCTCTTAAAAAAAAGAAAATATAATTTATTTTTTGAATTTTCATCAATTCCTTGTAACGGTGGTTTTATTCTCCCTCACACTGATGCTCCAAAAAAGATCATTACTTTTATTGTGCCCATTATTAAAGATACTGAAAAAGAAATTGAGAACTTTAAAAAAGTTGGCACATCAATATTATCTATGACTGATCCAAAATATTCATTTAATTATTTTAATAGAACTATGAGGCTGGAAGAAACAACTGAAAAAAAATATGTAAGTTTTAGTCCTAACAAAATGTTAATGTTCATCAAAACTCATAATTCATTACACAGTGTTGGTCCAGTTGAACCATTAAATGATAATATCAAATTTAGAAACAGTATTACCTTTGCATTTAGAAAAAATTTTGATTAATACCAAATTTTTCTTTTAATTTTTTCTAATTTATTTTTGCCTTTTTTTGTATTTAATTGATTTTTTAAAATTTTAAATCTTCCTAACTGCTGTAATTCAAAAACAGTTTTTTCTTTTAGATAATCTTTTAAATAAAAATTATTATTAGTTAACATAATAGGAAAAACGTTATATAAAGAAGCTTCTAATAATGCTGTTGAATAATAAGCAATTAAATATTTAATATTATTTTTATTAACTACATCATAGAACGAGTTTTCTTTTAGGATAACAATCTTTTTTGAATTTAAAAAATTTATAAAATTTTCTGGATAATTGAGAGTACTTCTAAGTCTTATAAAAACTTTTTTATTTGGGATGTGTTTACAAATTAACTTTATATCTTTGATAATTTGATTTATTGGTATTTTTTGTTCACATAAATACAACAAATTGTCAGCATTTTCTTTTGATTTAAGTTTTTTAAATCTAAAATTTAAAATTTTAATTTTCTTTTGATTGTAATTTCTATTTATTTTAATTATTTTTTTTTTAAAAAATTTACTCCAGACCACGTACTCATCAAATGTTTTTCCTTTTAAACCAAGCTGAAATTCATGAAATCTTCCATGTTGATAAGCTACTGTTCTAATTTTTAATTGAATTGATGCATCTAGAAGAGTTTGGATTAACCTATAATCATCAATACAAATTAGTTTTTTAATATTTTTTTTTACGAGAAATTTTTGAAGATTTTTTGAGATTGCTCTCTCATTTTTTTCGTAAAATAAGCATTTATTTTTTAAATTGTTTAGCATTTTAATTTCGTGAAATGAGTTTATTTTTTGAAATCCGTTTAAAAAAATTATATTTGGTACAGAAAATAATAAGTATAGAGATGAAAAAAGTGAATTTGTTCTAACTAGATTAATTTGATTTTTTATTAATTTAGTACTTAAAAAATATTTAGATCTATGGTCAATTACATTTTTTGAATTTGATAATGGTATCCAATAATGAATCGTTGATAATTTGTTATTTCTAATTTTCAAACCACAAATATAATTAAATAACTTATATAAGAAGATATAAAAATTTTGCTTAAAGTTAGTTATTCTTGAAATTCGAAAAACTTTATCAAAACTCTCAAAAATATTTTGATGCGAAATATAATTGGTCTTAATATATCCTTTCTTAAGTAAATAATGATATTTTTTTAATTTTGAATAATTAGACAATTTATGTAGATTAAATTTTTATATTTTTATATGAAAATTTACATTTGTACAAATAAATTTCAAAAGCTAGCAGCTAAAGTGGCTGCTTACTCATTTTCTAAATTAGGTTATCATGAAATTGAAATTTTAGAATTGGAAAAAAATGAGTTTTTAAAAAGTAAATTGAATTTAACATATTTGAGAAATGGAAAATTAACAAAGTTTGTGGATGATCTTCAGTCTTTTACATTATTGAGATTTTTACCTTTCACTATAAATAATACTAAAAAATGCCTGATAATAGATCCTGATGTATTCGCATTACAAGATCCTAAAAATAGAATTAATAAAATTTTTGATGAAGAAAATTTCCAAATAGCTTGTACCAAGATAGGTAATAACTTTAGAAGTGAAGTAATGTTCTTGAAAAATACAAACACAGATTGGAGCTTCGAAGATATTATAAATGATTTGTTTAATCACAAGATTGATTATAAAGAATTGATAAATTTGACATCAAAAAGATATTTTTCAAATATTTTTACATTACCAATTTTTTTTAATCATCATGATAAAATTGAAAATGATACAATTTTTTTGCATACATCAAAACGAATAACACAACCTTGGAAGGAGGGGCTACAGGTTGATTTCTATAATGAAAATACAACCAAATACTATAAATTTAAACAATTCTTAAAAAAAATTTTAAATCTTAGATACGACAAAAGTTCACTTTCAAACCATTATATAAAACATCCAAATATAATTGTAAGTAAGAAAGTACTATATTTATTTAAAGAAACGCTTAAGTCAGGCTTTATCAAATCAGACGAACTGGAATCAGCAATAAAAAGTAATTATATTTCAGAAAAATTTATTAACAAACAAGTTTGAAATATAAATAATCCTATCATTTTATTAATTTAGAAATTTTTTGTAATAAAATTTCATGTCCTGTACAATTTAAATGATATCCATCTTTTGTAAAATGAGTTTTTTTAAATTTGTTGTCTATAAAATTTCTATTAAAAAAATTTTTTAATTCTTTATTATATATCTCGACAGATTTAAAAGTATTTGGTCTTAACTTATCTATTTTTTTACTAGTATGGACACCAATCCAAATAATCTTAGATTTAATAAAATTTTTTTTTAGTTTTTTTGCATCCTCTAATAATTTTAAGTAACTTACTTTATTTGTGCTTAAAAATTTTGCATATATTCCCCAAAATTTTTACATTTTAGACAATACTATATTAGAGAACATATTATTTGGTGAATATGAAAATAAAATAAATGATAATCTTTTGTCTGAAGCCTTAAAATTTTCATCTTTAGATGAGTTCATTAACAATCTCCCAGAAAAACTTTATACAATTGTAGGTCCTAATGGAAAGAAACTTTCTGGGGGACAATCTCAAAGATTAGTAATTGCTAGAGCTATTTATCAGAATACTAATATATTAGTTTTTGATGAAGCCACTAACTCATTAGATAAAAAAACAGAGGAAGAGATAATAAATAAGATTTATAAATTAAAGGGTAATAAAACAATAATCATAATTACTCATAATCCTAAAATCTTACATAAATGTGATAAAATTTTTGAAATTCAAGAAGGTATTTTAAAGCTTCAAACTTAATCAACCAAACTACAGAAAATATGTCCAATTAAGTGATGTATTTCTTGAATGTTAGCAGTTGATGAAGAAGGAACTACGTAGCTATAACTTGAAATTTTCTTACATTGACCTCCAGTTTTTCCAAGCAAAGCTATTGACTTTATCCTCATTTTTTTTGATTTCTTTAAAAGATTCACAATATTTTTGCTTTGACCTGATGTGGAAAATACAATCAATAAATCTCCTTTTTGCCCAAGACCCTCTAGTTGTCTTTCAAATATTCTTTCATATCCAAAATCATTCGCGATACAAGTGAGTACTGAGGTATCAGTTGTTAAAGAAATGGCTTTATAAGGTTTTCTATTTTTTTTATATCTTCCAACCAATTCACCTGCAAGATGTTCACAGTCTGCTGCACTACCTCCGTTACCAGCAAAAAAAATTGTCTTTTTATTATTAAGCGTCTCTTTTATATCTTTTGCAATTTTCTCAACGCAATCAAAAATATCTTTTTGATTTTCGTTAATGAGTTTGATGTGTTGATATATATGTTTAAAAATTTTTTTTTTCATCTTTTTATTTCATCAATTATTTCAAATAATATTTTTTTCTATTTTGTAAAAATAATTCTTAATTTTGTCTACACAAGCAAATGTGAGATAACTGAAAAAAATAGTAGACAAAAGTGTATTTGAAAAAAAAGGAACAGCTAGTAAATAACATTGAATTAGGCCATCGATATTTTTTTCATATAAATCACTGTAAGTCCAAACGAAAAAATTTGTGACTGAATAAAAAATAAAAGAACCGAAAATTGAATGAAAAATTAGATTTTTGTATGTAATCTTATAAAAAATAAAATAATATATTAAACCAATAAGTGTTAAAGCAATATAAGTAAATATCATTCCTGGATATAGACCTATAATAAAATCACTAATAAACATTGAGCTAAAAAAAACAATAATTGTCAGAGTAAATGTTTGGAACAAAATTCCACCTAGAATAACGATAGATATAATTGGCGTAAAATTTGGAGGATGCGGTATAAGTCTAGAAAAAACTAAAAGAGTTATTAAAAAACAAATACTACTATTTTTATTAATTATTTTCATAATTAAATCTTTATCAGATTTAGATAAAATAAGTACTAAAAATTATTCTTAAAACCAAAATTAAATGTTCTGGGCAATTGCGAATAATCTCTTACTGTTTCATATTTTTCATCAAATAAATTTATAATATTAAAATATAACTTATTATTTTCTGATAATTTATAATTTATATTCAAATCATTAACAAAATAATCGTCAGTTCTTTCGTCATCAAAAGTTCTATTTCCATTTCCGTAATCTCTTGCTACATCAGACCACTTAGTACTTAATAAAAAATTAAAATTTTTAAGACCAGATATCTTAAAATTAGTATTTAAATTCAATAAGTTTCTAGGAACTCTTACTAACTGAGCATTAGTTTGACCTGAGCTCTTATTTGGATTGTCTTGTTCTGCTCCGTCATAAGTAGAGGTATAAGTATAATTTAAATCGAAATTCAAAAATTTGTTTAATTTGAAATTTGACATTAATTCTAATCCTTGAGATTTAACTGTGCCTGGATGATTACCAGCGTCCCAGCCTGATGCTTGCCAACCTTCAAGCACATCATGATATTTAATATTAAAATAACTCATATCAATTTTTAAACCTATCTCTGGAAATGATTTTTCAATACCGACATCAAAACTCTCGCTATTTTCAGCTTTTTCATTTCCGTCATAACCACTTCCTGATTGATAAAAATAAAATTCATATAAAGAGGGATATCTAAAACCTGTGCCGTAAGAGCTTTTTATTTTAGTAAACTTATCATCAAAAAGATATGCTAATGTTAGCCTGTGAGAATCCTCATTTCCAGCTAAAGAGTGATTATCAAATCGCGATCCAAATGTTGCAAAAATATTTTCGGAAAATCTTTTTTGAAAATCGAAATATTTAGAAGTTACGTATGCATCTTTGTAGTCCATTCCTGTCATATTTTTGTTGTAACCAATTGAATCATCCTCTCTTTCAAGACCAAAAACTATACTATTATCTAAATTCAAATTGTAGTTTCCTTGATATAGAAAGGAGTATCTTTCACCATAATAGCTATCTTGCTTTGTATTGTTGCTATTAATTGCAGCATTGTAAATTCTTTTTATATACGTATTTGCAACAGTAAATTTATTTTCAAGATTTTTTAATGGTTTGTGTATCAAACTTATATTTCCAGATGACTCAATTGCATCCACATCTTCAGCATGGTCATAACTAGGTGAACAACCAAACAAATTAGAAACACATGTTGCATCATATTGCAAATATGTATCTGCAATCCTGTAATTACTGTTTAACTCAAAATTATCAAAAAAATTATAATTATAACTAGCTATTATACTGTTATTTCTGTACCTATCTTTTTCATCGTTATGCATCATTTGAGAAATTCCCTCAGTCTGAAATCTTTCAAATCCAACAAAATAATTTTTATAATCATCACCTCCAGAAATTGAAGTCGATAAATTATGTGTTCCTTCAGAGCCTGTTAAATAATTTAGATTTTTATTAAACCCAGGCTTACCTTTTTTGGTGGTAATATGAATTGTTCCCCCTATAGCTCCACTTCCGTAAATAGAGCTTTGATTTCCTTTTAATATTTCAACTCTTGATATTTGACTCGTTAAAATATTATTAAAGTCAAAATCGTTTGAAACACTAGACGGATCAGACATTTTTACTCCATCAATGTAAACTGTGGAATATCTTTTTGGCATTCCTCTTAGCTGAATTGCAGAAGCTGTTCCATGGCCACCACTTTGAAAAAAATTCGCACTTGTTGTCTTTGAGGATAAAACATCTCCCAAAAAATATTCAGTACTATTATTCAAATATTCTTCATCAAATATCACAACAGATGTCCCAACAACTGATAATGATTGAGGTTTTTTATTTGGTGCAATAACAATAATTGGAATTTCTTTTGAATAAGAATTTAAAGGAAAGATTAGCAAAAAAAATAAAATACACACTTTTAACAGCATTTAGTACCTCATAATTAACTAAACATTAAAGTTTAGATTTATTTATTATATGCCGCTGTTAATTTTACATTGCAGAATTAGACTTTTCCTGGCCTTCATTCAACATCGGACTTTACTGGGTGGCGCTCCGACTTTAACGGTTGCAGGTACAGCCAATGTATTTCACACTGATTTCCCACCATGCATTTCAGTATGATTCTCTTATAAATTTATTAAAATAGATTGTAAAGAGAAAAAATAATAAAACTAATTATTCATTCACCGTAGTTTGGATTCAAAATTAAGTATTCTAAATTTAATTTTTGCATTTATCGCTGTTTGTTTGTCAGTCTGACTGTCTCCAATTAAAAAAGACTGGCTCATTTTAATACAAAACTCTTCCCTAGCTTTTTGAATCATTCCAATATTAGGTTTTCTTAGGTTTTTTTGTAATCGATATTTATTCACTTTTGAGTCTTTGAAATATGGTGCAAAATATATTCTATCAATATTTCCACCATGTGATCTTATTTTATCTACCATCCAGCTATGTAATTTGAGCACATCCTTTTCCTTATAATATCCTCTGCCAATGCCTGATTGATTTGTAATTATGAATATATAAAAATTTTTTTTATTATATTTCTTTATAAAGTTGATTATATTTTTCCTCCAAATAAATCTATTTTTCTCAAAAACATATCCTGTATCCTTATTAATTACGCCATCTCTATCAAGAAAAAGAGCGGGTTTAGTAAATATCTTATTAATGAATTTCGGTAATTTTTTTAAAGTAGAAATATGCCCCATATCAATAAAATCATCAGAATAGACACTTCCAGATATTTTTTTAATTCTAATTAACTTTGTAAATACATCTTTTTCTAAGGAGCCTAATTTAACTAAATATGGTATAATTTTTTTAGACAAAATACATATACCTGAATTAATTAAATTTAATTTTTTATCACTGTCTTGTGTAAGTAATTTTTTTTTATCAAGGCCAAAGAAGTCGTAACTTCCTCTAATTTTCATTTTCTTAAGTGCAATAAATGCTATTTTTTTACTTTTGTGATAATTGTAAATTAAATCAGATATATTTATATCAAAAAAAGTGTCTCCGTTACAAAATAAAAAATCTTTTTCTAATTTTTTTCTAGCATGGTACAGGGCCCCTGAAGAACCTAAAAGTTTTTTTTCTTGAATACAAAATACCTTTACTCCAAAAAATATCTTATTATGAAATTTTTTTTCAAATAATGAATACTTATAGTGACCCAATAAAATTACTTTTTTAATTCCAAATCGACTTAGGTTTTTAATTATATGTTCCAACACAGTAAGATTTTTAACATTTATTAATGGTTTAGGTGTTTTAAGAGTTAACTTTCCAAGCCTCTTACCGTAGCCACCACAAACTATTACTGCTTGAGTAATACTCATTTTAATAATTGTTTTTATTGTCCCTGAAATTAAAGGTATTAAATAAATTTTTTAGTTCAATGATACCATCATCTAAAGATATTGAGGGTCGAAAACCTAATTTTTCGATCTTTTTATTACTAACAAAATAATCTCTTTTATCAGGATCTTTTTTATTTTTAAGAAGATTAATTTTGATACCTTTAATATTTTTTGTTATTCGTTTTGCTAATTGTAATTTTGTTAAATTCGCATTTGATAATCCTACATTATAGATGTTTCCCTTCATCTTACTAAAATTTTCTAGTGCAAAGATAAAAGCATTTGCAACATCAATTACGTGAATATAATTTCTTCTAAAATGTGGTTCAAAAATAGTTATTTTTTTATTTCTTATAGCCATATTAACCAAAAAATTAACCAATAAGTCTGTTCTCATTCTATATGAATAACCAAAAACTGTAGCTAATCTAAATACGATAGAATTTCTGTGCCTCAAAATAATTTTTTCTGCTTCAACTTTAGTTCTGCCATATAAAGATATAGGCTTTAAAGGGGATTTTTCATCGCAAAATTTATTTTTATCTCCTATGCCATACCCAGAATTAGTGTTTGGATAGATTATTTTTTGAGAAGTCTTAAGTTTGGATAGAATAAACTTTACGCATTTATAATTTATTTCTAAGGTTTTTTTCGGATATTTTGCACATAAAGGAGCACCAACGAGAGCAGCTAAAGGAATAATTATATCATTTTTTCTCAACTCCTTGGTCATTAATTTTTTATCTCTAACATCACCGTTTATGAATTTAAAATTATTTTTTACAAAAAGATGAGATAAAGAAATTTTATTAAATTCTAAAATATCAATGACAGTCACATCATAACCTAAATACACTAATTTGGTTGTTAAAATAGAGCCTAGGTAGCCAGCACCACCGGTTATAAGTATTTTTTGTTTTTTCATAAAAGAGGTATAACTCGATTAGTATTCTAATTAAATAAGTTTGTAAAAAATTAGAAATATTTTTTTTATTCTAATATTATCATATTTTCTTAGAATTGATTTTTCTCCTATAATTAAGCAAATCATCCAACGACTCATTTAATTTCATTTTAGGTTTCCATTTAGTATCTTTAAAAAATTTTTTTGAATTTGGTATTTGCAAAGTTACGTCTACTGGACGGATCAAAGATTTATCAACTTTTGTCTTGATCTTAATTTTTGAGCGACGAATTAAATCTTTTAAAATTCCTCCCACAGATACAACAGAATTTCCTCCGATGTTGTAAATTTCACCTATTTTTCCTTTTTTTGCAACCAACCAATATGCTCTCATTGCATCACTTATACTTATAAAAGTTCTAATACTTTTTAAATTACCATGATATAAAAAATTTCCTTTTTTATTTTTTTTTTCTAATTTTGAAATTTGATCAGCAAAACTAGTCTGAAATAAGTTTGTTCTTTTTGGATTTATATAAGAGAACATTCTTGTTATAATTATTTTTTGTTTATAAACTTTGAAATAAATTTGACTTAGTAGATCTTGATAAACTTTGGATAAAGCATATGGACTAGCAGGATTAAACCTCTGGGACTCTTTAATCGGTATATCTTTTTTATTTACTAAACCATAAACTTCTGAGGTACTACATATAATAATTAATGGATTTATTTTACTAGACCTAATTGCCTCTAATAAATTAATTGTAATTTTATAATTATTATTAATTATTTGCATCGGCTCATCGAAGGATTTTCTTACATCAGCATTTGATGCTAAATGATATATAAGATCAGGCTTAATTTCATTAATATTTTGCTTAATTTTTTTATAACTCATCAAATCAATTTTCTTAAATTTTATTTTTTTTCGTACTGTACTATCAATCATTTCTAATTTTTTTTGATTTCTATAAAAACCATATAATTGGATTTTTTTTTCATATTTGGAAATATATTCTGCTAAATAACTACCTCCAGATCCTGTAATTCCAGTGATTAAACATTTTTTAAATTTTCTATTCATTTCACTAAATTTTTTGTATTTATAATATTTGTATTATTTTTAAAAACTTTTATAAATAATTTCACTTCCTGCTTCATTTCCCGATATCCTAAAATGGACTTTATTTTTAAGACTTTTTACTAATCTTTTTTGATTTTTTTCATTTTCTGTTAAAAAAAGAATATATCCTCCACCACCAGCGCCTAAAAGTTTTCCACCAACTGCTCCATTATTAATGCCAAAATTATAGAGTTTTTCTATTTTTGAGTTACTGACCATGTGAGATAATTTTTTCTTTATATGCCAGCTTCTATTTAATAATTTACCAATTTCAATTAAGAAATCGTTATTGTTTGACTCTAAAATCTTTTTAGCTTCTTGGGTAATCTTATTGAGTTCAGACAAATTTTTGAAATTCTTCATAATATTTTTTTGTTTATCTTTTTCAATTGGATCTGCTTTTCGTTGAATACCTGAAAATACTATTAGGCTATTCTTAAAGATTTTTTTTTTTTTACTTGCTAATATTTTTAATGGTCTGACTCCAACATTTCTCTTGGAATATTTAATTACATTGAATCCCCCAAAAGCACTTGAATACTGATCTTGATAACCGACAGACTCTTTGAGCATATTTCTTTCTACATAGATTGCTTTTTCAGATATTTTTTTTTTACTTAAGTGAATATCATTCCATTCGTGAATAGAGTTTATTAAAGAAACTGTAAAAGCAGAACTAGAGCCTAAGCCAGAAAGACCAGGTATGTCTGAACTATGATAAATTTCAAAATTACAATCTGTGATGTTATATTTTTTTAAAATAGCTTTTATACTTGGGTGTCTTACATCAGAAATATTTTTTGGTGTTTCGGTTTTAAAATATCTCAACCTGTACTTAAAAGGAAACGTTTTCGGTAATTCTCTTATTAATATGTAGCAATATTTATCTATTGCCATTGAAATTGTCATTCCGTTATATTTATTGAACCAAGTTGGAAAGTCTGTACCACCACCAAATAGTGAAACTCTTAAGGGTGTCTTACATAATATCATTGATTTGTTTTACTTGATTTGAATAAATTATTAAATATAAATTATATTATTTTGAAAGTTAATAAAATCATTATTTTTGGAGCAAGTGGATTTATAGGAAAAAATATTGCTCTAAATTTTAAAAAAAAATTTAAAAACACAAAAATTATTGGCACTTATTTTAAAAATAAACCTTATGTAAAAGGGATTCGTTTTATAAAGTGTGATCTTAGGAATAAAAAAAGTGTAGATAAGATATTAAAAAAAGCTGACATAATTATTCAAGCTGCTGCTATTACTTCTGGCGCAAAAGAAATAATCAATAAACCAAATATACACGTAAGTCAAAATGCAATTATGAACTCTATAGTCACTCAATCTGCTTTTGAAAACTATGTGAAACATGTAATTTTATTTAGCTGCACCTTAATGTATAAATCTTCAAATAAAGCACTAAGAGAGATTGACTTTAATGCAAATGAAGAGATGTATCCTAATTATTTTGGGGGTGGATGGATGAAAGTATTTGTTGAGAAGCTTGGGGAGTTTTATTCTCGATTGAATAGAAACAAATATACACTGATAAGACACTCAAATATTTATGGACCTCATGATAAATTTGATTTAGAAAAATCTCATGTTTTTGGAGCATCTATTAATAAAGTAGTCAATTCTAATAATAATATGCTTACTGTATGGGGTAAGGGTTTGGAGGGTAGAGATTTATTATATATTGATGATCTTGTGAGATTTGTAGAATTAGCAATAAAAAATCAAAAAAAACAATTCGGACTTTATAATGTTGGCTATGGAAAACTTATAACTATTAATAATCTGGTAAAAAGAATTATTAGAATTTATGGTAAAAAAATTGATGTTTATAATGATTTATCAAAAAAAAGTTTAAAAAATAGCGTTTTTTTAAATTGTAATAAGGCTTATAAAGAGTTGCGATGGAAAAAAAAAATATCTTTAAATCAAGGTATAAAAAAAACTTTAAAATGGTATTTAGAAAATAATAAATGAAAAAAAGTGCAATAATTTTATCTGGAAATCTTGTTCAAGATCATGAATTTATCTATCCATTTTATAGGTTATTAGAAGAAGGTTTTAATGTGGAAGTATGTCTGAATGAGGGAAAACCTGTAAAAGGAATTCTAGGAACAGATATACCTCCTAATAAAAACCATGCAGTTAAAGATATCAAATCTGTTGACACAAAAAATTACGATTTTTTAGTAATACCTGGTGGTGTAAAATCACTCGAAAAAGTTCGTCAAAACAGAGATATAATTAATTTTATATCACAATTTCACAAAGAGAGTAAAATTATTGCATGTATTTGCAGCGGTGCCCAATTATTAATATCAGCAAAAATTGTTAAAGGAAAAAAAATATCTGGATACTATAGTATGAAAGATGATATTGAAAATGCAGGAGCAATTTATACAGATCTACCAGCAGTAATTGATAGTAAAATAATTACGACTGCTCATTACAAAGACTTGGGTCCATGGATGAAGGCAGCTTTAGATTTGTATTATAAAGAAAAATAATTAAATGAAAAACTTTTTAGTAAAAAAGCCATGGGGAGAGGAATATATTATATGTAAGACTAACAAGGCAGCCACTTGGCATTTGAAAATTAATCCAAGAAAGAAAACCTCACTACATTGTCATCCAAATAAAAAAACAGGTTTTATTCTTCTAGACGGAAAAGTTGAGGTCATGATTGGCTTTTACGAAAAAAGAGTCTTAAAAGCTCCTGATAAATTAATGATAAGACCTGGTTTATTTCACTCAACTAAAGGATTATCAAAAAAAGATAGTGTTGTTCTAGAAATTGAAACACCAATTAACAAAAATGATCTAGTTAGATATAAAGACAATTACGGTAGAGAAAACAAACCATATGAGGGGAAAAACTACATGAAAAAATTAAAAAATGAGATTATTTTTAGAATCCCAAAAAAATTTTCATGTAATATTTATAAATATAAAGATCTAAAAATTACAGTTGAGAAAATTAAAAGTTTAAAAAAACTTACTTTAAACAGAAAAAAAGATACAATCTTTGGAATATTGGATGGAGGGTTGGTTGATAAAAATAAAAAGTATGTTTTGTCAGCAGGTGATATAGTGAGAACAAATACTGTGAGAAAACTAACTGAAGCTTTTAAAATTAACAAACAAATTACGATACTAACTTGTTCAAAAAGTGCATAAAAATCTAAGAATAAAAATTTTTGAGAAAGCTTCTCTTTGCCGTCATTTTGAGACTAATGCTTACAAATTTTCAGAAAAAAAGTTAATAAAAATACCTATTTATTTATCTGCAGGTCAAGAGTTTATCTCTGCAAGTCTTGCAACAATAATAAACGACATATATAAAATTAAACCTTTAATTTTTGCTCAACATAGATGTCATTCAACTTATTTATCTTTTGGAGGGGAAATAGATAATTTAATTGCTGAATTATTAGGAAATTACAGATTAAGTAATACAAAATGTATGGGCGGGTCTGCTTCAATCTATTCAAAAAAAATAAATATGTTTGGGCATGATGGTCATATGGGAACTCAAGTTCCTATAGGAATTGGGGCCTGTTTTACATCAAAAAAACCCACCATTGTTTTTATGGGAGACGCGTCTGCTGAAGAAGATTACGTTTTGGGTGCTTTAGGTTGGGCCGCTACAAAAAAACTACCAATATTATTTATTGTTGAAGATAATAACCTATCAATTTTAACTGAAAAAAAAGTGAGAAGAAATTGGGATATGCACGATGTAGCTAGATCATTCAAAATGAAAGGTTTTAATTTAAAGGATAGTCCTCGTGAAATTGAAAAATACAAAAAATTTTTTTTTAAAGAACCAATGCTCTTAAATATAAATACAAATAGAATGTTTTGGCATGCTGGAGCTGGTAAGGATAGTGATAAGACATTTGATAGATATTTAAAAGAAAAAAAAATTTTAGGTAAAGAGGCAGAAAAAATTGACAAAAAATTCAATTCTATGGTTAAAAAATTATGGGAAAAACACTTAAAGAAACAATAAAAGAAATTATAAGAAAACACCTTAAAAATAAAAAAGGTAAAGTATTTGGACAATGCTTAACTGCAGTTGGATGGGTCGGTGGTACTTTGCCAGAATTGTATGAAAAAGATGGTATGATTGAGCTGTCTATGGCAGATGTTGCTGGTGGAGGAATTGTTACGGGCTCTGCACTCATGAAAGAAAAACCTATATATGTAATAAGATATCAGGGCTTTAATTGGTACAATGCTCCTATGATCGTAAACTATGCAGCAAAAAGCAAGGAGATATGGAATACACCATGTCCAGTTTTTGTAAGAGGAATTGGAATGGAGGGAGGAATTGGTCCGGTTGCAGGATCATCACACCACTCACTTTATTATAGAATGCCAGGATTGAAAATTGTGTCTCCTATGACACCCAACGAATACAAAAAGATTTATGATAGTTTTATGAAAGATAATGAAGTTTATTATGTATCAGAACATCGTGGAAGCTTTAATAACAGAATAGAATTAAAAAACGATATTAAGGGAAGAAAGGATTTTGTAATTATTGCGATTTCAATTACTAGATTTGAGGCAATTAAGGCTAAAGAAATCCTTGAAAAAAAAGGCCTCAAAATTGGAATTATTAATATATTATGGATCAAGCCTTTAAAAGTTTCTAAAGCATCAATTAAATGTATAGCTAACTCTAAGTTTGGAGCCTTGATACTTGATGATGATTATGTTGATGGAATTTCAAATAGTATTGCAAATAAACTAAGTCATCTTACTAATAAAAAAATATTTACTCTTGGCTTATCGGATAAAAGTGCTGGCTTCCATAAAAGAGTTGATAATTTACCCCCAAACTCTAGTCAAATAGTCAAAAAAATTATTTCCTTAATCAGAAACTAGAAAGTTTTTTTCATAATTAAAAAATAAGAAATTGCAGCATACGAGATTAAATCAAAAGTATGAGGCTTTTCTAACATTTTCTTAATTTTTTTAAGATTAAAGAAATAGATTTTACCTGTACCAACTTCTTTTTGTCTTAATCTAAAATTTGAAGAATCTAAATTTTTTAAGGAGGCAAAATATATTGCTAGCTTTGACTTTACTAGACTATGCATGGGTAAAATCTTACAAAGATATCTAATATTTTTTTTGTCAATTTTAAGACCAGTTTCCTCTAGTATTTCACGTTTTATTGCAACCGAAGAAGTTTCATTCTTGTCGCAAAATCCTTGAACAAGAGAATATAAATATTGTTTTAGAATAGGACTATAAACTTTCATAAGACCAATTTTTTTTTTGTTAGATATTATACAACAAACACCACCAAATCTTTTTCCAGCGACTTCGAGTGTAAGGTAGTCTTTAATAATGTAATGTTTACTTTTAATATAATTTGAGTAAGCTTTATAAACTTGATTTTTAAAAACCAATTTTTTTTTTTTGATAATTTGCACCAAAAGTTTATATGAAATATTTTAAATTAGGTAAATATAATATTTCAAAATATTGTTTAGGAACATGGTCTTTAGGAAGTGATAGGGAAAAAAATATTTCATACGGTACTATATCTGACTCGAAGGTTAACAAAATTCTTGAATACTCATATAACAAAGGAATTAATTTTTTTGATACAGCAAATGTTTATGGTGACTCAGAAAAAAAAATTGGAAATTACTTTCATAAAAAAAGGGATAAAGTTTTTTTTGCTACAAAAGTCGGGTGTGTATCTTTTAAAAAAAAACTTAATTTCTCTAAGAAAATAATTCAATCTCAAATAGACAATTCTTTGAAAAATTTAAAAAGTGACTACATTGATATAGTTCAACTATATAATCCTGACTCTAACGATAATAATTTGAAATATGCAATTGAGCATCTAGATAATTTAAAGAATAAAAAAAAGATTAATTTCATAGGTATAAGTCTCGGTCAACCCTCTGATTATATCAAAATAAGAAATCTTTATAAATTTAGTTCTATTCAATGCAACTTCAATATACTTGATCAGAGAGTTCTAAATAACAAAATTAATCAAATAATTAAAAAAGATAAAGTAAAAATTTTAGCAAGAACAATTTTAAATTTTGGAATATTCACAGAAGAATTTTTGATGCGAAAGATTATTAAGTTTAATAAGAATGACCACAGATTTTACTGGGACTTAAAACAGATAAAACTTTGGATAAAATATATAAATAAAGTTAAGTTAAATTCAAATAGATCAATAGAAAATACTTGCTATAGATTTTGTAATTCATTTAAAATTGACTCATTAATTATTGGTGCAAATAACTTAAGCCACTTAAACACAGCACTAAATAAGAATAATGATATAAAACTTAAAAGTAACGAACTTAAGTATATTTCTAAAATTTACAAAGAATATGCAAAAAATAAAATGATTAAACCAAAAATTGGGATGAAGTTAACTTAAACTATATAAGGACCTAAAAGTCTCCCTGCATTTTCATCTGTAGCAGTTTCAGCTAAATTTTTTTCTTTATCATCAATGGTAGTGCTCTCAATTTTTTCAATATTACATAAATATTTACCACTTCTGTGTCCATACCAAATCACTTCTCTCATCCAATGCTGAATATCATTAAATTTCATATCGGTTCTAGTAATTTTGACTCTATTATTTTTTGCAATAATATTTGGTTTATTAAGTTTTAGGATGTCTCGATAGCTTTCTATGATGTTGTAACTCAAATTTAATATTTCATCATCATCACTCCAAGGTAATCGCATCATTTTTTTGTTTAATTCAACACTTTCTGAAAAAATTCTCTGAGTTTTTTCACTTTTACAAAATTTTAAAAAATGTTGCTTAAATTCAATGTAAAATTGATCAAGTTTTTTATCAGCCACTAATTTGATATATTCAAATTCTCCTGGAGGCCAATAAATATCCAAAAAACCTTCTTTATATAAAAATTCACTTTTACCTTTAGATATTTGCTCTGCATGTAGCTCAAAATTACGATTTATTGACTTTAAGGTTTCGAAATCATCTCCACATTTAGAAAAATGTTCAAACAAATCTCTAAATTTTATTTTTTCTAATTCATTTATTACTAGCAATGGAATTTGAGTAATTTTATTGAAATATAAAAACTCAGAAATAGATGCATATACTCTTGTTCTTTTCCAATCATTAAATGGTAAAGATTTTGTAGAAATAACTAATTGCTGACTTTCATTAATATTATCCTCAGGAGTTTCATCTAATGATCCATGAACATTCACTATAGGACAACTAACTGTCATGATTTTATCTTTTTCCATATTTTGTGGTTCAGCCATTTCAGCATTGGGTAAAATTGACAAATTGTTGAATTGAATCCTATTGTGTTGTCCAGATTGGATTACATTAGATACACCTTCAGCAAATGAAGAATATGTGTCACCCGGTAAAGCAAGAATAAATTCAGTGTAGGTAGCAATACCATCGTTTGTAAATCTTTTTTGAAGTTCCTCGTAATCTTCTGTGGAAATATTGTCTCTTTTAATTGCTTCAAGTGTGTGTGGATCCACACTTTGCATTGCAAGTGTTACTCCTTTACTCAAACCAGAGTCAGCAAGTAATTTCTGAACTTTGTAAGCTCTTTCTCTTGCATTTTTTGTATTTTGAACTGAGAGGACATGTGGGTATCCGTACTTTTTTTTATTTTCAGCTGCTCTGAGAGCTATATCATAATCCCTTGGAAGCATTCCAAAATTTGCGTCACAACAAAATATAAATTCAACTTTATTTTTTGAGAACCAATCTAGTTCTGCATATACTCTGTCGAGATGCATTCTAGAAACCTTGCTATTAGTTGCTGAACCCCAATCACAATATGTACATGAGAATGGGCATCCTCTATTAGTTTCCCAGCTAGCTAACCACTTTTCTTCTGGATTTTCTTTTATTAGTTCATCAAATATTCCAGTCAGGTAAGGAGAAGGCACCTTATCAAAATCTCTTAACCTCGGTAAATTAGGATTATTTCTATACTCTCCATTTTTTGCTATATAACTTATGTTAGGGGTATCCTCAAATTTGTTATTCGGAAATTCATCTAATAGTTTTAAAATCGTTCTCTCACCCTCTTGATGTGACAGAACATCAATAAAAGGATATTTTCTAATAAATTCTTCTGCTTTGCCAAATTTATTGTCAGGAACAGAAGGTCCACCAAAAATAATAAATTTATTTTTGTCGAATTTTTTTAACTTCTCGGCAATAGCTAGAGAAATTTTTTCATTCCATACATAGGTGCTAAATAAAACTACATCTCTATCTTTTAAATGCTCAAAGCACTCATTTAATAATTTTCTCTTATAAATGATACTATTAAAACTAAATTTTTCAGGATTTTCCGAATTACGAAGAATAAATGCATAAAGCAACCCTATTGAATATGGTAAATAAAATTGACCAGAAAAACCATTATTGATCTGTGTTGCACCAATCTTAATTTTTTGTTGTTTCATAATTTAACTAAGTTACTAATAGCACTTTAATACTTATTATGAAAACAATTTTAGTCACAGGTGGTAGTAAAGGGATTGGAAAATCCTTGGTTTTTCAAGCTGCATCGAAAGACTACAAAGTAATATTTACTTATAATAAGAGTTTTAAAGATGCAAAAAAAATATGCAACAAATTAAAAGACAAATGTAAAGCTCTTAAAATTGACCTTTCAAAAGAAAAAGAAAGGAATAAAATTTTTAGTTATTTAAAAAAAAATAAGGTCAAAATAGATTGTTTAGTAAATAATGCTGCTTACGACGTTAAAAGAACAAAATTTGATAAACTTAAATTAACAGAAATTAAAAAAGTTTATGAAGTAAATGTTTTTGCTATTTATGATATTATCAAGAAAAGTATTAAATTTATGAAAAAGAAAAAAACATGGAATTCAATTATTAATATGTCCTCAACTGCAGCCAAATATGGTGGAAAAAATTTTACTCATTATGCACCAACTAAAGCAGCAATTGAAAACTTAACAATTGGTTTATCCAGAGAATTAGTGGATAAAAAAATACGAGTTTTGAGTGTATCTCCAGGTGTAATCTCAACAAAATTACAAAATATTAAAAATAAAAACTTAATAAATTCTATTCCACAAGGAAGATTGGGGACAGCTGATGAAGTTGCTAAGCTTATTTTATGGCTGGACACTCAAGATGCAGAGTATGTAAATGGCACAAACATTACTATTTCTGGTGGAAAGTAATTTTATTAATTAAGAAATTTAACTTCTCTTTTTGAATTAAACCCAGGATCAAATTTTTCTCCATAAGGTATATAACCCAAAGATAAAAGTGGTCTTGGATCGTTTGAATTATTATTAGAGGATTTATGAACGCACAATCCATGCATAAAAAGTACATCTCCTTTTTTTAATTCACACGCAACAGGTTTTATATGCTTAATATCAACCTCTTTAACTTTATTTCCTGGCTTTCCATCCTTCTCCCTGTAACTTATTTTTTTTTCTGAATCTAGATTGCCTAATTTATGACTTCCAGGAAAAAGAAATAATCCACCATTCTTTTCGCTCATATAATTAAAAGCAACATTTACAGTGACATACAAACCATTTTCATTTGAAAGATAATTGTTATCTTGATGAGGTAACCATTCTTGATTTGAATATTTTGTTCCCGGTTCTTTAAAAAATATATTTGTTAACAATCCAGTCATTTGCCTCGAATATAACCAATCAAGATAATTTGTTATATCTGGATTTTTTAAAAGTTCTTCGTAATGTTTTGAAATTTGTTTAATCTTTTTTATAAATAAAACTTTTTCATTTAAATTATTTAAACTTTCAATTTTTTTAGAAGATTGAGAAATCAAATATTCTTCTCTATGCAAGTGCATAATTTGTCCATAGTCATCATCTGCAACTATTCTGGCTAGTGAATTACTATATTCACAAATTTCAGGGGACAACATGTCTTTAATAATAATAAAACCATCATTCCAATATTTCTCAAAATTATCCTTTGAGAATATAGTATTTTCTTGAAATTTTTTTGTCATTTTAAAATTTATTCAAATTAGTGTTTATCATATTTATTATAATTTTCTCAACGTTTTTAAAATAGTTTTTTTAAAAAAGTTACGAAAATTCAGATATATAAAATATACCTTATACAGAAATATATTTGATAGTCTTTTTTTTGTTTTTTGAATGATCAATTTCTTATTAAAAAGATCTCTTTTATAATCCTTGTTTATTAAAACTCCATAATCTTCAAAATTCATAAATTCATCAAAACTTTTGAGTTTTGGCTCATTTAAATGTGTGTTTTTTTTGAATATAATAAAAGATATGAATTTCATATATTTATTAATATCTTGAAAATTCAAATTGTCAAAAAAAACGACAAATGAAAAATTTTTTTTATTTTTAAAAAGCTTATGAATACTTTCTAACTTTGTAATTTCAAATTTTCCAATTGCATTTTGAGTTTGTAAATAAAGTTTTTTAAAAAAGGAATTAGAAAAGAAATCTGAATTTAAGTGTTTCTCCTTTGAACAATGATAAACGTTTAAAATTTTAAAACAATTTTGAATAGATATAACGGAATTTAAATTGTTTTTTGAAAAGCTTATAAAATCTAAATTCTTTGTATAATTAAATATGTAATAGAATATGATAATTAAAGTTAAGTTTTTAAGTTGAAATGAATTGTCTACATGAGCTGATTTTAAAAATTCTAAAAAATTTTCATTTTCTGGCTCATTTTTGTTATGTAAAAAATTGAAGTTTTGTTTATCTATTTTTTTTAAATTCTTATTTTTTACTTTTTGAAAATTATATTCAGGCAAACCCCAATTTTCGTTATTCTTATAATAATCATCCTTTATATAAAATGAACGATTAATTTTAATCAACTCATTTCTTTTTGATAAATTTAAAGTTGGAAATTTAAAACTATAAACTCCAATATTTCTTCCATCTATAAACCTAGATTTTTCATTAGAAAATTTTAAATGTATATCGAAATCACATGCAAAGTCTGGCTTTTCATAATACCCTTTTACTCTTTTGATCAACTTACTAGTTGCAACAAACGAACAACCAGAACCTGTATTGAACTTAAACATTGAACCTTGCTTAAAATTAAAATTTGAATTTAATATATAATTATTAACATCCTCAAAGTCAGGATTTTTGATTAAGAATTCCTTACTAATTAAATACCTTGGAAAATATACAACAGTCTTTATCAATTTTTTTTCAAAACTGTTTTTTAAAAATGATAATAAATTATTCCAACAAAATGTTGGTAGAAATTGATCATGGGCTAAGTGCATAATAAATTTGCTTTTTGATCTTCTAAAACCAATATTAGCAGCTAAAGATCCATGATAAAAATTCAAAGTTTCTTTTGAGAATTTTTTTGCTATTTTGTGAGGTACATTTATAAAATCAACTTTGTTTTTATATTTTTTTTCAAATTCAATGCAATTGGAAAAATTTTTTTTACTTCCCCAGTCTACAATTGTAAATTTTACATCTTTATAAAAATCAGAGTTTTTTAAAAAATGTAGATTGAATTCAAGACTTTTTTGAAAACGTTCTGATAATTTATAATGAAAATTATCATTTGTATTTGTGTATAAAATTTCTAACATAGTATTACTAAACAAAAATTAACTTTGCCTATAGATTAATAACTTCGAATATTTGTATAAATTTAAACTTTTTCATTTATTCGTAAATAAAAGATTTTAGATCTACATCAAACTCATCAAATCTCATTTTGATATAGCCTATGTCTTCTTCGCTTAATATATTTTTCCATTTTCCTATTTTTGCATCTTTCAATTGTCTATCTGTTTTATTTTGATACGCTTTACTTATAGGTTCTCCATATGCGTTTTCTAATTTTATTATAGACTCTTTGCTGGACAATTTAATTGCTTCATCAAATTTAATTTTTTCGACGTCATGGCCTATAAAATTAAGAACTTTTAAAAAGTTTTCCTGAGGATTTTTAACCATATTTTCATAATATAATATTAGTATATTTTCAGGAAAAATATTTTTTAAAAGTTTGAAAGATAAGTAATGCTTCAAATACATATCAATACCTGCTTTTCTCAAAAAATCGTGTATATCAAGAAATTTTATTTTTTTTTTTAAAGAAGTATCGTAATAATACTTTAGTTCTTTATCCAAGTGATTTTGTATTGCACTAAAATATGAAACATTTTGATCAAAAGGATTTCTTAAATAATATATTATTTTAGCATTTTTATTAACATAAGGATTCAATTTATTTATTACATTTTTTTTCCTCATAATTTTTGTATATTTGCCTGGTATATGATTAGAGTAAAAATATAAATCATCCCATTTAGATCGATATTCTCCGTTATAATTTAATTCAAAACCTGGACATAGAAAGTGTTGAATAAAAACCGAGTTATAAGAAAAATTATTTTTTAAATTTATTAAGTATTTTATTTTAATCTTATTTTCAATCATGTTCTCAATAATATCTTTTGATTTTTCTCCGTTAAGAAGTCTACTGTAAAAGTAAAAAAATTCTCGATTATACCAAGTCCCAGATCTTCCCATCGTGGATATAAGAAAAGGATTATAATGTTTTAATTTATCCTTAAATCTATTAAATATTTTTAAAAGAAAGTTGGCCATTTAATTAAAGGTTGATAAAAAAATTAAAATTTCTTTGCATTATACGCACTTATGCATTTTTTTAGAAAAATTACGCACTCTATTGGATTCTTGCCTATTGCACTTTCTGCTGCTAAAACTAACCCAGAAGCTCCTTGATTTAAAGTAGAATAAATATCGTGGCTTTCTGCTCTGGTGGGAGAAGAATCCTTAATCATAGTCTCTAGTAAATTTGTAGCAACATATACAGGTTTTTTGTTTTTTTTAGACTCCTTTATAATGTACTCTTGAGCTAGAGGTATTTTTTCAATCGGGACTTCTCTTGATAAATCGCCACGATCAATTAAAACTGCATTAGATATTTTTGATATTTCTTTTAAATTATTAATTGCATTTAATGTTTCAATTTTTGAAATCAAAAAACTATCAAATCCAATAATCTCTCTGATTGTTTTAGTATCATTTCCACTATTAACAAAAGACATTGCAAAATTTTTAATTCCTTGCTTTTTCGCAAATTTAATTGCAGAGCGGTCTTTACTGGTTAAACAATCAAGTTTAATTTTTTTTTCAATATGAACTCCTTTATTAGAATCTAAAAAACCAGAATTTAAAACTTTTCCTATCAAGCAATTTTTTTTTAAATCTTTCTTTATAATCTTTAAAATAATACCATCAAAACCTACGAAAATTTTAGTATTCTTAGGTGTAGATAAAATATTAAATTTTGGATAAAGGTAAATATTATCTTTATTTGATAACTTATTTTCGTTAAAAATATTAACAATTTTTTTTTTTTTTATAAAAACTTTTTTTCTCACTAGTGTTGTTCTCAATTGAGCTCCCTCTGTATCAATACATATTTTATCTTTACCAACATACTTTTTTAAGTTTTTAAGAATATTTGGTAGTTTTGATAATTTAGTATGAGACATGTTTATCCTAAAGATATTCACACCCTCTTTTTTAAGTTTGTTTAATGTAGCTAGGTTGTATGAGGAGGGACCTATGGTACAAATAATTTTAGTTTTTTTCATTAAATATATTTTTTAATAAATTTTAGCTCTTTATATTTAAAAAGCTAATAAAGTATAGTGATAAACAATTCAAATTATAAAATATTCAAAAAATTAATTAAAATTTTTATTATAATACCTTGTATATGTTTAATTTTACTAATAAAGGCCTACATACCCTAGCCCAATAACAGCATATTTAATTTTTGATTGTTTATAGGTTTGCATTGTGGATTTAGTAATGATATTTTTTATAAAATAATAAATCCATAAACTAAATAATTAACGATATAAACGAAAGAAATATTTTTTAAATGTTATGTCTGAAAATTTTTTTGTAAATTTTATTAATTAATGCTCTTTAAGAAAATAAATAAAATTAAATTAATACTTGGTAAAAGAAATTCTGTATATTTATTATATTATTTTTTGTTTTCTTCATTTGTAGTTCTGCTAGAGGCCATAGGTATTGGGTTAATACCTGTAATTTTTTCTGGTTTAATGGACCAATCTTTAATTTTAAATAAATTAGATTTTAATGAGACAGTTTATAATTTTGTATATAACGTTTTTAATAATAAAAATTTTTTTGTATTAATTCCAATTATAATTTTTTTATTTTTTTTAATAAAATTATCAATTAACGTAATTTTTATTTTCTTTGAGTCAAAATTTTTTAAATTAATAGTGGTTAATTTGACTACAAATGTTTTTGAAATATATCTTAAAAAAAATTATCTATTTCATGCTTTAAATAACCCATTAATATTAGGTAGAAATATTACTGCAGAAGTAAACAATACGATTAATCATATAAGAAATTTTTTACTTATATTTAGAGAAAGCTTTCAAGTTATCATAATTGGAATGGTGCTTTTGTTTGCTCATTTTAAAGTTACAATTTTAATTTTCCTTATAATCGTTTTTTTTGGAATAATTTTTTTTTATTTAACTGGTAATAAGTTGAAGCAAAAAGAAAAGATTTCTTTTTTTGAAAGGGGTGAGAAATCTAAAATTATTAATCAAATTATTAATTCTATAATAGAGGTTAAACTCTATCAAAAAGCAATTTTTTTCATAGAGAAATATAAAAAATCAACAAATAATGAATTAGACTCAAATTACTTTCAACAAATAATTTCAAAATTACCGAAGCAAATAATAGAATTTATAATTGTTTTCGCATTAATTTTAGCTATTTTTTACGCCTCATTTCAAGGATTGAAAATTGAAGCAATGATTGCTTTAATATTGTTATATTTTTTTGCTGCATTAAAAATTTATCCTTCAATAAACAATTTATTAATAAATAGACTTGGCTTAATCAAAACTGGTATTTCTTTTGATGTAATTCATAAAACAATTAAAAATAAGAATGAAGATTCAGAGCCTATTAAAATAACAAATAAATTTGATTTTCAAGATAAAATAAAACTAGTTAATGTAAATTTTAGTTATCAAGGAAGAAATAAATCTTTAAAAGATATTAATCTTGAAGTGAAAAAAAATGAAATGATAGGTTTAGTTGGAAAAACTGGATCAGGCAAAAGTACTTTAATAAAAATAATTATGGGACTTATAACTCCTCATAGTGGTGAATTTACTGTTGATGGAAAAAATATTGAAAACATAAAATATAAATGGCAAAAAAATATTTCTTATATTCCCCAAAATTTTTTTATTTTAGATGATACTATAAAAAAAAATATAATTTTTGGTGAAAATGAAAATGATATAAATTATAATCTGCTGGAAAAAAGTATTAAATTTTCTTCATTAGACGCCTTTATATCTCAATTACCAAAAAAACTTGATACTTTTGTTGGTGCGAATGGGAGAAAAATTTCTGGTGGTCAAGCTCAACGTTTAATAATTGCCAGAGCAATTTATAAAAATACTGACTTAATAATACTAGACGAAGCCACAAATTCTCTTGATAAAAAAACTGAATTAGAAATAATGGAAAATATTTATAAGCTAAAAGGAAAAAAAACTATTTTTTTGATTACACACAATCAAAAAATTTTAAATGGTTGTGATAAAATTTTTGATATTAGTGATGGAAATTTAGTTAAAAAATAAATCTTTTGATTAATCAACTAATCTACAAAATATATGACTTATTAAATGATGGACTTCCTGTATATTCACAGTAAATGTTGATGGAACTACATATGAATAATCAGATATAATTTTAGATATTCCACCATTGTTCACAAGTAAGCTGAAGTAATTATGTTAGTGGCACCAGGACCGCTCTTATGGATAATACAACTCCTGGCACTATTTTTATCTTGCTATACCACTCAGCCATAAAACCTGCTGTCTATTCATGAAATGGACAAATATAATCTATTTTCTTGCTTCTAGTAAAAGCGTCAACCAGCTCACTTGTTCCATAAACATAAAAAACTTTATCAATTTTTAGCACTATTTCAATTTATAATATTTTTAATATTTTTTGATCTAAATATTGAGATTAAAATTTATTTTCAAATTTTAGTATTTGTACCTTTAAGTATATTAATAGGAAATTACCTAGTTAAGTATATTTATTAAAAAAGATTTAAGGTTTTAATAGAAATTTTTGGTTTATTTGCATGTACAATTTTATTGATAAAATAACTGATAAAATCTAGACAGTTATCTTTTTTAAAATTTTATCAATACTTTTATTTATACTAAGAACATCGGTATTAATTCTAATGTTAGGATAATTCGATTTTTCGTATTTAACACTTGAATTAAAACCTATCAAGTTATCAATTTTTTTTTCAATAGCTTTTTTATATAATTTTTTTGTATCTCTATGGATTAATGTTTTTATTCTACAATGTAAGTAAATTTCAAAATAATCATCTTTAAATTTTTTTTTTGCATGTAATCGGGTTTTTATTAACGGTGATATAACTGATACTAATATATAGTCGAAATTATTTTTACGTTTACCTATATATCTTATTATATCAAAATTATTTTCTAAAATATTTTTTCGAGAAAAATTTTTAAAATTTTTTTTTCTTTTCCTGAACTTATCGCCATCTAATTTCAAAATTTTATTTTTTTTTTTTAAAATATCGTAAAGTTTATTTGAGAGTGTAGTTTTGCCTACTCCAGAAAGACCTGTGAACCAGATTATTTTAGCTTCATTTTTTTTCATAAAAATAATTAAATCAATTTACATGGTCATTATTTATCTAAATATAATTGATAATATAATTTGAGAAATTAACTCTTGAAATTTTTTTGATTTTTTTTGTAAATTTTTCTACATTAATGTCATTCCTATTATTTAGATCATCATAAAATATAATTTCTTCATTTAATAACTTTAAAAAATAATCGTTTCCATAGCTTTTCATATCTAAAGATTTTAAACAATATACTTGAATATTTTTGCAACTTTTTTTAATGTCACTTAGGGCTGTGCTTAACATGCCAAATGCAATTTTATAATTACAAGAAATATTTTCTAAAATAACATCAGATTTAATAAATTTAATTTTAAATTTATTTTTTATTTTATCTTTAAAAATTTTATTAATTTTTATGATATTTTTATCCATTGGGTGATGCTTGATATGAAGCTCTTTTTTATTTATATCATTTTTATTTATAGTATAAAAAAAATTAATAACTCTATCTATTTGATTAGATAACTCATCAAAGTTTTCGTCCATGAACGACGATAAAAAAAGTATTTTATTTTTATTGGAATTGTTACAAATGCAATTATTTTCATGCTTACATAATATCACATCATTTTTATTATATATTTGTTTCCAAAATAAATAATTTGAATAATAGAATACAATTTTTTTTTCAAATTTATCTGTTTCCATAAGATTCAAATCGTATGTTTTATAATTAAAAACTTTTTTTTGAAACAACAAGCTTAAAATTACTCTATCAACTATAATATCTAAAAATCTTTCTTTAACATTAGAAAATTTTTTAATTAAATTTTTTTCTTTTTTTCTTCTATTTTCGCTATAAATTCTAAGCTTATGAAGCTTTGTTAAAAACCTTTCCAATTTTTGACCTTGAAGAATTTTTTTGAAAACTTTTAAATTTAATGCAATAGATCCTGTCGTTATTCCTAATTTTTTACATTCTTTTGAAAGATAGTTTTCAAGAATAATTCTTTGCCATATAAAAAAATTATTATCAGAAATACAAATCTCAAAATCTTTAAATAATATTTTCTTTTTGATTTTTAAAAGATAAATATGATTATAAATTATTCTAAATAAAGATCTTTTATTATCTGTTCCATAATATGGGATAATAAAAATCTTAATATTATTAATTTTTTTTAATGTTATTTTGTTTATTTTATATTTAGTTGAAAGAGTATTATTACTTGTTAAAATAGTAATATCAAATTTATCTTTTAATTTATTAAGATCATGTAAATAATTTTTAATCATATAAAAATTATTCAAACAAAATAATAGTTTTTTTTTCTTCATTTTAAATATTAAACTTTATTTTCATGTAATTTAATTATGTAATTTTTAATTCTTTTTTTTTATTAAACTCTTTTAATTTTTTTAAAAACTCAAAACTTAAAAATGAAATTTTATCATAGTTTGAACCATTTTTTTTCCCTAACGATAAGTAATCTTTTTCTGTTTTTTTAAAAGCATAAGGAAAATTTATTCTTTGAATAATTTTTTTTTTTTTAAAAACGGTAAACTGACTAAATCTTAATATTAATCTATATCCTTTTAAGAAAACCATTTTATCATTTTTGTTTTTTGATGTTTGAATTGAAATCTGTTTTTGACTTGTGTTAATTGAAATTTTGCCTAATGCTTCGTGATAACTATTTCTTTTTGAATTAATTATTCTTTTCAAATTTAAATTTATTTCAATTTTTTGTATTTTTCTAAAACAAAAGTCTAAATAATGAATAGTATTCGATAACAACGTACCCTCTGGAACAAAAATTTTTACATTATTATTTTTAATATTTTTTGGAAGTTTTAAATTTCTATATAAATAATCACCCCATGTATTAACCTTAAGAATTAAATCTTTATAATTTTCAGAAAACTTTGCAAATTTTTTATATTGAACAATTTTGGGAAAAATAAATTTTTCTAAAATTACTTTATTGACTTTATTAAATTTAAGTATTTTTTTTAATAACAAAAATCTTATATCAGAGGATGTTGCTATTATTACACAATCATATTTTTTTTTCTTTGGAAATTTTTTTAAAAAATTAACTTTGTTAAAATAATTTGATATTTCAATTTTTGAATAATTTTTTTTATCATAGATTGAAATTTGATATTTATGTTTACTATTTATAAATGAATATAAATGAGATTTTCCCATCATCCCAAACCCTATTATTAAAATCCTTTTAATCATTAGAGTTTATATATATTGTATAACTAATGTTTAAAATTCTTTTCATTGGATCATCTAAAATTGTTGAAGAACACATAAAAGTTGCTCTTGAGTTAAAATTTAAATTATTTAGTCTTAATTCTACTAGATTAAATTCTAAAAATGAATTGTTTATTAACAAAAAATATAAATTTGAAAAAAAATTCAATAATTGGAAATCTGCAGTAGATTATTCTGCAAATAAAAAAAATATAGTTTTTTTTATTGCTTCAAGAATTGAAGATACTGAGAATATACTAAAATATTGTTCAAAATTTAAAAATAAAATTTTTGTTGAAAAACCAATAACTTATAAGAATAAAATTATTACTTTTAATAAGAATATTTTTGTGGGATATAATAGATTATTTTTTAATTCTCTAAAAAAAATTAATAAAACTTATATAAATAAATTTTATTGCAATGTTGTGATTTCATATACTATTTTTGATGAAGTGAAAATGAATATTTCTCATCTTCTGTCTATTTTATTATATTTGTTTGGAGATCTTAAAATTTTAAGAAAAATTAAAAATGGTAATAATATAAATATTATTTTACGAGATAAAAAAAAAAATCTCATATTTTTTAATATACTGAATACGTCTACTGATAGCTATTCAATAAATATAATTTCTAAAAAAATTAATTACGTATTTAAACCATTAGAAATATTGAATATTTACAACTCAATTAAAAGAAATTATTTTTCAGGTAATAAGAAAAAACTTTATGTTACACAACTCTTAATTAAAAAGTTTAATGAATTTGAATCTAATAATTTTAAACCTGGTTTTTTAAATCAAATGATTAATTTTAAAAACTTTTGTTACAAAAAAAATAAAAAAATTTTTAATAATATTAATTTTGCTAATAAAGTTATAAATCTCTCACACAAAATTCTAAAAAGATAAAAATTATTCCCAATATCTAAGTTTTTTAGCTACTGGCTTTTCACATTCTAATATTTTTTTTTCTTTTGATGAGCCAATGACTATTGGGATTTTTCTTACAATAGAAATAAGTTCATTAAATCCTTTTTCTTCAAGAGATGCTGCTTGATCACTGCCATACATGGATCTATCTAGAGTTATATGTCTTTCAAGACTTGTTGCTCCCAAACTAACGGCAATAATACTTGGGGAAACAGAGCTTTCATGGCCACTGTAGCCTACATTGCAACCATATCTTTCTCTCATTACTGTAATAAGATTTAAATTAAGTTGGTCTTCAGGACACGGATAAGCTGACACTGAATGCATTAATTCATATTTACAATCATTTTTATTAAAAATCTCCACTGCCTTATCAATTACTTTGAAGTCAGACATCCCAGTAGATATGAAAGTATATTTTTTTCTTTTTGAAAGAGACTCTAAAAATTCTATATTGGTAATCATTGCCGATGCAACTTTTTGATATTCAAGATTATAATTATCTAAAAATTCTAAACTTTTCGTATCCCATGCTGATGCGAACCATTGAATTTTAAGACTTTCACAGTAATTATTTATTTCATCATATTCTTTTTTGCCAAATTCTAACCCTTCTTTTTGTTCCCTAGTAGTGCTACCCCATGGACTTTCCCTGGGTTTGTCTAGCTCTGCTTTGGTATAAACTGTCTCGATATCTCTTTTTTGAAACTTTACCGCATCAAATCCACATTTCTTTGCAGACTCAACAAGCTTTTTTGCGATAGTTAAATCTCCATTGTGATTAATACCTATTTCAGCAATTATCTTACAATTATTCATAAATTTTTTTTACCAAATACTTCTTCCACCATCAATTACTAAATTATGGCCAGTCATATAACTTGAGGCATCTGAACATAAAAATTTTATAGCAGACTTATATTCAGATTTATGTGCCATTCGATTTAATGGAATAAGTTTTGCTATTTTTTTTTTAAATTTTATTGATTGATTAAGTTCAATTCCACCTGGTGAAAGAGAATTACACCTTATATTTGTCTCTGGCCAATAGGTTGACAGATACTTTGTAAGTCCAATTAATCCATGTTTAATAACTGAGTAAGTTACTGGTTTATAATTTTTATTTTTTTTTGAAGATGAATATAACCTTTGATCAGGAGCTATAACTGAAAGATCTGAGGCTATATTTAATATTACACCTTTTTTTCTTTTGGACATAGCAGAGCCAAATATTTGTGAACATAACATTGAACCTGTTAATCCAACTGATATTTGCTTCTCCCATTCATTTAATGAAAATTTTTCAAACGAATTTGAATTTCTAACTACTTTTCCTTTTACTTTTGAGTCAATTGCTGCATTATTAATTAATATTTCAACATATATTTTATTTTTTTTTAATTTATTAAAAACTTTTTTAATATCTTTAGTTTTAGTGACATCCATTTTAAAAAATAGGATATTGGCTTTTTTAAATTTATTCTTAATATTTTTTGCCATTTTTTTTAATTTTTTTGAATCAATATCTGTTAAAATTAAATTGCCGTTAATTTCAAGTATTGCTTCCGCATGTTCATGGCCTAATAACCCTGCTGCTCCAGTAATAAGACAAAATTTTTTGTTCAATGAAAATTTTTTATCTAACATTTTTACCAACTTTTAAGTTGACCTCCATCAATTTTAAAAATGGACCCAGTAATATATTTTGCTTCATCCGAAGCTAAATAAAGAGTCATGTTTGAAATATCACTTGTTTTGCCAAGAATTTTCAAAGCAACATTTTTATTTATATATTTTTTTGTATTAGATGGAGATTTTTTCATTTTTTTTGACCAAGTTGAACCATTAAACATAATATTGCCAGGTGCAATAGCATTAATTCTCACTTTAAAATTTCCAAAAAATTTTGATTGATTTACCACAAACGAATTAAGTGCTGACTTAGCTACAGAATAAGGAATAGGAGCGCCTTTAATATTCTCCAAGCCACATATTGATGAAATACAAATTATCGAACTATTTGATTTAATTAGAATTTTTTTTGAACTATTAATAATATTTACTGTACTCCAAAAGTTAATGTCAAATGATTGATGCCATTCCTTTATATCAGGTATTTTTTTTTTTGCTTTTCCGCTTCCAACATTACAAACAAGAATATCTAATTTTTCAAAATATTTATTAAACTTTTTTATGACCAAATTTGCTTCATTGTATTTTGAAACATCTCCTCTTATAGCAACACAGTTGTGCAATCTTTTTTTAGCTATATTTAATTTTGATTGATTTTTACCATTAATAACTATTTTACATCCATTGTCCTGTAAAGTTTTTGCAATATCAAAACCTATTCCTTCTGATGAGCCAGTTATTAAAGCATTTTTTCCTTTAAGATTAATTTTCATTTAGTAAAACCATTTTTTTAAATAATTGAGATTAATTGAAATTTCTTTTTTATGTTGACCTTTTTTTGCTCTTGCTGTTTGTAAAATAAAGTTTCCATTATATTTAATTTTTTTTAAGTTAATAAAAACTTCATGAAAATCTGCATCACCTTTTCCCAATCTAACAGTAGTTCCTTTAAAATGCCTATCTTTTATGTGAACATTTTTAATGAAATTACCATAAGTTTTGATTTCATCCTTTGATTGGAAGCCAAGTGAAGAGCTATTTCCTATATCATAATTTATTCCAAAATAATTTTTATCAAATTTTTTTATAAAACTTAAGGCTTTTGTTGGGTTGAAATTTAATTCGAAAAGTATTTCTTGTTTATTCTTTTTTAAAATAGGAATAAATTTTTTAAGTGTAGATATTAAAATTTTAAGCTGTTGATTGTTTTTAACTGAACCATTATCTACAAGCGGCAGGATTATTTTTTTTACTCCAATCTTTGAACTATTTTGTAAAACCTGTTTAAAAATATTTATTAGTTTATCTTTTTTTTTTCCTTTTTGTTTCCAAAATGGTTTTTGCATAAAACAATCGCCAGTTAATGAATTAATATCTATTTTATATTTATTTTTTAAATCAACTATTTCCTTTTTTCCCTCTATAGTATTAATTGGATTTTTAATTATTTCTTTATGATCTAATGTCCATTCCATCATATTTATTTTTAATTCACGAATTTTTTTAAATTCATTTCGCCAATGATATTTCGGAAAAGATTGAATTTTATTGTTATATAAAGGAGATAATCTTCCTTGCATTATCCCTATTTTTTTTTTGTTAAAATACATTTATATTTCTTCAACAAGTTCTAAAAATGCTCCTTCTGGAGTTTTACAATATGTCATTATAACTTTGCCATCTGCAGAAACTCTTGGCTCTGAGTTGAATCTTATTTTTCTTTTAATCAAGAATTTATAAAGATTGTTAATATTTTTTACTGTTAAAGATATATGAGTAATTCCAATTGAATAGGGTTTAATTTTATTTTGCTTAGTTCTTGGTGAGTTTTTGAATGAGAGTAATTCGATTATTAATCCACTAGAATCTTTTAATTTAATTGTTTTAACTTTTACATCTTTATATAACATTATTTTATCAATAAGTTGACCGCTTTCGTCTGCTTGTTTAAAAATTTTAAATTTTAAATACTTATTCCAAAATAATAGTGACTTCTTAAGATTATTAGTCACTATACCTGTATGTCTAATTTTGCTCATTTTTAAATATTCTCTCTACACTTTCTTCAATAATTTTCAGACCTTCTTTTAGGGCTTCTTTAGTTATAGTTAACGGTGGTCCGATTTTTATAGATTCTCTTCCTGTATAACATAATAAAAGTCCATTTTTCATAGCATCCTCAACAATTAATTTTAATTTGTAATTAATATTTGGAACCCTTTTATCAAATATCATAGAAGCGATTAAACCCTTCCCATAAACATCAAATAAACTTGGAAATTTTCTTTTTATATTATTTAAACCTTTATGCAGATAGGCACCTAATTTTTTTGATTTAAGAGTTAATTTTTTTTTTTGTATTTCTTCTATAACTGCAAGACCTGCGCTACAAGCAATTGGGTTTGCAGAATTTGTGCTGCTCATGTTACCCACATCAGGTAAATCCATTATTTTTTTTTTTCCAATTACACCTGACACAGCAATTCCACCACCCATTCCTTTTCCACAACAAACTATGTCTGGCTTTATATTATAATGTTCAAAACCAAAGTTCTTTCCTGTTCTGCTAAATCCTGCTTGCATTTCATCAAAAGCTATTAAAATATTATTTTTTTTACAAATTTTTGCAAAAAGCTGAACGTATTTTAATGGATAAAAAATAGCACCCCACCCTTGGAATGTTTCGAACATTACCCCACAGACATCTTTTTTAAGATTTATTTTTTTCTTTAATTTTTTCAAAGAATTTTCTAAAAATTTTTCTGCTTTTTTTTCATTTGTTTTCCATGGAAAAGGAAATGGAATATGATGTATATTTTTGTCATGATAACCTATCCATTCACTTTGTTTTTTATTGCCACTCATCATTTGAGAAGCCATAGTTCTGCCATGCCAGTTACCCTCAAAACAAATTATTCCAAGTTTTCTTTTTTTTTGGTTTTTACCATACATTCTCATTAATTTAAAAGCTGCCTCAGTTGCTTCTGTTCCAGCTGACATTAGAAATGCTTTTTCTAAACCGTTTCCAGAAAATTTAACTAATTTTTTTAAATATTTTTCCCTTAACTTATGTATGTATGCATAACTATGAAGAAAATTATTTTTAAGTGACATTTGAATATATTTTTTAATTCTTGGATTTGAATGACCTGTGTTTGATACAAAAATTGTAGAAGTGAAATCAATAAACTTATTACCTGCAATATCAAAAATATTAAAATTTTCAGCTTTTGACCATGCAATAGGAATCTGACCATGCATTGATCTGGACTCATATTTTTGAATATTTTTAAATATTTTATTAGTTCCAGGTGCAGGTATTTTTGTAAATATCAACCTGTTCTTTGTTCTAATTATTTTTTCCATATTTTTTTTAGGTATTTTAAATCATCCTTTGTGTCTATTTCTTGACTAAAAGGAGTAATAAATGCTTTAGATTTTTTTCCTAATAGCAGTTTATTTTTTAAAATAAATTTTTTTCTATAAATATCAATGATCCCATTTGGTAAATATGTCTTATTAAAACTTTGTCTTGGCATATTTAAATCGTCTAATGATGAATTTAGGTTTTTGAGCGGTTCAAGCATACCATTTTTGATCTCAAATGTTTTATATGCTGTTTCTGACATTTCGTGAACAGATCTTAAAGACGAATAGTTTGATTTTATAAATTCCTTTATTGCTTTTCTCATTTGACTAATTTTTCTTAGCGGGGAAGTGGGTCTTATATGTGCAATAAAGTCGTAAGGTATGTTTATATTTTTCATTGCGTGGATAATCATTTCATAATCGGTTGATCTACTAGAGCTTATTTTTTTTGGCCTTAAGATTATTTCAACTTTTCCAAAAGTTTTTGCAATTTTTGCATATTTTTTTGAGTCTGTTGATAAATAAATTCTAGAAAATAAATTAGATTTTATACAGTGATGTATTGCCCATCCTATTAATGGTTTATTACCCAGATACTTCAAATTTTTATGTTTGACTCCTTTTGATCCAGATCTAGCAGGAATTATAGCTATTATATTTTTCATTATATTCAAAATACTCCTAAGTTTTAACTTATATTCCTAATAATTAATACATTGAAAAATTTTTTTATAATTATTTAAAAGTTTGAAAATGTATTTAATCACACTCATGATCTAAAATTAAGATTATTCTATTCAACTCTAAATGATTTATCATAATATTTTCTGACTCTAAAATATTTATTTTTTTTGATAAGTTTAGTTCTTTTTTTTTAAATTCAATTTTTTTAAAAAAATTTTTAATTTTTCTAAAGTCAAAAATTTTTAAAATACGAATAATTTTTCTGGGAATTAATTTCGATACTCTTGATAAATATCTAGTGATCATGTTGGTTTTATTTAAGTAAATTTTTTTAAAAAATATTTCTAATAATATTGAAATATATTTTTCATCCAATAAATACTTAGAATTTTCTTTAATTTCTTTGCAAGCGTCACTCATTATTTTAAAAAAATCTTCACGTTCATGTTGTAGGTTTTGGTCAAACCACCATTTAAGTCTTCCAGAATGAACATTATCCAATGAAGGGCTAGTTCCTCTTATTGGTTTAACCATAAAATTTCTCATATGCATTAATTCAGGGATAATTTTAGTTTTTCCTGAAAAAGATAATAAGAATTCTATTTGAAGCTCAAAAGCTGCATATAAAGCAAATTCTTTTTTAAAAACATGTTTGCAAATGACATCCCATTTGCAAGTTCTTATAACTGAATATACATGTGCAACTGTATAATTCTCCATATGTTTTTTTACTCTTTCTAAGGCACAATTTTCATTTAAAGAAAATTTTTTTAATTCTGTATAAGCATCCCTTCCAACAATTTGATTATTATCTTTTTTAAAACCAAGTTTTATACCTCCACATGTAGAGTAAGATTGATTATGTATCAAAAAATTTACACATGAGGATAAGGCAGATGGTAAGTAAAATTCATCATCACACCCTAGGATCATAAATTCAGTATCAATGTATTCAAAAGAACTTTTTAATCGCTGATAAAGTCCCCTGGGATCATAAACATATTTTATATTTGGTAATTGGATAAGTTCATCCTCTAATTTAATAGAACTTCCATCAAGAACTAAAATTTTTATATTATAGCTTGACCAATATTTGAGCGTTCTTTTTAAATACCTATGTCTATTATAAGTATAAATAACAATAGTAAGTTTCTCTAGAAATTGTTCTTGCATTTTTTATCTATTATGAAACTTTTTTCAAATAACCTTCGGGAGCAACGCTAATCATTAATTTATTATCAATATTTTTATCAATTTCAAATTCAGGATGGTTCTTTAAATACTCTCTTACAGCGGTTTTTGGATTATCCCCGACATCCCAGGCTTTGTCTTCAAATGTACCCTTTGGCATATCTTCAATAATTGTATCAAATACTACGCAGTAACTATTAATACTAGTAAGCGGTGCATAGGCATTTAGTTCCAATAAAACATGATTGTGTGTATGATTTGAGTCTAAACATACTAAAATTTTCTTATAATTTTTTGATATACTTTTTACTTTTTCTATTATTTTTGGATCAATACTTGAGCCTTCTAATAGTTCGATCCTTGAAACCATTGGATGATTTTCAATAGCAGATCTATTATGTTTTCGAATGTCAATGTCAATTCCTATAACTTTTCGATTAGATTTATTTGGGTCAAATTTTTGTTTATTTTTTATAGCTTCACAAATATCTAACAAAGCTAGTGCTGATGCAGACATGATAACAGATCCACCATGAGCAATACCTGTTTCAATTATTAAATCTGGTTTGACCTCCCATATTAATTCCTGAATTGCTATCATATCTTGGGGATATTGAATAATTGGACAACCTAATGCAAAATAATTATATGAATATTTTGGCTTTGTCGATTTAATCATAAAATTTTTCGATGCATCAATTAATGATTGATTAGTACCATTATTATTTAATCTTTGAATTACTTCTTTAAAAAATTCACTCATCTTAGTATGTGTAATATAATAATTTATAAATTACAATTTGGAACTCCAACTATACAATCTATTTTTGAAAAATTGTCACTTTTTTTTTTATAATGCAATAAATGACGTCTATTGTACTTATTAGCAATTTGCTCAGCAAGCTTTTTAATTGTAATTGGTCTGCCAGAGCAAATATTAATAACTTTCACATTGTCATTATTTATAACTTTTACTATCATCATTGCTGCCTTAGATACATTCAAATAATCACGGATTGAATTATAATTTTTTAATTGTACTTTTTTTTTATATCTTAATTTTCTATTAATATAAGGTACAAGCCTATCCTTATGTTCACCTTGACCATATAGATAAAATACACGACACCATGAAAATTTAATTAAATTTTTTCCTAAAATTTTTAAAAGTTTTTTGAATAGACTTGTTTTTGTTTTAGCGTAGAGAGTTATTGGCTTTAATGGTGTATCAATAGAGAGCAAATTATAGGTCAAATCATATTCCAAACAAGTTCCAATACCAATTAATTTTTTAACTTTTGCTTTAACCGCTCCTTTGGCTAAGTTAATAGATCCTTTCAAGCAATCTTTATTTTTATAAGAGTTCAAATATTTTCCAGGTTTTGTATACCAGGCAGCATGAATAATAACATCCACACCTATACAGTTTTTTTGCCACCAGGATACATTTTCCTTAAAAATATCTTTAGAAATTACAATTTTCTTTACATGATTGTAATTTTTTAAGTTTATTTTTTTTTCAGATCCTGATCGAATTACTAAAATAATATTCATTTTTTTTTGATTTAAAACTTTTAGTATATTTCTTCCTAGAAAACCTGTGGCACCAGTTAAAAGAACTGTTTTCATAAAATTTTAAGATGAGGTATTGCAACAACAAATTTTGTACGTTTTTTTAAGATAGTTGAGTTTTGTAATTTTACTTCTTTAGAAATATTTCTTGGCAAAATTAATACAAAATCTGGTTTTGCATTAATTATCTCTTTAGACGGTAAAATAGGGATATGACTTCCGGGCATGAATTTTCCATGTTTAGATTTTGCTAAATCATAAACATATGGGAGCAAATCGGATTTTATACCCGCATAATTAAGTAATGTGTTTCCTTTTGCAGCTGCACCATATGCTACAACTTTTTTACCTTTATTTTTTTGATTAATTAAAAATGAAAGAAGTTTATTTTTAACTAAATCTATTTTGTTTTGAAAATTCTTATAAGTATCTAGTTTATTCAAGCCTTTGTTATATTCTCTATTGAGTATTTTATTTACAGATACATTTATACGACGTGTCTCATTTTCATGGCAACCGTAAATTCGTATGCTTCCACCATGAGTAACTATTTCTTCAACATTGTAAATTTTTAATCCAAAACTTTTGAATATTCTATTTACAGTCAATAAAGATAAATATGAAAAATGTTCATGATATATTGTATCAAATTGTAAATTGTCTATTAGCTTCATTAAATGCGGAAATTCTAATGTAATTGTTCCCTTTGGTTTTAATAAAACTTTTAACCCTCTGGTAAAATCATTAATATTTGGCACATGTGCAAATACATTATTGCCTATGATTAAATCAGCTTTTTTATTATTATCAGCTAATTGTTTGGCGAGTTTTTCACTAAAGAATTTTTTAATTACTGGAATTTTTAAATTTTCAGCTTCATGAGCAGTGCCTTTTGTTGGCTCTATACCCAAACAAGGAATTTTCATATCTATAAAGTTTTTTAAAAGATAACCATCATTTGATGCTATTTCTACAACATGGCTCTGACTACTTAATTGTAGTTCTTTAGTAATTTTTTTTACAAAGTATTTTGCATGTGCCAACCATGTTTTAGAGGTGCTGGAAAAGTAAGCATAATCATTTTTAAAAATGTTTTTTTTATCAATATAATCTTCTGTTTGAACTAACCAGCATTTATCACAAACTTTAATTCTAAGTGGCAAATACATTTCGGGAAGTTTCAAATTTTCTTTAGTTAAATAAGAATTAGAAAGTGGAGCAAATCCTAAATCTAAAAATAAGTTTGAAACTAATTTTTTACAATGTCTACATTTCATTATAACTCTATGCCTTTAAAATTTTCTGTTAACATGGCATGAGAAATATCTCTTGTTGAGCGCATTGTTATAGGTTTTGGCCACTTAATATTTATCATTGGATCAAGTGCATTTATTGCTCCCTCTGAAGATTTATTATAATCTTCTGTGTGGAGATATAACATTTCACAATTTGAAGTCATTGTTTGAAAACCATGAGCAAAACCAGCTGGCACAAAATAACTAGTTAAATCATCTTCAGATAACAAAATTGCATGATATTTTAAAAAAGTTGATGATCCTTTTCTTAAATCAACTGCTACATCCCATACTTTGCCTTTTAAACAAGATACAATTTTAATTTCCTGATGTGGTGAATATTGGAAATGTAAGCCACGAACTGTACCTTTTTTTTTTGTGAAAGTTTTATTTACCTGTTTAATAGTTTTATTTCCAACTAAATTCTCAAGTTTTTTTTGAGAAAACATTTTTTTGAGAAATCCACGCTCATCTAAAATTGAAACATATTCAATTACTTTAAGGTCCATTATTGGCGTTTTCTTTATATTGAATTGCTTCATTTAGCCTAATTGATAAGATTTAATCTGCTCTAAAGAATATTCATACATAGTATCGACATTTTCATTTGACATTTGGTACCATTTCACTGTCATATCTAAAGCTTTTTCAATAGACCAACGTGGTTTCCAGCCTAACTTTGATTTAGCTTTAGTTATATCTAATTTGAGCAAATTTGCCTCTTTAAATTTTTTTTGATTTTTTATAAATTTCCACCTTGTATTTGGAACTAATTTAATTAATTGATTTACTACCCACAAAACTGTTTTTTCACCTAATTGATCGGGTCCAAAATTCCAAGACTCTGAAAAATTATCACTAGTCTCAACCATTTTTTCACAAAGCAATAAATATCCAGAAAGTGGTTCAAGTACGTGTTGCCAAGGTCGTATTGAATTAGGAGATCTAATATTTAATGTTTTATTAGACTTATTAGCTCTAAAAAAATCTGGTATTAATCTATTTTCAGCCCAGTCACCTCCACCTATAACATTGCCTGCACGCACACTAGCTAATTTAATATTCGAATTATTCAAAAAAGATTCTTTATAAGCTAATGCCACCAATTCCGCACAAGCTTTACTACTTGAATATGGATCTTTTCCGCCAAGCCTATCTTTCTCAGAATATGGTTTTAGAGTTTCTAAATTTTCATAACATTTATCAGATGTAACATTCAATATTGCTTTTACAGATTTAATGTCTTTAGCAACATCGATTACATTTGCCGTACCAATTACATTTGTCATGTAAGTTTCCAAAGGTTCTATAAAAGATTTGCTGACTAATGATTGAGCAGCCATATGAATTATTATTGTTGGCTTTGAATCATTCATTGACTTAGAAAGAAAGGATTTGTCTGTAATATTGCCAATAATTGATTTATTGATTTTATCTTTTAAATTTGTTTGACTAAAA
>CACBYE010000003.1:97500-131024 GCA_902543375.1 uncultured Pelagibacteraceae bacterium
TCCCCCTTAATCTTAAGTTGGTGGGCCGAGAAAGACTCGAACTTTCGACCCCACCCTTATCAAGGGTGTGCTCTAACCAACTGAGCTACCGGCCCCAATGCAAGAGAAACACTAATTCAAGAAGAGAAATGAGGACGGTCAACATTAACCTGTATATTTTTTAGAGCAAAGTTTAGCTTTGCTCATCCTTAGAAAGGAGGTAATCCAGCCGCAGGTTCCCCTACGGCTACCTTGTTACGACTTCACCCCAGTCGCTGACTATACCGTGGTCAAGGGTTTTAAACCTTGCCTTAAGGTAGAACCAACTCCCATGGTGTGACGGGCGGTGTGTACAAGACCCGGGAACGCATTCACCGTGGCACGCTGATCCACGATTACTAGTAATTCCAGCTTCATGCACTCGAGTTGCAGAGTGCAATCCGAACTGAGGTATTTTTTAAGGATTTGCTTAACGTCGCCGTCTTGCTTCCTGTTGTAAATACCATTGTAGCACGTGTGTAGCCCAACACGTAAGGGCCATGAGGACTTGACGTCATCCCCACCTTCCTCCAGCTTATCACTGGCAGTTCTTTCAGAGTGCCCAACTAAATGATGGCAACTAAAAGTGAGGGTTGCGCTCGTTGCGGGACTTAACCCAACATCTCACGACACGAGCTGACGACAGCCATGCAGCACCTGTGTTTCGTCCGGCCGAACCGAAAACTTTAATCTCTTAAAGTCGCGACGAACATGTCAAGTGTTGGTAAGGTTCTGCGCGTATCTTCGAATTAAACCACATGCTCCACTACTTGTGCGGGTCCCCGTCAATTCATTTGAGTTTTAACCTTGCGGTCGTACTCCCCAGGCGGTGTGTTTATTGCTTTCGCTGCGACACTGAAAATAAATTTCCAACGTCTAACACACATCGTTTACGGCATGGACTACGAGGGTATCTAATCCTCTTCGCTACCCATGCTTTCGTTCCTCAGTGTCAGTAATGATCCAGAAAGCTGCCTTCGCAATTGGTATTCTTTCTAATATCTACGAATTTCACCTCTACACTAGAAATTCTGCTTTCCTCTATCATACTCTAGCTGAAAAGTTTTGATGGCAGTTCCAGAGTTAAGCTCTGGGATTTCACCACCAACTTTTTCAACCACCTACGAACTCTTTAAGCCCAGTAATTCCGAACTACGCTAGGTCCCTTCGTATTACCGCGGCTGCTGGCACGAAGTTAGCCGGACCTTCTTATTCGGGTACAGTCATTTTCTTCCCCGACGAAAGAGCTTTACAACCCAAAGGCCTTCTTCACTCACGCGGCATCGCTGCATCAGAGTTTCCTCCATTGTGCAAGATTCCCCACTGCTGCCTCCCGTAGGAGTTTGGGCCGTGTCTCAGTCCCAATGTGGCTGATCATCCTCTCAAATCAGCTATTGATCAAAGTCTTGGTAGGCCATTACCCTACCAACAAACTAATCAAGTGCGGGCTCATCCAATGGTGCATAAAGCTTTCTCCGTAAAGACTTATCCAGTATTAGCACAAGTTTCCTCGTGTTATTCCAGGCCATAGGGAAGATACCCACATGTTACTCACCCGTCTGCCACTAAGTATTGCTACTTCGTTCGACTTGCATGTGTTAGGCGTGCCGCCAGCGTACGTTCTGAGCCATGATCAAACTCTCAAGTTTAAAAACGGCGCACACTAGCTTCTATATAAATTCTAAGAATAAAATTTATATAAATGTTGAAGTGTGTACGACAAATTTTGGTAACCTTAACCGTCCACACTTCTCTTCTTAAATATTAACTTTTTAAATAGCTAATTGAGCTAAAGGCTCAATAAATCTCTATTATAATTGTGATAACAACTATTTTTTGAGAAAGTTTGTTGCTTATAGGCTAAAATATTAGGAAATCAAGCATTTAAGGATAAAAAATCATCAAAAAAAGCCCGATTTTAGGGACTTTTTTTGATTTTTTTAATTGTTCGAGTAATACTCTAAAAATCAAAAAAAATTCAATGTTTCAAAGATTTAAAACAAAAATTAAAATTAAAAACGAAATTTTTTTACTTTTTTTAGTACTTCTAATAACAATTATTTCTACTGCTTATCATAATTATTCTAAAGAGAAAACAGCAAACAACTACAAAGAAATAGTTGAAAATATTTATTTCAAAAAAACACTCAATCATATTTTTGATAATTTAGAGCCAAGATTTAAAAAAGTTTCACACAAAGTAGAATTTGGAGATACTTTTGACAGTATCCTTAACCAGTATAATATAAACAAAAATGAAATTACAATTATAAAAAAAAAGTTATCAAACAAAATAAATTTAAACAACTTAAATACCAATCAAAAAATTTTTTTTACAATCGATCAGACTAATGACTCAATAAAAGAATTTTTATTTCAAATCTCAAATAAAGAAAAAATAATTTTAACTCAGGACTTGGAAAATAAGAATTTCAAAGAGGAAATTGTGTTAACAAAATTAAAGAAGGAAGTAGTTTATAGAGAAAATATAATATCACTTAGCTTATATAAGTCTGCAGTAGATCAAACTATACCAATTAATATAATTTTAGATTTTGCAAGAATCTATGGGTTTCAGGTAGATTTTCAAAGGGACATACGAAAACTTGATAAATTTCAAATCATGTATGAGGCTTTTATAGATGAGGATGAAAAAATTATAGAGACTGGTAATATTTTATTTGCAAATTTAATTTTAAGTGGAGAAGATAATTCATTATATTTTTTTGACAAAGAAGGAAGTATTGGACACTATGACAAAAATGGCAAAAGTATACAAAAAGCATTGATGAAGACTCCAATTAATGGAGCAAGATTGTCTTCGCCTTTTGGAATGAGGAAACACCCAATAGATGGTTTTAACAAAATGCATAGAGGAACAGATTTCGCAGCACCAATGGGAACTCCTATTATGGCTTCCGGTTCAGGGATCATAAAGAAAGCTGGTTGGTGTGGAGGTGGTGGAAATTGTGTAGTGATAAAACACAACTCAACCTATCAAACAATTTATGCTCATATGTCAAAGTTTGCTAAAGGCATTAGAAATGGGGTAAGAGTTAAACAGGGTCAAACAATTGGCTATGTTGGTTCGACTGGAAAATCAACTGGGCCACACTTGCATTATGAAGTTTTGATAAACGGTAAAAAGGTTAATTCCCAAACATTAAAGCTCCCATCAGGGAAAGTTTTGAAAGGTGACGAAAGAAAAATTTTTGAGACAAAGAAAATTAAATTAAATGTTTTAAAATCTGAAAAAATTATTGGTTATAATTAACTACTAGCATTATTTATTGATCAAAACTATTTTTAATTATTTTTTTATCTTTATTAGTTTCATTTATTTTTTCTTGAGCAGCCTCTGGATTTTGATCTGATGAAATAGTTTTTTTTTGTAACTCCTTTTCATTCAAAATTCTCATAAAATGATCTGCATGTTGAAAATAATTCTCTGATAGTATTTTATCTCCTCCTGATAAAGCTTCTCTCGCAAGATTACTATATTTCTCAATTAGTTTTGATGCATTGTGATTGTTCCTACCAGGCATCTTTCTCAGAAAGTTTTCATTGTTTGAAAAATTCGAACTAAATTTATTCCTATCACCATTAGACTTAAAACCTCTATCATTTCTCCTAAAGTTGTTTCTTCGATTGTTGTTATTTCTGAATGTTACCATTTTTATTATTAAATTAGATTTTAGTACTTATTATGCATCTATCTTTCTTTGCAAAATCTTTAACAACTTTGTTAATGTAAAAATTGTTTTTTTCTAAAATTTTTTTTACCTCATTTTTTTGATCATGAGCAATCTCTAATATTAATTTGCCACGATTTTTAATAAGTTCAGATGATTTTTTAACCACTTTTCTAATCTCTGATAAACCATCAAATCCACCATCAAGAGCTTTTTTAGGCTCGTAATTTACAATGTCATCATCCAAATTTTTTAAATCTAAATTTTTAATATATGGAGGATTAGATATGATTAAATCATATTTGCCTAATATGAAATTGTCAATATCTGATTTGAATAATTTTAATCTAGAATTTAAACCAAGCCTTTTTGCATTTACTTTGCAAACTTTTAGACTATCTTTACTCACATCTAATCCTTTACCTAAAAAGGACTTTTTTTCTTTCAAAATTGATAAAATAATACAACCAGACCCTACTCCTATTTCTAAAAAATTGATGTTTTCCTTATTTTTGTAATATTCCAAAACTTTTTCAATTAAAAGCTCTGTTTCAGGTCTTGGTATTAAAACTTTTTCATTTATTTTAAAGTCATATTTCCAGAATGACTTTACTCCAGTCAAATAAGCAACAGGTTTTCTTTTTAGACGACTATTTATAAGTTTTCTGAAATTCTTATAATCTTTATCAACTATTTTGTGCCCAGAGTTCATTATTAAAAACTTTCTATCTCTCTTTAATACTTTGGACATCAAAATTTCACTATCTAATAAAGCAGATTTAATTTTTTTTCTCTCTAAAAGTTGAGATGCTTCTTTTATTGCTTCTTCAATATTCATTTAGTTTAATGTTTCTAATCTTTCTTCCTGAGCCTGTAAAGTTAAGGCTTCAATCATTTCATCGAAAATTTCTCCCTCAAGAAATTCTGTTAACTTATGTAAAGTTAAATTTATTCTATGGTCTGTAACTCTTCCCTGTGGAAAATTATAAGTTCTTATTCTTTCTGATCTATCTCCTGTTCCAATTTTATTTTTTCTATCTTTTGATCTTTCTTTTTCAATTCTTGATCTTTCAAGTTCATATAATCTTGCTCTTAATATTTTCATCCCTTTGGCTTTATTTTTATGCTGAGATTTTTCGTCTTGTTGTGAAACAGATATCCCAGTCGGAATATGCGTTATCCTCACAGCGCTATCTGTGGTATTTACTGATTGTCCACCAGGACCACCGGCTCTAAATACATCAATTCTTAAATCACTCTCATTTATTTTTAAATCAACCTCCTCTGCTTCAGGTAAAACAGCAACTGTTGCAGCTGATGTATGAACTCTTCCCTGGGTTTCTGTATCAGGCACTCTTTGAACTCGATGAACACCACTTTCATATTTTAAAGTGGAATAAATATTATTTCCTTTAATTGAAGCAATTACCTCTTTTAAACCACCTGCCTCACTCCTGGAAATAGAAATTAATTCAACAATCCATTTTTTTTTATGACTCACCTTCTCATACATTTTAAAAAGATCTGCCGCAAATAAACTTGCCTCTAATCCACCAGTTCCAGCTCTTATTTCAATTATTGCATCTTTTTTATCAGCTTCATCTTTGGGTAATAAAAATAGCTTAAGTCTTTTCTCATTATTTTCATTTTCTAATTTCAAATCATTCAGCTCTACCTCAGCCATTTTCAATAATTCTGAATCTGAGTTTTTATCGTCTAAAATTTTCTGAATTTCTAATCTCTCTTTTTCGTAGGAAAAGTATTTTTTTGCGTCTTGAATAACTTCATTTAAGTCTGCATATTCTTTCGACTTCACAGCAAAAAAATTTTTATCTATTTTTCCTGAAGATAAATCCTTTTCTAAAGATGAATGTTTTTTAATTAATTCTTCTATTGTTTTAAGTGGTATCATCTTAATTTTTTTTTAATTGAATGACTTTTTTTTCAACTTCAACTACAATTTTATCTATCATGTCTTTTGTTAATACTTTTTCTGACTGAACTCCTGATAAATAAAGCATATTATTTCCTTTTTGACCTCCAGTGATGCCAACATCTGTCATAGCAGCTTCTCCTGGACCATTAACGACACAACCAATTACTGATAGAGTAATGGGAGTTTTAATATGTGAAAGTTTTTCCTCTAAAATTTTTACTGTTTCGATTACCTTAAAACCTTGTCTTGCACACGAGGGACATGAGATTATTTTTACTCCTCTTTCTCTCAAATTTAGAGATTTTAATATCTCATTTCCAATTTTAACTTCCTCAACAGGATTATCTGATAAAGAAATTCTGATTGTATCACCAATGCCATCTAAAAGTAATGTTCCTAATCCTATTGAGGACTTCACGCTTCCTGGTATAAATCCACCAGCTTCTGTGATTCCCAAATGAAGTGGATAATCAGTGACTTTAGAGAGCTGACGATATGCCTGTATTGATAAAAAAACATCCGACGATTTTACGCTTATTTTCAAGTTGGTAAAATTTTCATCCTCAAGAATCTTAATATTTCTTAAAGCACTTTCAACTAAGGCTTCAGGACAAGGTTCTTTATATTTCTCAAGAATATCTTTTTCTAGAGAGCCTGCATTAACACCTACTCTAATAGAGCAAGAGTTGTTGTGAGCTGCTTTAACTACCTCTTTTATCTTTTTAATATTTCCAATATTGCCAGGGTTTATTCTTAAACAACTCGCTCCGTTCTCAGCTGCTTCTATCGCTCTTTTGTAATGAAAATGAATATCAGCAACTATAGGTACGTTAACATGCTTTATAATCTCTTTTAAAGCCTTAGATGATGACTCATCTGGACAAGATACTCTAACTATATCAGCTCCTTCATTTTGGATTTCATTAATTTGTTTTATTGTTGCGTTTATGTCTGTAGTAAGGGTATTAGTCATTGATTGTACTGTGATAGGATTTTTTCCTCCTACCTTAACATTCCCGACATTAATCTCTTTTGTTTTTCTTCTTTTAATATCTCTAAAAGGTCTGATGCTCATTTTTCTTGGTCTAATTTAAATTCTTTATGAAGTGATATTAGTGCTTTTTGAGTATTTTTTTTATCAATTAAAACTGAGATTTTTATTTCAGACGTTGATATTACTTTGATATTAATTCTTTTATTAGCAAGAGTTTGGAACATTCTAAAAGTAACACCAGGTGTTGTGATCATTCCCACCCCAATAATAGAAATTTTTGATACATTTTTTTCAAACAATAGTTTTCGATAATTAATTGTCTTATTTTGTTGAATGATTTTTTTTGTTTTATTCAAATCCTCTGTCTTAATCGTAAATGTTAAGTCGGTTTCTTTTCCATTGGCAGAAACATTTTGAACTACCATATCAACATTTATTAAATTTTTTGATAGGGGTTTAAATATAGCAGCTGCTACACCTGGTCTATCCCTTACTCCAATAAGTGAGACCTTTGAATCATTTTGAGTGGATGAAATTCCAGTAACAATTCTATTATTAATTATATTAGATTTTTTGGTAATTAAGGTGCCCATTTTTTTTTTATAAGACGATCTTACCTCAATATTAATCCTATTTAATCTCGCATCTTGTATCGAAACTGGCTGCATAACTTTTGCACCTAATGAGGCCATCTCTAACATTTCCTCATATGAAATTTGTTTAATTTTTTTTGCTTTCTTTAATTTGTTTGGATCTGTTGTATAAACTCCCTCAACATCAGTATATATTATACATCTTTGGGCTTTAAAAAACTTTGCAAACATAATTGCAGTTGCATCTGATCCTCCTCTTCCAATAGTTGTAATTCTATTTTCATGATTTACTCCCTGGAAACCAGTAATGATTGGTATGCCGCCCTCTTTTAAATATTTTATTATTTCTTTTTTATTAATTTGGTTAATCCTCGCATTCTTGTAGGCACCAATTGTAAAAATAGGAACTTGCCATGATGTCCAAGATCTTGACTTATATCCTTTATGAACTAATCTTCCTGCAATAAATGAGCATGCCATTTGCTCACCTGAGGACAATAGAATATCATACTCTGCGTCAGAAAAATTATCACTTATTTCAAAAGATTTTTTTATTAAATTATTTGTCACACCACTCATTGCTGAGGAAATCACAATAACTTTATAATTTTTTCTTTTGTAATTAGCAATTATATCGGCAACTTTTTTAATCTTTTGTATTGTGCCAACTGAAGTGCCTCCGAATTTTAATACTACAATTTTCATGATAAACTAATCTCTTATGTTTAAAAAATATTGAATAAATACATGTTGAATATAAAGTCAACTTACAAATGAAAAATAACACAATTAATAAAAAAGAAATAGAAAAATTTTCTAAAATTGCTGAAGAATGGTGGAATCCAGAAGGTAAATTTAAACCGTTGCATAAATTTAACCCCATTAGAATTTCATATATCAAAGAAAATATAATTAAATCATTTAAGTTAGAAAATAAAAAGAATCCATTAAATAATATAAAAATTCTTGACGTAGGTTGTGGTGGAGGTTTGTTATCTGAACCAATGTGTAGGCTTGGTGCTGAGGTAACCGGAATCGATGCGTCTGATAAAAATATTAATATTGCAAAACTACATTCAAAAAAAAATAATCTTAAAATAAACTATATTTGTTCATCGCCTGAGAAATTAAATATAAAAAATAAATTTGATGTAATCCTGAACATGGAAATCGTAGAGCATGTTGAAGATGTAAATTTCTTTTTAAAATCTTGCGGCAATCTATTAAAAAAAGACGGGATAATGTTTATTGCTACTTTAAATAAAACTTTGAAATCTTATTTTTTTGCAATTATAGGAGCTGAATACATATTGCGATGGCTACCAATAGGAACACATGAATGGGAAAAATTTTTAAAACCTGAAGATTTAATTTCAATACTTAAAGATAATGACTTTAGACTAGAAAGATTAGATGGGATGAAATTAAATATATTAACTGATAAATGGAGTGTAAGTAATGATAAGTCAGTTAATTATATTACAAAATTTATTAAGAATTAATTATTTTCGTTTTCCACCCACGGAATAATTTTTGTATTAATACCTTCCTCTTTTAGCTCTTTTAAATCCTTTTTAGATGCTGTCCCGTAAATTCCTTTATCTCTAAGTTTGTTATTGTAGTGAATTGATCTTGCCTCGTATGCAAAATTTTCACCTACATAATCAAAGTTGTTTTTAATAAATTTTTGATATTCATTAATTTTCTTTTTGATCTTTTGATATTTAAGTAAATCTTTTTTTTCATATCTAAAATTATGAATTTTATTTATTAATTTAGGTGCCATTAAATTTTTTACAACCCTTAATGACCCACAACTATGGCAATTAATTAATTTTTTTTTTTTTAATTTGTCAAACTCTTTTGAGGAAGCAAACCAACTATCAAAATTTAAACTACATTTTTTGCATAACAAATTATATTTAATCATAAAAATTTATTTAGTAACTAATATCAAAATTTCAATATAATTAACTCCTATAATTAGTGTTAATATCAATATACTTTTTAGTTAAATCCATAGTGTAAGCAGTAAAATTTTTTTTTCCTATTCCAATATCGACAATTATATTTATATTTGAATTTTTCATATAATTTACTGCATCACTCTCATTATATTGGTTATAAATTTTTCCTTTGTTTACAATCATCAAATCTCCAAATTTTACAGATAGTTTATTCAAATTTATATCCAACCCAGATTTTCCTATTGCCATAATTATTCTTCCCCAATTTGGATCTTCTCCTGCTATAGCTGTTTTTACTAAAGGGGAATTAGCAATTGAAAAACAAATTTTTTTTGCATCTTGTTCAGTTTTAGAATTTAAAACGTTGACAGTTATAAATTTCGAAGCTCCCTCTCCATCAGCTACAACTCTTTTTGCTAGATTTAAAAGTATATTATTTAGTGATATATCGAAAGATTTAATTTTTTTATCATTAACTGTCTTTATAAGAGAGTTTTTTGCTTTTCCTGTAGAGAAAATAGTAATCATATCGTTTGTGCTGGTATCTCCATCGCATGAAATAGCGTTAAAAGTATTCTCAATATTTTTTTTAAGTAATTTTTTTAAAATCTCATTAGATATATTTGCATCAGTGAAGATGTATCCTAATGTTGTTGCCATATTAGGATGTATCATGCCAGATCCCTTAGCAATTCCATAAATCTTTACTGAAGTATTTCCAATTTTACATTCTTCCATTGACATCTTTGGTTGAGTATCAGTAGTCATTATGCCTAAAGCTGCTTTCATCCAAATATATTTGTTTTGTGTATATTTAATATTTTTCACAAGATCTGGAATTTTAAATTTTATTTTATCTTCAGGAAATTTTTCACCAATGGTTCCTGTACAACCAAAAATAATATTTTTTGGTTTAATGATCTTGGGATCATCTTCATCTTCTTTTTGTTTTTCTGATAATTGTTTAGAAACTATCTCTGCAATATGTTGCATACTCTTATAACCTTGATCCCCTGTGAATGCATTAGCATTTTTAGTGTTAACTATAAGTGAAAAAATTTTTTGAGTTTTTTGACTCAAATTCCATTTGATATTTTCTGATAAAATTTTTGACTGAGTATAAACTGATGCAAAATTTGCTCCATCTCGAAAATAAAACATCACTAAATCATCCCTTTTGGAATTATATAGATTAGCACTCACCGAAGAAACTGACAAACCATCAAGATGATCAAGATCTTGAAATTGGCCCATTTTACGATTTTGAGATTTTGAGGCTAAAAAGTTTGATAAATTAATTCCCATGATATTTAAAATTTAAATTAAATAACTATATTAAAAGTTGTAATTAAAATGTATATCAAAAACTAATGTTTAACCCTCTTAAGTTTATTTCTAAATTTATTAAATCTAGTAATCAAAAAGAACTAGATAGAATCGGTAAAGTTGTAAATCAAACCAATATTTTCGAGGAAAATGTTAGAAAAATTAAAGATGAGGAATTTCCCAAAAAAACTGAAAAATTGAGAGAAAAATTAAAGAATGAGCAATCGCTTGATCAAATTTTACCAGAGGCTTTCGCTTTGGTTCGAGAAGCATCTTTGAGAACAAGGGGTGAAAGGCACTTCAATGTACAAATTATTGGTGGTGTTGTTTTGCATGAAAATAAAATAGCTGAGATGAGAACTGGAGAGGGTAAAACTCTGACGATAGCTTTAGCTGCTTATTTAAATGCTTTAGAGGGTAAGGGTGTGCACATAGTTACTGTCAATGATTATTTAGCAAAAAGAGACTCGATTGAAATGGGTAAAATTTTTAGTTTTTTAGGTTTAACTTCTGGCTACATAAATAATGAGCAAAACGATATTGAAAGAAAGAAAAATTATGATTGTGATATTACTTACGCTACTAACAGTGAATTAGGTTTTGATTATCTTAGGGATAATATGAAATTCTCAAAAGATGAAATGGTCCAAAGAGGTCATAATTATGCAATAGTAGACGAAATTGATTCATGTCTGATAGATGAAGCAAGAACTCCATTGGTAATTTCAGGTGCTGCAGAAGATAAAACTAATCAGTATCTAGCAATAGATAAAATAGTAAAAATGTTAGATAAAAAGGATTATGAGATTGATGAAAAAGATAAAAATATTCTTTTAACAAATGAGGGTATTAATCATATTGAAAATTTATTCTCTAAAGCTGGTATATTAAAAAATGATAATTTTTATGATCCAGAAAATCTAGATCTAGTGCATTTTGTTAATCAAGCATTAAGAGCTAACCATTTATTTAAAAAAGATAAAGATTATTTAATCAAAGATAATAGTATAAAAATTGTTGATGAATTAACTGGAAGAATTTTAGAGGGAAGAAGATTTGGAGATGGTCTTCATCAAGCCTTAGAAGCAAAAGAAAGAATTGAAATTCAAGCTGAAAATCAAACATTAGCATCAATTACCTACCAGAACTATTTTAAACTGTATAAAAAAATTTCAGGATGCACTGGAACTGCAGCCACAGAGGCTGAGGAATTTTTTGAAATTTACAATCTACTTGTTGTTGTGATTCCAACGAATAAAGAGATGATTAGAAAAGATTATAACGATCAAATATTTCGCACAGAAAAAGAAAAGAATGATGCAATAATTAAAAAAATTACTGAGTGCTATGAAAAAAATCAGCCACTTTTGGTCTTTACCTCCAGTGTTAATAAATCTGAGATTTACTCAAAAATTCTTAACGAAAAGAAAATTAAACATATTGTATTGAATGCTAAAAATCATGAAAATGAAGCTGAAATCATTGCTAATGCAGGAAAAACAAAATCTGTGATTATTACTACAAGTATTTCAGGAAGAGGTGTTGATATACAGCTAGGTGGAAAAAAAGGATCTGTTGAAGAACAGCAGCTTAAAAAAGAAAAAGATTATATCAAATCTTTAGGTGGTTTGTTTGTGATTGGAACTGAAAGAATGGAGTCAAGAAGAGTTGATAACCAAGCTCGAGGGAGATCTGGAAGACAGGGAGATGAAGGAAGTTCAATTTTTTACGTAAGTTTAGAGGATGACCTTATGAGAATTTTTGGTTCAGAGTCTATGAATAATATACTACAAAAATTAGGGCTTAAAGATGGTGAAAGTATTGATCATCCATGGATAAATAAAGCTCTAGAAAGAGCCCAGCAAAAAGTTGAAGCAAGAAACTTTGATATAAGAAAAACTCTTATTAAATTTGATAATGTTTTAAATGATCAAAGACAAGTAATTTTTTCACAGAGAAAAGACGCAATGGACAGTGATAAAATTTTTGACTACTCAGAAAAATTTTTAGCAGAAATTTTAGATAATTTAGTAAATTTAAAAATTCAAAGATTATCAAACCCTAAAAATACTGAATTTAATAACAAATTAAAAACTATTTTTGGAAAAAGTTTAGAAGATAATGAATATAATGAATTAATATCCTATAAGGATGAAAAATTTAAAGATAAGATTTTTGAGAAATTTAAATTAGCAAGAGATGCTAGGTCAGAAGTTCTTGGTGAAAATCAATCCAAGGAACTTGAAAAAAGAATTCTTTTACAGTCAATCGATTTTAATTGGAAATCGCATATTCAATACTTAGAACAGTTAAGGCAAGTAATAGGTCTTAGATCATATGGACAGAGAGATCCACTCATAGAGTATAAAAAAGAAGCTTTCGATTTGTTCTCTACTTTACTTGAAAAATTAAAATTAGATTATGTAAAAATATTGATGAACTTAAAAGTTTACAGTGAGCCAACTGAAAAAATAAATCAAAGTATGTCTAAAGAAAAATTTAAAAATCTTAATAAAAAAATTAGTAGAAATGAACCTTGTCCTTGTGGCTCAGGTAAAAAATATAAAAAATGCTGCGGTGCTTTATAATGATAAAGTAATAATAACTAACAATATAACAATCGCACCTAAAGCAAAAATAATATTTTTTTTAGACTCAATAGTCTCCTTAAAATTAAAACTTTTAGTTTGTATTGCACTCAAACTTTCTTGGTTTGAAACAAAACCTTTGCCTCTGCCAATTTGCAAAAACTTATTTTTTCTATGATTAAGTATCTCATCAGCAGTCATGCCTTTAAAGAAATCTAAATTTTGAGAAATAGAGTTTTTTATATTATTTAAAATCAAATCTCTATCTCTATGAGCACCACCTAATGGTTCCGGTATTATTTCATCAATTATATTTAATTCAAATAAATCTTTTGCTGATAGTTTCATGGCTTTTGCAGCATCAAGCATTTTTTTTGGGTCTCTCCACAATATTGTTGCACATCCTTCAGGAGAAATAACTGAGTATATTGCATTTTCTAGCATTAAAACTTTATTTGAAGAAGCAAGAGCAATTGCTCCACCAGATCCTCCCTCTCCGATAATGACAGCTAAAGTAGGAACTTTTAACTTCATGCTACATTCTATAGACTTTGCGATAGCTTCTGCTTGACCTCTCTCCTCAGCACCTACACCAGGGTAGGCTCCTGGTGTATCTATAAAAGATATAATTGGTAAATTAAACTTATTGGCTAATTCCATAAGCCTAATAGTTTTTCTATAACCCTCAGGCCTCATCATGCCAAAATTTCTTTCTATTCTTGTCTCTAAATTTTCACCTTTTTCTTGACCAATTACTAATACTGATTGATCTTTAAATTTTGCTAAACCTGTTATGACTGATTTGTCTTCTCCATAATGTCTATCTCCCTCTAAGGAAATAAAATCATAAAATAAATTATCTATAAAAAACTTCGACTTTGGTCTATCTTCATGTCTTGCGACCAAAGTGATTTGCCAAGGGTCTAAATTTGCATAAACATCTTTAAGTTTTTTGTCTAGTTCCTCCTGAGTTTTAGAAATTTTCTTTGTATCAACTTCTGATAATCCATCTTGATTAAAAGGATCTTTTAACTTTTCTAACTCATTCTCTAGATTTTTAATATCAGTTTCAAAATTTAAATAATTTTTCATCTAAATATAAATATTACATATACAAGAAAAATAACAATAAAATGTCTATGTTACTATTATATATTTGACTTAAATAGTCTAGAGTTTAAATATCATCTCATGAATTCTAAATATCATTCTATAAATAGACTTAAAGTATCAGAAGAGTTATTTTTGTTCGTAAATAATGAGCTATTAAATGGTACTAATGTAAGCTCTGACAAATTTTGGAAAGGATTTGATGAAATAGTTCATGAGTTGGCACCTAAGAACAAAAAGCTTTTAGAAATAAGAGAAACCTTACAAAAAAAAATTGATAAATGGCACATTAATAATAAAGGTAAAGATATCAAAATTGAAGAATATAAAAAATTTTTAAAAGATGTTGGTTATCTGAAAGATGAGGGTCCAGATTTTAAAATTGAAACAAAAAATGTTGATGATGAGATAACATCAATAGCTGGTCCACAGCTAGTTGTTCCTATAATGAATGCTCGATATGCATTAAATGCTGCAAATGCAAGATGGATGAGTATGTATGATAGCTTGTATGGCACTGATGTTATTGAGGAGTCGGAGGATAGTGCTTCCACCTCAGGAAGATATGACCCTGAACGTGGGACACTTGTAATAAAATATGGAAGAGAATTTTTGGATAAATATTTTACTTTGAGGGATTTTAGTTGGAAGAAAATTACAGGGGTTGCCATTCAGGATGGGAAATTAAATGTTTTAAAAGGAATTGATGTAACAACTTTAAAAGACGAAAACAAATTTATTGGACACAGAGGTGAAGCTGACAATCCATCAGCAATAATTCTAAAAAATAATAATCTTCATATAGAGATTTTGAAAAATCCAAGAGCATTCAGTGCCCAACAAGATCACGCTGGCATAAGTGACATTATTCTAGAGTCAGCTATATCAACAATTTGTGACAATGAGGATAGTGTTGCTGCAGTGGACGCAGAGGACAAAGTACTATGCTATAGAAATTGGCTTGGATTAATGAAAGGTGACCTGACTAGTCAATTTGAAAAAGAAGGTAAAACACTCGAAAGAAAACTAAATCCGAATAGAAGTTATATTTCAAAAGATGGCAGGGGTTTAAAATTACATGGTAGAAGTTTATTGCTCATCAGAAACGTTGGCCATCTGATGACAAATCCCTCAATATTGTTGAATGATGGAAGTGAAATTCCTGAAGGTTTAATGGATGCTTTCATTACTACAGCGGCCGCTCTTCATGACTTTAAAAAAAAAGGAAATTCAAGAAGTGGTTCAATTTATATAGTGAAACCAAAAATGCATGGACCAGATGAAACTGCATTTACTAATGAAATTTTTACAAAAGTTGAGGAGGTTCTAGGTTTAAAAAAATATACTTGTAAAATTGGAATCATGGATGAGGAGAGAAGAACTTCTTCAAATCTCAAAGAGTGCATAAGGACTTTAAAAAATAGAGTTTTCTTTATAAATACTGGTTTCCTCGATCGCACAGGAGATGAAATGCATACATCAATGGAGGCAGGACCTATGATCAAAAAAGGGGATATGAAATCTTCAAAATGGATACGAGCATATGAGAATAATAACGTAGATGTAGGTTTAGCTTGCGGTTTGTCTGGCAAAGCTCAGATAGGAAAAGGAATGTGGGCAATGCCTGACAGAATGAAAGACATGTTAGAACAAAAAACTGATCATCTAAAAGCAGGTGCTAATTGTGCTTGGGTACCATCTCCAACTGCAGCTGCTATTCACTCCCTTCATTACCATGAAATAAATATTTTTGATATTCAAAAAAAATTACTTGGAAGGGATAAAGCAAAATTAAATGACTTATTGACTATCCCTATTGCCGATAGACCAAATTGGTCTGTTGATGATATAAATAAAGAGATATCAAATTCTGCTCAAACATTATTAGGATATGTTGTTAGATGGATCGATCAAGGAATAGGTTGTTCAAAGGTACCAGATATAAATAATATTGGATTAATGGAGGACAGAGCTACTTTAAGAATTTCATCTCAACATATTGCGAACTGGCTTCATCATGGAGTGACAACAAAACTTCAGGTTATAGAAATAATGAAGCAGATGGCAAAAATTGTTGATGAGCAAAATAAAGAAGACCCTAAATATATTAAAATGAGTGATGACTATGAGAGGTCTATTGCATTTAAAACTGCATGTGAACTAATTTTTACAGGTATTGATCAACCATCAGGTTATACAGAGCCACTTCTCCATACAAATCGTTTAAAAAAAAAAATTAAGTAGAATTAATATTGAGTTTTGACCTGTTTTTAAAAGCAGAAATAAGTGTGCCATCATCGAGATTTTCTATTTCACCTCCAATTGGTAGTCCTTGGGCTAATTTTGTAATCTTTACTTCAATATCCTTTAAACTATCCTGGATATAATAAGCAGTGGTTTGACCTTCAACGGTCGCACTTGTTGCTAAAATGACTTCATCTATTTTATTTTTTTTTACTCTTTCTACTAATGAATTAATTAATAAGTCTTCTTTTTTTTTACCAACTGAAGAAATATTACCGCCTAAAATGTGGTAATAACCTTTATATATATTAGAACTTTCTATGCTCCATTGGTCAGAGATATTTTCAACTACACAAATTTTCTCGTATTTTTTTTCTACAATTTTACAATTATTATAATTACACTCTAATAAACTAGATTTTAATATCCCACAAATTTTACATCTAGAAACATTTTTATACACTTCCACTAAAGTTTTTGCTAACGGCTTTACCAATTCATCTCTATTATTAATTAACTTAAGTACTATTCTTTTTGCTGATTTAGGCCCCAAACCTGGAAGTTTAGAAATAAGTTTAATTAATTCTTCTATTTCAGAAATATTTTGCATCTACTACAAAGGCCACTTAAAACCAGGTATTCCAAATCCCCCAGTTGCTTTTGAAATTTCTTCTGTAGTTTTAACTTTGATTTGAGATTTGGCGTTGTTATGAGCTGCAACGATTAGATCCTCTATTATATTTCTTTCCTCTTTCAGGATTTCTTCTGATAGCTGGATGGATTGCATTTCTCCTTCTCCATCAAGTGTTACTGTAACCGAATTTGATCCTGAAATTCCCTCTACTTTAATCTCTTTAATTTTTTTTTGGCTCTCTTTCATTTTGAGTTCTAATTCTTTTGCTTTATCTAAAATTTTTGTAAAATCAGTCATTGCTGTTCTCCTTACCATTTAAATCTACATCTATCAATTCGGCATCAGGAAAATTTTTTAATACATCCTGATAAATCTGAGATTTTTTTGATTTATCAATTATCAATTTTTTCAAATCCTTTTTTTTGTTTTCAACTGAAATCTCACCTTTGAGTTGACTAAAAGTAATAATCCATCTTTCACCAGTCCATTCAAAAAGTTTTGAAGAAAGATCTTTCACGAAATTTTTATCTAAACTTTCGTTAAAAGATATTTCAATTAAATTTTTTTCAAATTTTACGAGATTTACATTTTTTTCTAACTCGTATTTTAATTTTACTTCTCTATGTTTTGAGCAAACTGCTATCAATTCCTCCAATGACTTAATGAGTGATTTCTTTTCTGACTTTATTTCTGTTTGTATTTCTGGTTTACTTTTTTCCTCTTGAGATATATTTTTAATTTGATTTACAGTTTTAGATTGCTCCTTGGTTTCAATTGTTTTTAAAGAATTATCCATATCTATATCTTGCTCATCATTCGATTTTATTGAACCTAAATGCATCAATCTAATTAAAAACATTTCAATTGAAAGATATTGATTTGAAACAACGCTAAGTTCATCAAGTGTTGAAATTGTAAATTGCCAAAATAATATTAATACTTTTGAATCTATTTGATCTGACAAATTTTTAATTCTTCTAAATTCCTCGTCATTTAAAGAAAAATTAGTGCCCTCTAAAGTTAATGAATTGATATTCTTAAAGTAGTATAATAATTCTAGAAAATCGTTTATGAAAACTTTTGGTTCAATACCCTGATCATAAATCTTTCTGTAAATTTCTACAACTTTTGACTCCTTTCCTTTTAAAATAAATTCAAATAATTCTATTAGCTGTGATTTATCAAAAAAACCAAAAATTTTTTGGGCAGACTTTAAATCTAATTCAACATTTGAGTCTAGTGTTAATAAAGCTCTATCTAAAAGAGATAGGGCGTCTCTCACTGACCCCTCTGAAATTTTCACTATTAATTTAAGAGCGTCATCACTGACTTTTCCACCTTCTTTATCTTTAATATCTTTAATAAATTTTAAAAGCTCAGATGATTTAATTCTAGTTAAATCAAATCTTTGACATCTCGAAATCACTGTTATAGGAATCTTTTTTATTTCTGTTGTTGCAAAAATAAACTTTAGATATTCAGGAGGTTCCTCCAGTGTTTTCAATAAGGCATTAAATGCTTGTTTACTTAACATATGAACCTCATCAATAATAAAAATTTTATATTTAGAAGACGTAGGCCCATATCTTGAAAACTCAATTAACTCTCTTACATCGTCGACTCCAGTTTTACTTGCTGCATCCATTTCCAAGACGTCAATATGATTTGAATTAGTAATTGCCTCACAATTATTACATTTAACTTTACATTTGTTGTCTATTCCATTCAGGCAATTTAGATTTTTAGCAATAATTCTTGCAATAGTCGTTTTACCTATGCCTCTAATTCCAGTGAATAAATATGCATTCGGGATCTTATCAGCCTTAATCGAATTTATTATTGTTTGAGTAATCACCTCTTGACCAATAAGATCTTCGAAAGTTTGTGGTCTATATTTTAAAGCCAATACGTTAGAATTGTTGTTCATATTTATAGGTCTAGGAGACTAGAACCTGAATAACTGTCTCTACGACTGCTTCTGTTAAGATCTGGTCGGATTCAAGCAGCATCCACCTCTAGCCTCCACAATCTATTATAACAGTAATAATTTCTTATCTACAAGAAAGTTATTTATTAATTTCTCTTTGTTTGTCAGCTTCAAAAACACCTAGAACGTGAAAATCCTGACAATGTAATCCAAGATCTTCCAGTGATTTTTGAACCCTAGTATCTTCTATGTGGCCATCAAGATCACATAGAAAGAAAAATGAGTCGAATGAATTTTTTTCAGGATAACTTTGAAGCTTAGTCAAATTAACTCCGTTGATTGCGAATCCACCTAATGATTGATACAAAGCAGCGGGTTTACTTTTCAATTTAAATAAAAAAGAAGTTATATATTTTTTATTACCAAATTCAGGCTGTGACACATCCTTTCCCATTATTAAAAATCTTGTTAAATTTCCTTTTTCGTTTTCAATATTTTTTTTAATAATATCTAAATTATATGTTGTTGCACTTAAAGAGGAGGCAATAGCTGCCATCTCTTTACTTTTAGCTTTAGAGATCATTTCTGCTGAGCCAGCAGTATCTGCTCTGACATGTTCAATAAAATTATTAGATTTAATAAATTTTGAACATTGTGAAAGTGCTTGAGCATGAGAATAAACATCTTTAATTTCAGAAACTTTTGTTCCTGGTAAACCTAATAAATTATGTTCTATTTTTTGAAAATATTCAGCATAAATGTTTAATCTGTATTCGAATATCAAATATTCAATTCCTATATTGCCAGTAATCCTATTTGACTCGGGAATAATTATTTTTGATTTTGTATCTTTTAGTGCTTTTGTAAAACATTCATCAAAAGTTTTACATGGAATTACTTCAGCATTAGGGTCAGCTGATAGGGCTGCTAGATGTGAATAAGCTCCAAAAGTTCCTTGAAAGTAAATTTTATTCATTATGATTTATATTCCATAATTTTTTTTATAGCTATAAAATCCTCCTTTGTATCCACTCCAATTGGTGATGATTTTGCTAAAGCAACATTAATACTCATGTCATTATCAATAGCTCTTAACTGTTCCAATTTATTTTTAATTTCGTTATGAGACTGCTTAATAGAAATAAATTTATTTAATGTATCTAAATTATAACAATAAATGCCAAGATGATGATAAATACGACTATCATTTTTATCTAACCTTCTTTTAAATCTTAACGCTAACGGAAAATTTGATTCATTTAAGATTTCTTCTGTCATTACTTTCACAATATTTTCATTTTCTAATATTTTTTCATCTGCAATTTTAGACGCTAAAGTGCCAAAATTGCATTTAAACTTAATCATCAGTTTGTTTAAGTTTTTAATATCATCTGTATTCATTAATGGTTCATCTCCTTGAAGATTCATTACCAACTCAACATCTTTTTTCCCAAGTTTTTTAATAGCCTCATAAATCCTATCTGTCCCCGTTTTATGAGTGTTACTTGTTAAAATTGCCTCACCACCATTTTTTTTTACGTCATTGGCAATTTCTTGATCTTCTGTTGCAACATACACTTCTCCTATATTTGCTTTTTGTGCTGCTTTGAAAACGTGAGAAATAATAGATAATCCATTGATTTTTAACAAAGGTTTACCTGGTAATCTTGTAGCTGACAACCTCGAGGGAATTAAAACTAGAGTCTTCATTAATTTTTTTTATATATTATTACAACATAAACAGAGGCAAAATTGTACATTAAAAGTATGAGCAATTTTATATTTATAGTGCTATATCTTCAAATATTTTTTTACATATGGATTCTTTTGAAATTAACAAAATAATAGCAGCAGTATTAATGGTGGCGCTCATAGTAATTGGTATAGGAAAGCTATCAAATATTATTTTTTATGTCGAAAAACCTGAGACACCAGGCTATTCAGTAGATGTGGAACAGCCAGTATTAACTAGCGCTCAAACAGCACCTAAAACAACAGAAGAAAAAGTGGATATAGCATCTCTAATGGCTATGGGAGATCCTGTATTAGGTGAGAAGGTTTTTAAAAAATGTGCTGCCTGTCACTCAATAGTTAAGGGAGGCAAAAACAACATTGGTCCAGCTTTATATAATGTTGTGGGAAGAAAAGTTGGAATAGTTGATGGTTATAAATATTCAAAAGCCCTTTCGGGATACGAAAAAGAATGGACTTTTGAAGAGCTAAATGGATATCTTTTAAAACCTGCTAAATGGATCAAGGGAACAAAAATGGCTTTTGCTGGTTTAAGAAAAGAAAAAGACAGAGCTTCAGTTATATTATACTTAAATCAGAATTCTGATAGCCCTTTGCAGTTACCTTAGTTTTCCAAAGCAATAAAGTAATATAGATTTTTGAACATGGACGCGATTAATAGCCTGTTGCCAAACCTTAGATTGGCTGCTTAAAAATACTTCGTCATCAACTTCATTACCTCTGGGTAAACAATGAAGAAAAATGCAATCTCTTTTTGCGTATTTCATTAATTCTTTATTAATTCTAAATTTTTTAAAATGTCTTAATTTTTTGAGCTTATTTCCCTTATCATTCATAGATATAACTTTGTCTGAAATAATAACATCTGCTCCACTGGCTGCTTTTTTTGATTCATTAAAAATTAAGATTTTATTTCTATTAGCTTTTATATATTTAAGCATCTTTTTATTGGGTTGATATAAATTTGGACAACCAATATTTAATTTAAAAGAGAATTTGATTGATGCAGAGATAAGAGAATTAAGAACATTATTAGAGTCACCAATCCAAGCGATTTTTAAATTAGAAATTGATTTTTTTTTTATTTCCTCAATAGTAAAAACATCAGATAGTATTTGGGTAGCATGTGAATTAGGGCTTAAACCGTTAATAATAGGTATTGATGAATATTTTCTAAATTCCTCCAGCTTTTTATCACTTTCAGTTCTTAACATAAAAGCATTTCCAAAGCTTGAAATAATTTTTGCTGTATCCTCTATACTTTCACCTCCTTTGGATAAATGTAATTCATCAGGTCTTAATGTCAAAGTGCTTCCTCCAAGTTGCTTTATTGCTAAATAGAAACTTATTCTTGTTCTAAGACTTGATTTTTCAAACATTTGTATTAACAACTTCCCTTTTAAAGGAGCTCCACTATCAATATCGAGATTATTTAAATTTTTTCTTAAACTCTTTCTCTTTTTTGCATCAATTAGTATCTTCCTAAGATCTATTGCAGAAATATCTTTTAAATTTATAAAATGGTTCACTTTATTTCAATTCTCCGCAGACTTTCTTGATAATTTTAAGAGCCTTATTCAATTCATTTTTTTTTACATTTAATGGCGGTAAAATACGTACGATATTTTCTGATGCACGTATGGTCAATAGTTTATGATCCATTAATTTTTTAATAAAAGCGGTCTGATCTTTATAAAGTTGTATTCCAATCAAAAATCCTCTTCCTCTTATATTTTTTATAATATTAGGGTACTGATATTTAATAATATTTAAATTTGACAAAAAATATTCAGATAAATCTCTTATATTTTTTAAAAATTTTTTATTTGAAACTATGTCCATCACAGTATTGCCCACAGCCATTGCTAGAGGATTACCCCCAAAAGTAGATCCATGTGTACCAGGAGTCATTGAGGACGCAACTTTCTTATTCATCAAAACAGCACCTATAGGAAAACCCCCTCCTATTCCTTTTGCAATAGGGACTATATCAGGTTTTACTTTTGATTTTTCAAATGAAAAAAAATTACCAGTTCTAGAAATTCCACATTGAACCTCATCTAAAATCAATAATATCTTTTTTTTGTTACATAATTTTCTCAACTCTTTCAAACACCAGTCAGGTATCTCTTTAATACCCCCTTCTCCCATTATAGGCTCAACCATGATTGCTGCTGTTCTATTAGTTATTTTTTTTCTTAAAGATTTATGATCTCCAAAAGTAAAATGACTAAATCCAGATACTTTAGGCCCAAATCCTTCTGTCATTTTTTTTGAACCACTGGCATAAATTGCTGCTAGTGTTCTGCCATGAAATGAATTTTTTATGCACAAAATTACGTTTTTATTTTTTTTACCAATAGAATAAAAATACCTTCTAGCAACTTTTATTGCAGCCTCCGTGGCTTCTGCACCACTATTCTGAAACATTACATAATCAGCAAATGTTTTTTGACAAAGCTTTTTGGCTAACTCTTCTCCTTCTGGAATTAGAAAAGCATTAGAAACATGCCAAAGCTTTTTTGATTGTTTCTTTATAGTTTTTACTAATTGGGGATGTGCGTGACCTAAAGAGTTTACTGCAATACCTTGAACAAAATCTAAATATTTTTTATTATCAATTGAGTATAGATAACTTCCTCTTCCATACTTAAAAGAGATATTTTTTCTATTATAGTTTTTTGCTAAATAACTCATAAAATAATTTATTTATACACATCTATATTCTTAAGATATATTGACACAAGTGGAGATTGAAAAATTTTTCTGGTATTTTTGTTAATAACCTTAAATAATTACTTGTTATTCTTTTATTATAAGTCCTATATTGTGTTTGTAATATAAAGTAACACAATATATTGATATATTATGAGCTGGAATGATGAAAAAGTCTCAAAATTAAAAGAGTTATGGGGTAAAGGAAATACTGCAAGTCAAATTGCTGAAATTATTGGTGGTATAAGTCGAAATGCAGTAATTGGAAAAGCTCATAGATTAAATTTATCTGCAAAAATTAAAACAAGAGCCGCAAACATTGGCAATAGGATAACATCAAATAATCAAAACAATTTAGATAAACTAAAAAGAGGAAGAAAAAGTAAATTTAAATCTCTTATTATAGAAAAAGATTTTGAGCCTGAAAATCCTAAACAGCTTGAGGAATTAGACGAAAATTCTTGCAAATGGCCTATCGGTCATCCTGATGAGAAAACATTTTATTTTTGTGGAAGATCTTCTTTGAAAGATTTTTCATATTGCAAGCTTCATTTGTTGTACGCATACCAACCTAAAGGTAAAAAAGATGATTCTAATGACAAAGATAAAGAAGAAATTCAAGAATATAATGAAAAAAAAATTAACTCTTTATAACTAAATTAAATATAATTTAGGATCATTTAATTATATTTTTCAGTCGAAAACTCTCCACCATCTCGCCACATAAAAGAATATCTTTTTACCTCGTCCTTAAATAAGAGTTTGCTTGGCAGACCTATATCTGAATTAGTTTTATATTTGCCTGAAGGAACATTGTCATATTTTAGTAATCTTAATTGGTCTTCAGTTAGAAGTGGATTTGGAAATAGTTGAAAAAATTTTGCAGATACGCTTGCTAAAGTTAATGGTAAAGGTATTAAAAGTCTTTTTTTTCCGATAAGGCGAAGAAGTATATCTAAGATTTCCTTAAAAGAGAGGGTTTCAGGGCCCACACACTCAATGATTTGAGAGTTAGTTTCATTTTGTAACACGTAGTAAATTATATCAGTTAAATCAGAACAATGTATTGGCATAAACTTTGTTTTTCCTGAATAGTAAAGAGGAAAAAAAGGTAATCTATTTAATAATGTCATAAATTGTGTACTAAAATTATCAGAATTTGAAAAAACCACAGAAGGCCTCAATATAGTGGTTTTGGTAAAATTATTTAAAATACCTTTTTCTCCCTCAAGTTTTGAAATAGCATATTTAGAGTCCACAGCTTCATTAACACCCAATGCTGATAAATGAATAAAATGTTTCAAATTATATTTTTTACAAAGTTTAGCTAAAAGAGTTGGAAAAACTGTGTGAATATTTTTAAAAGTATTTCCACCCTTTTTTTCATACAGAATACCAATTAAATTTATACAATAATCTGCTGAACTAAATAATTTTTCTATTTTGTCTTCTTCAAAAATTTTAGACTCGATAATTTCAATAAATCCAGCATTAGCTTGGGTTTTAATTTTTATACCCTTTTGATGAATATTCCTTGTAACCACTGTCACTCTAATGTTATTTTTAGTAAGTTTTCTAATCAAGTTACTTCCAATTTGACCACTTCCACCAAAAATTAGACAATTTTTTGCTTTCATATATATATGTTTTAAAATGAGTAATAATATACTGTTATACAAAGCTGATATACCTGAGAATCTAAATTTGGGCAACACAATAGCTGTAGATGGTGAATTCATGGGTCTAAATGTTAAACGTGACCCATTGTGTTTAATTCAAATTTCCTCAGGAAATTCTGATGCTCATATAGTTCAGTTGGATAGGAGTAAATATAATGCACCTAATTTAATTAAAATATTAAGCGACAAGAACGTAAAAAAAATTTTTCACTTTGCAAGAAGTGACCTTGCTCATATCAAGTATTATCTTAAGACAGACGTGAACAATGTTGAATGTACAAAAATCCAATCTAAAATCGCACGTACTTTTTCAGATAGTCATTCATTAAAAACATTGATTAAAGAATTTATGAATATTGATATTAGTAAACAATTTCAAACAACAGATTTTGGTGGAGAACTTTCTCAGGGTCAGCTTAAATATTGTGCTAACGATGTCATTTACCTTCATAAAATTAATGAGGAGCTTAATAAAATTCTCAAAAGGGAAAATAGAATAGAACTATATCAAGAGTGTTTGAAATTTTTAAAAACAAGAGTTGATTTAGATCTAGCTTTATTCAAAGAAGATATTTGGGCTCATTAATGAAAAAAGTAAATTATAAAAATATAGCCAAGAATGTTATAAATTTAGAAATTAAAGCTCTTCAGAAACTAAAAAATTCAATTAATAAAAATTTTGACAAAGCAGTCACTGCAATAGTAAATTGTCAATCCAAAGTCATTTTATGTGGAGTTGGAAAAAGCGGAATCATTGCTAATAAAATATCTGCTACTTTATCTTCTGTTGGTACTCCATCTTTTTCGTTGTCAGCAAACGATTGTTCTCACGGTGACTTAGGAAGTATCACAAAAAAGGATATTCTTATTTTAATCAGTTATTCTGGTAATTCCATTGAGTTAAAAAATATTATTAACTATGCTAATAGAAATAAAATTTTATTAATCGGCGTCACTTCTAAAAAAAATTCTGATTTATACAAAAACAGTGATATAGGTTTATTTACTCCAGAGGTGAAAGAAGCTGGACTAGATATGGTTCCAACATCAAGCACAATCAATCAACTCAGCTTAGGGGATGCTTTGGCGGTATCGACTTTAAAAAAAAAAAAAATTAATAATCTAGATTTTAAAAAATTCCATCCATCTGGGAGTCTTGGAGAAAAATTAAAAACTGTCGAGGATCTCATGCTAACCAATAATAAAATACCATTTATTAACGAGAATATATTAATGATTAAAGCACTCAAAATTATGACTGATAAAAAATTAGGGACATTAATAGTTAGAAACAAAAAGAAGCACACAACAGGAATTATAACAGATGGTCAAATTAGAAGGTTTAATTCAAAAAAAATTAATTTTGATTTATTAAAAGTAAGAAATGTTATGACAAAAAATCCTATAAAAATTGAAAAGAATACGTTGGTAACAAAAGCACTATCAATTATGAATGAAAATAAAATTACCTCGCTATGTGTTTACGATGGTAAAAAAAAATCAAATACAATAGGAATCATACACGTTCATAATATTTTAGAAAATAAAATTTACTGATTAAATGGACAAAAAAAAGGGCTTACAGTTATCATTAATAATCTTATTGTTTCTATCTTCTGTATTCTTTTATCAAAAATTTTTTAGGGTAAAAATTGATTTAGCTGAGAAGACAATAGATAAAAAAAATTTAGATAATAAAAACGAAATTGATGGGTCAAATTTAATTGAGAGTTTAAGATATGTATCTCAAGACTTAATTGGTAATACTTATATAATTAATGCGGAATCAGCTAAAATTGAGGAAGGTGAATCAGATAATATTATTCTTTTTAAAGTCAATGCAGAAATAATTCGAAAAGACAATGAGGTAATAATAATATATTCTGAGTCTGCAAATTATAATAAAGCGAACAACGATACAGTATTTAAAGACAACGTAAATATTGAATATACCGACCAAATAATCAAGGCCGGAATAGTAAAACTTAATTTCTCACAAAATTTAATAGAAATAATTGAGAATGTTTACTATATGAATAGCAATACAAAAATTTATGCTGACAAAATTGAATTGGACTATTTAAGAAAAAAAATGCGTATTTCAATGGTTAATAAAAATGATAATGTTCAAATATCAGGAAAATACTAACTATGGCAATAATCAAAAAATTTCGAATTAAAAATTTTAAACAAAAAAAAGAGCTTATTAAGCTCGATAAAGTATCAATTTATTTTGGAAAAAGAAAAATATTTGAAGATTTAAATTTTAGTCTAAATCAAGGAGAAATTTTAGGATTACTTGGCCCTAATGGTGTTGGTAAGTCGACAATTTTTAATATTATTATAGGATTACTCAAACCTAATTATGGTTCAATTTTTATAGAACAAGAAAACATAACCAATGAACCAATTTTTCACAGAACTAAAAAATACAAAATTGGCTATGTTCCACAGCATGGGGGATATTTTTATGATCTTACTTTAAGAGAAAATTTAAAAGCAATTAGTGAGATGGTAATTGCGGATAGTAAATTAAGAGATGAAAGAATAAATTTATTAATTTCAAAGTTTGAACTTGAGTCTTTACAAAATATTAAAGCTGAATTTTTATCAGGTGGGCAGAAAAAACGTCTGGTGATATGTTTGGCTCTATTAAGCAACCCTAGAATTTTATTGTTAGATGAACCATTTGCAGCCTTAGACATAATGACTATAAAAAGTCTTCAACAAATTATTGTAGATTTGCAGACACAAAATAATATTTCAATTATTTTGTGTGACCACCAAGCAAGAGACCTATTATCATGTGTTGATCTAGCAATCGTGTTATCAAACGGTAAAGTAATTGCCAAAGATACTCCAAATAATCTTATAAAGAATATAGATGCTAAAAATGCATATTTTGGTGACTCATTTAAAATCAACTAAAAATGTCTTTCATTAAAATAAAAAAAAAGATTAAAAAATTTAATAAAAATTTAATTACTGTGGGTGATAAAAGCTTGTCAATCAGATGGGCTTTGTTGGCTTCTCAGTCTCTTTATAAAAGTAGGTCTTATAATTTATTAATATCAGAAGATGTTATTAGCACCTTAAGTTGTCTTAAAAAACTCGGGGTGAAAATAAAGTTAACAAAAAAATTTTGTGAAATATATGGCGTAGGTTTAAATGGTTTTAAATATAAAAAAAAATTATCATTAAATGCTGGAAATTCTGGGACTTTAGGAAGACTAATAATGGGTCTTTTGGTGCATTCCAAAAATAATGTTGAGCTAAAAGGTGATAGAAGTTTATCTAAAAGGGATTTTTTGAGAGTTTCGGAACCGTTAGCAAAATTTGGAGCAAGATTTAAAACTAATTTCGGCAAACTCCCAATAGTTATAAAAGGAACTGATGAAGCTATGCCTATAAGTTATCATGAAAATAAAGGATCTGCTCAATGTAAAAGTGCGGTTATGCTTGCAGCATTAAACACCAATGGTGAAACAACTATTAAGGCAAAAAAATCGAGGGACCATACTGAGTTGCTTTTTAGACATTTAAAGATACCTATAAAAATTGATAAAAAAAAAAATTACGACTTAATTAAAATTAAAGGAAAAAAAAAGATACCAGCAATTAACTATAAAATACCATCAGATATAAGCTCAAGTTCCTTTTTTATTGTTTTAACAGCTTTGTCAAAAAATTCTAAATTGAGGATAAAAAACATAAATATTAATCCCTCTCGAACAGGTATTATAACCATTCTAAAAATGATGAATGTAAAAATTAAAAAAAAAAATATAAGAGTTTATAAAGGTGAGAAAGTAGCTGATTTAATCATTCAGAGCTCAAAAAAATTCAAATCTATTAATTGTCCAGCAAAATTTAATAGTGCTGCTATAGATGAATTTTTATTGATTTTTTTAGTGGCAGCTAAAGCAGAAGGAATATCTTATTTCAAAAATTTATCTGAATTAAATGAAAAAGAGAGTCCAAGGTTAAAATGGGGTTCAAAAATATTAAATAAAATGGGAATTAAAAATATTGCAACAAGTCATAGTATCAAAATTTATGGCAACCCAAATTTAAAGATTAACCACAAGGTTATAGTTAAAAATTTTTTGAAAGATCATCGAGTTTTTATGACTAGTGTTGTTGCAGCTCTCTCCTTTGGAGGTGAATGGCAAATACATGATAAAGACTCGATTAATACCTCATTCCCATCTTTCTTAAAGATGATGAACTATCTTGGTGCTGACGTAAAATATTAATTCATAAATATTGAAAATCACTGAAAATAAAGAATTCGTTGAATTTGTTGAATAATTCAACATAATTTAGCTGAAATTCAATCTTGATTAAAATCACAATTTTATCTAAAAGTTCGTTGTTTTTAAAATAATTTAATTAACATAATTAATGGAAATATATAAAGACCTTACAAATCCAGCCTCAAAAGAATTTGAAAAGTTATTAAATAGTCAGCTTTCAAAGAATACTATTGAAGAGGGTAAAGTTATTGAAGGTAAGGTAAACAAAATAACTGAAAAATTTGTATTTTTATTTGTTGAAGGTCTAAAAAGTGAACCAGTTCTAGATATTAACGAACTTAAAAGCATGGGTTTATCGGATAACATAAAAGTAGGATCAAAAATTTCAGTTCTTTTAGAAAAAATTGAGGATAAGAATGGAGAAGTAATTGTCTCTGCAAGTAAAGCACTTAAAATTAAGGGCTGGGATAAACTTGTTGAAGCTTATGAAAAAAAAGAACCAATTATGGGCAAAATTGTCTCTAAATGTAAAGGTGGATGCATAGTCGAACATTTAGATACAGGTTCACTCATGTTTCTTCCTGGTTCGCAAATTAGTGATAAACCTCTTAAGGATATAAGTCATCTTATGAATGAACCACAAAAGTTTGCATTAATAAAGTTAGATAAGATAAGAGGAAACGCATGCGTCTCTAGACGAGAAATTATTTCCTCTTTTAAAAAAGAAGATAAGGCTAAAATTATAGAAAAATATAAAATTGGAGACATAATAAAAAATGCTGAGGTCAAAGGTTATAGCTCCTTTGGATGTTTTTTTAATGTTAATAATGAGCTAGATGTACTAGTTCACTTACAAGAAATTTCATACAGCCGAGTAAATCATCCTGATGAAGTATTTAATATCGGAGAAAAACATGATCTAAAAGTTATAAGTGTTGATAAAGAAAAGCTTCAAGTAGGCTGTTCAGTAAAACAATTATCCCCAGATCCCTTTGAACACATTGAAAATTATGAACTAGAAAAAATCTATAAAGTTAAAGTGGTTAAGATTATGGATTTTGGTGCATTTTGTGAACTAGAGCCTGGGCTTACAACTTTATTACACTCAAGTGAATTAAGTTGGACGAAAAAAAATATTTCAGCAAAAAAAATGTTTAAAGTGGGTGATGAAATTGATTGTGTAATAACTGAAATTGACAAAGACAAAAGACGTGTTGCAATCTCGCACAGACTGACAAAAGAAAATCCCTTCGAAGTTTTCGAAAAAAAGTTTCCGGTTGGAACCATTGTTGAAGGTGTCGTGGTTAATAAAAATGAATATTCATTATTTTTAAGTGTAGAAAGTTTAGAAATCGATGCGTTTCTTCATTGTAATGATCTAACCTATCTAAATAATGGGGAGGAAGAATTAAAAAAATACAAAAAAGGAGACAAAATTAAAGTTAAGGTTTTGGAGATAAAAACGTCTGAACAAAAAATTAGAGTAGGTTTAAGGCAAACACAATCTGATCCATTTGATTGGTTTAAAGATAAAAAAGTTAATCAAATAATCACCGTAAAAATTATTTCATCAGATAATAAGGGATTGATTGTGAGACCGGAAGAATGCGAAATGGACTTTATAATCAAAAAAAACCAGATAGCAATCAATAGTGCTGATGCAAGGCCATCAAGATTCACTGGGGGTGAAAGAATTGATTGCGCGATATCGGATTTAGATATTAATAAAAGAAAGGTAGCTTTAAGTATTAAATTATTAGAGGAATTAGAAAAAAAAGAAGCTTTAGAAAAATATGGAGCTGAAGATTCTGGAAAAAACCTACCTTTTTCATCCCTATCAAGTAAACTTGATAAGAAGAATAAAAAATAAAACAAATTTTAAAATATTAAAATTGGCTATTGTAAAATCCAATCTCCTGAAACAACTCTCAAAAAATTACCCAAATTTTTTAAAAAAAGATTTGGAAAAATTTATGAATATTATTTTTGATGAGATAAAAAGAAGCTTGAAAAGAGGTGATCGTGTTGAACTGAGGGGTTTTGGTATGTTTTCTAGTAAAATTCAAAAAGCTAGGATCTCTAGAAACCCTAAAACTAATGAAAAGGTTGATACTCCTGAAAGAAAAACAATTAACTTCAAAATGTCTAAAGATTTGTTTAAAATTTTAAATAATGAAAAAAAGTAAAATATTTGTTGCTTGTGATAGCACTAATATTTCTAAAATTAAAAAAATAATTAAACATTCCTCTAATACTAAGCTTAAATTTGGATATAAATTTGGGTTAGAGTTTTTAAATTCTAAACATGGTAGAAATTTTGTATCAAAACTAAAAAAAAAAGTTATTTTTGCAGATCTAAAATTACATGACATACCAAATACTTGTGTGTCAGCCATTAAAGCGATTAAGGATTTAAAATTTAATTATTTAACAATTCATATAAGCTCTGGATTGCAGGCGCTTAAAGCGGCAAAAAAAGTTTCAGGTTCCATACGTCTAGTTGGTGTTAGCATTCTAACCTCTTTGGACAACAAAGAATTAAAAGAAATCGGATTTAATAAAGAGGTTAAAAAATTAGTACTGCACCAAGCTAAATTAGCAAAAAAAGCTGGGTTAGATGCTATCGTATGCAGTGCACAAGAAGTAAAAATAGTAAAAAAAATATTTAAAAAAGAAATCATTACCCCTGGAATTAGATTTAATTCAAATACAAATGACCAAAAAAGAGTTTTAACTCCTAAACAGGCTTATAAAAATGGCGCAGATTGGATAGTGATAGGAAGAAATATCACCAAAGGTAAAATCAGAGAAAATATTCAAAAATTAATCGACCACTTAAATCAATGAAAGGTTTAAAAATTTGCGGGGTCTCGGATCATAAAATTTTAAAAGATATTTTAAATCATAATCATAGACCCACTATGATAGGTTTCATAACAAATTATAAAAAAAGTAGAAGATATGTTGAATTAAAAAAATTAAGAAAGTTAACGAATGTTGATAAAAAACAAGTAAAATTTGTATCAGTCCTTGTGAGTCCTAATGATGAAATTTTAGAAAAAATAAAGAATTTTAAATTTGATTATTATCAACTCTATGATGTAAGCCCTGAAAGAACAAACGAAATTAAATCAAAATATAAAATTAAAATAATATCAGCAATTACAGTTTCTAATAAAGAGGATGTAATTAGATACAAAGATTACCTAAAAGTTTCAGATATAATTTTGTTTGACTCAAAAGGTTACCATAAATCTGAGAGTTTTGAACACAGTTTGCTAGAAAAGGTTCCTAAAAATTTGGATAAAATGATTGCAGGAAATATACAAATAGATGATATTCCAAACTTTAAAAATAAAGACTTCATAATTGACTTAAGCGGAGCACTGGAAGATAAAAATGGAAAAAAAGATATAATTAAAATTGATAAATTGTTAAATTTAGTTGCAAAAATATGATACTTAAAAAAAAAATACCAGTAATTGATCAAGGGAATAAGCTTGGGTTTTGGGGGGGAAAATTCGGAGGAAATTTCGTACCAGAAACATTAAAAAAACCAATCGAAGATTTAGAAATTTTATTCAATAAACTTAAAAAAGATAAAAAATTTCTTGCTGAGAGAGATAAATATTTCAAAAATTGGATTGGTACCCCTACCCGTTTTATAAAATTAGAAAATTTAACAAATTATGTAGGTGGAGCTCAAATTTGGTCTAAAGTAGTATCAGATGCGAATGGAGGTGCACATAAGATATATAATGCAACCGTTCATTGTTTATTGGCAAAACGATCAGGTAAAAAAGCTATAATTGGCGATACAGGTGCAGGATATGCTGGAAAAATGTTAAGTATGGCTGCAAAAAAATTTGGTTTAAAATGTAAAATTTTTATGGGAGCAAAAGATATCAAAAGACAACAACCAAATGTAAAAGCTATAAAAAAAAATGGAGCAGAAGTCATACCTGTTTATTCAGGAAGTCAAACACTTGTGGATGCTGTTTCAGAATGTATGCGTTACTGGGTAGCTAATTGTGATACAACAGCTATGTGCGTTGGTAGCACGGTAGGACCAGCCGTCTTCGTAAGAATATGT